>NZ_JAVRBN020000038.1:0-64965 GCF_034531305.2 Nostoc sp. ChiQUE02
GTTGAGTCTGCAATTAAACAAATTGGCTTAAGGATTAAAATTTCTGGCGCACAGTGGAATATTGAAAGTGTTAATCACATCCTCTCTGTTCGTTGTGCTTATCTTAATGGTTTACTTGCTGTCTGATTAGGTGTTTCTTCCAAAAGTGGATGTTCCCGTTGAGTTATTTACTTCTGAATTCTTCAATCTTCAAGAAACCGCCCCAAGCTGCTGATATTTATCCATCGTAGCTTCAGGCGGTTTCTGCTTTGAGTTAATTAAAAAGTTCAGAATTGTTAATGACTAATTAAGGTAATTACAGTCACTTCTGGCGGACAAAATAGGCGTCCTGGTTTATAAGTTCCTAAACCACGATTGACATATAGTTGATTTTCTTCTACTTGGTGAAACCCTTGTGCCCACTCCCAATATCGCACCACTTTAGAACAGTCTCCCAGGAAAAATGTTACCCAACGCCGTAATTTTTTGGGAATTTGTTTGAGTAGTTTTTTATAATAGAGTACTAAAGGCCCAATGCCCGGAATTACGATGTGACCACCGTGGGTATGACCGGATAGTTGCAAATCTACGCGCCATTGTTGCAATATCTTGGCTGTATCTGGGTTATGGGATAAAACAATGCGGGGTGTAACGGAGTCTAGTTGATTCATGACTGGTGCGGGGTGAAATTCCCGTGACCAATAATCAGCTAGTCCTACCAATGGTAATTCTTTTCCTAATGGATAGGCGATTTCATTCCAAAGCACATGCACCCCAATGCTAGTTAAGGCCTGTGTAACTTCTGCTTTTGAGTGGCTGTAATAGATATCGTGATTACCAAGTACGGCATAGATACCACAGCGACTTTGCAGATGTTTGAGTCGAAGCACCAATTGGTGAATTGGCATCGGATCGTCAGTTACGTAGTCACCAGTTAATAAAATTAAATCTGGTTCAGCTTCGTTAGTAACTGCGATCGCTTTTTCTAACATATCTTCCGACAGTCGTAAACCATCGTAGTGAAAATCTGACAACTGCACTAACGTTGTACCTTGTAAAGATGCTGGAAGTTCCGCAATCTTAACCGTGATTTTATCTACTCTTAAATGTCCCGTAAACAACCAATGCATAAGGCAACCGATACTCCTCATACCAGCGCTTACAGCTTACCAAAAATCAAAATGCAACTTGAGAAACTACAAGAATTTATGTCACATATTCCAGATACGATTAACTAATTGATTTATTTGAAATCGCTGAATTTAGTTCTGGGGTTTTCCTCGTACCTCCGGCCTATCTCATTCACCTTGTAGGGTGATTATAGTAACTTCTGGGCGGCAAAATAAGCGTCCTGGGAGGTAAGTTCCCAAACCACGATTGACGTATAGCTGATTTTTTCCTAGCCGATGGAAACCCTGTGCCCATTCCCAATGCCTGACTACAGAAACATTTTCTTCTAAAAAGGGGATTCGACGCCGCACTTTTTTGGGTAATCTTTCTGCAAGCTTCTCGTAAATATGCATTGCAGGGCCAATTCCGGGAATCACAATTTGACCACCGTGAGTATGACCAGATAATTGTAAATCAACTCGCCATGCTTGTAATATCTCCGCAGTATCTGGATTGTGGGATAAAACTATGCAAGGTGTGTTGGGGTTTAGCTGGTTCATAACTGGTGCAGGGTGGAATTCCCGTGACCAACTATCTGCTAGTCCAACAAGTGGCAATTCTTTTCCTAGTGGATAGGCAATTTCGTTCCAAAGGACGTGAATTCCAATGCCAGTAAGAGCATCTGTAACTTCTGCTTTTGCGTGTTTGTAATGTATATCGTGATTGCCAAGAACAGCATAGATACCACTGCGACTTTGCAGATGTTTGAGTCGAAGTACCAGTTGATGAATTGGCGTCGGATCGTCAGTTACGTAGTCACCAGTTAATAGAATTAAATCTGGTTCAGCTTCGTTAGTAACTGCGATCGCTTTTTCTAACATATTTTCCGACAGCCGCAAACCATCGTAGTGAAAATCTGACAACTGCACCAGCTTCTTACCTTGTAACGATGCGGGCAAGCCTGCAATGTTAACCGTCAATTTCTCTATACTCAACGGCCCAGATAACAACCAATGCATAAGACGTTCAATATACTTTAATCATAGCGCTTACAGCTTAACGAAACATTGTCGCTTTGTGTGTAGCGACTAGTGCAACTTCTTGAAAATTTCATGAAAACTCTAGATTTTAGTGTATTTATACTTACCTAAGTTCAATGCAGCTTTGTTATTGACTTACATCATAAAACTTTGCCGCATAAGAAAGCGCTAGGCTATATTCAGCTAGTTTAATATCGTATCACGCTGCCCTTGTAGGGGATGTAGTCAATGCAACTTGCACCAACTGAAGAACAGATGTGGGAAGCATCAGCCTTCCAGAATCGCATCCAAATGTCTGATAGTGAAATTAACAACAAGTATGAGTCTGGTGAGCAAAGAATACTCACTGAAATGAACCGTGAAAAACTTCCGAGTTTTGTCGATGCACTAAAGAAGCCTGGGTATATGGATGTACGCCCTTTTTACCAAAGAAGGGATCGGTGGGATGAAAAGATGCAATCACGACTTATCGAGTCGTTTTTGATCAACATTCCTGTTCCTCCAATTGTTCTTTACGAGAAGGAGTTTAACTTTTATGAGGTAATGGATGGTCAACAGAGAATTACCGCCCTTCGGGATTTTTATGAAAATCGTCTCATATTAACTGGATTAGAACTTTGGCCAGAACTCAATATGTGATTTTGTCGAAACTTTGTGTCAAGCACTTGCTGAGTTGGTCACTTATAAGGTTATTGAGCGCAAGAAATCAATAGGTCAAGCTAAGGAGGTTGGTAGAATTACTGAGTGGTATAAGAAGCATGAAGCTGGGGTAGCAAAGGTTGAGGAAACGATTTTATCAATCGGAAGTAGTCTTTTCCTAGTTAATGAAGGGTCATCTTGCTGCTATTTGGCTAGTATTGAGAGCATTAAGATTAATGACATATCGGTTAATGAGGTGCAAACAAGTAGGGGAATGGAAGTTGGGTTGAAATTTGATGTAGATGCTAAAAAAGGGTTTCGCTTGTATCAATTACACATTTAAAAGCGGATGAATTAAATTCTTTCCGCTTTAATCTCAAGGAATTGAGTCTGGATAAATTATTCTGCCAACACTGCTACTCAAACTTCCTTGGCTCATAATACATACAAAAATCCCTTCTAACGTGACGGTATACAGAGGGAGAAGGGTAAAATATTTTGTTGCGTTAGACGGAACCTCATAACGCTCTACACATCATCTTGGTCTCTCCATACATTATCTTGGTCTGTCGCGGTGCGTTACGCTATCGCTAACACACCCTACGATTAATGGATATTTTTTTAATTAGAAGTTCCTTAACAGCGATCGCACGATATTAGATTACACCAATTATTATTTTGTTTATCAATAATCAAAAAGATAGTGCCACCCTAATGACAGGCTAGCACTACTTTTTTGATTTAATTCACAATATTTAAATGAATTTTTTAAATTCCCCTCATTGATTGTACGCAACTTGCTTTTATACAGCACCGCGACGGGTTACTAAGTTCCATAGGAAAACTGCAACAATTGCACCAAGAACTGCTAGCGCAATACCAGGAATACTAAGAGTAGGAGCTGCTAATGTTAACGTTCCTGTACTGAAAAATACGCCTAAGCTACCGCCAACAAAAGCACCGATGATTCCTAACAAGATTGTTCCCAGAATTCCGCCACCTTGATGACCAGGGTAGATAGCTTTTGCGATCGCACCAGCAATTAGACCTAAAACAATCCAAGCAAGAATATTCATTGTTATTAGTTTGGTAAACGTTTTTGACTTACAAATACATATTAACTATGTTCATATTTGGCTCCATCTTCCATCAGAATTAACTATTAATATCCATAAGGAATAGTTTTATTGCTACGAGGTTAAAAAAAAGCTCCTAGCAGGTCTTTAACTAGGGGCTTATCAAACTATTGCTTGGTAATTGCAGTATATGCATTTTAGTTAGCTCTCTCCTCTACTAGAAGAATTAAGCTGAGTTTTCAACGACTGTCTCTAAAGTAATGTAAAGGAAGCAAAATCAGGCAATGTCTACGACAGGCGTAGTCGTAGCAACTTTATTACTACCATTCCTCACTTGGGCATCGCCAGGATACCTGCCATAAGGGACTTCCAATTAAAAAAATGTCCCATCGTTGTGTAAGCAGGGGGAGCAGGGGAGGAAGAATCCGATCATCGTCTTGGCTCTAAAAATGGGATAATTTAATTTCTGGAAATCCATAATTGCATTTCTTCTCTACCAGACGCTAAACGTAGCAAGATCCCTGTAAGGGTACATTTCTAGCTTTTAATTTTTAATTGCTTATCCCAATTACTGTCAATAACTCGATGGCTGAGAAATGGGAACAGTCTGTGATAAGACCAATGCATACTTAGAAAAATCAGACTCACCAAGGTTAGCAACATAACTCCCAGAATCGTTCCATATGCCTTAGTGCGCCACCAAAATCCATTTGCATTTAGTCGCATAAGCTTCCACAGGTTACTTATATTCACGCTTTTGGAATTGTGAATGGTAATTGCTAAGGATGCTGCTGTGTTTTGTCGCACAATTGTCATTTTAATTACTCCTTTATACTTAAAGGCTGAGGTATTTAGTTCTAAACTACGGTAAGTCGATAGGTTTAACGATATTTGTATTTAATATCTCATAACTTGATACAAGAAGCAAGTTTTAAGGTTATTGGGCATTGGGTATTAGGTACTGGGTATTAGTATTGGAAATTAGGTATTTATCTAGAGTGAAAACTATTCTCTAGTTCTCAGTCCCTAGTCCCCAATCCCCAATCCCTAGTCAAAATGCCTAATCAAATTTGGTTATCACAGTTGGAAAAACATCGAGCGATCGCAGTCATCCGCGCCCCTAAAATGGAAGTGGGACAGCAAATGGCAATGGCTGTAGCATCTGGGGGAATGCAGTTGATTGAGATTACCTGGAATAGCGATCGCGCCGCGGAATTAATTAGTCAACTACGCTCAAAATTACCAGCCTGTACCATTGGCACTGGTACGCTATTCAATGTGCAACAGTTACAAGAAGCGATCGCATCTGGGGCACAATTCCTCTTCACACCCCATGTTGATTCGGAAATGATTCAAGCAGCACAAGAAAAAAATGTGCCTATTATACCAGGAGCGCTGACTCCTACAGAAATTGTTACCGCCTGGAGTCAGGGTGCTAGTTGTGTAAAAGTATTTCCCGTGCAAGCAGTGGGAGGGGTTGATTATATCAAAAGTTTGCAAGGGCCACTAGGTCAGATTCCCTTAATTCCTACTGGCGGCGTCACACTAGAAAATGCTAAAGAATTTTTGCAAGCCGGAGCGATCGCTGTAGGTTTGAGCGGTGAATTATTTCCCAAAAAGCTTGTCACAGATGGAAATTGGGAGGCGATCGCAACTCAGGCAAGAAAGCTGATGCGACAGTTAGGTTAACTTAGAACAAATCATCAAAAATTCACGTCTATTAAAGTAATAGATAGGGAAATAAAGGTGAAAACTGATAAGTTTCTCAAGACCCCATGATTTGAGTGTGAGTGTATCTAAAATGAAAAAACTAATTTATTCTGACTGGGTGCGTCGCTTACAAATACTACTCACTGGTACAGCACTGTCCTTAAGTGTTTTTACTACTACTGGAACGAGTGAAGTTTGGGCGAATTCCAAAGATCAAGTGATTGCCCAAAAAATCCAGACATTACAAAAATCGGATAAGCGCTGGATTCAAATTGATCTTTCAAAACAACGGTTAATAGCTTGGGAAGGTGACAGAGTGGTTTATGGAAGTGCTATTTCCTCTGGCAAAAAAGCCACTCCCACTCTTGTTGGTACTTTTAATATTCAATCCAAATTCAAAACTACGCGGATGCGGGGAGAAAACTACAATGTTCCCAACGTTCCTCATGCGATGTTTTACCAAGGTAATTACGGTATTCACGGTGCTTACTGGCATAAAAGGTTTGGCACTCCAGTCAGCCACGGCTGTGTGAATCTCGCACCTAAACATGCAAAATGGCTATTCGAGTGGGCATCAGTAGGGACACCAGTAGTCATCCAGAAATAGTAGGTGAAGCAACCAAAAGGCAATTTAAGCAAAATCATAAATAACAACAAATCAAGACAATTAAGTGATTCCCAGCATAAAATCTTGCTGGGAATCTTCGGAGTCGGAATTACTGAACATGAAATAAAATATAGAAGAGGGCATTTAACGATTTGCCCAAAAATATCAGTGTAAATCCTGGCAATTTCTGTGTGAAATTACAAATGCAAATATGAATTTGGGGGAAGTTTGCATTTAGGCATTTAAATGACAGATTTTTTGTAAAGGTTGTCCTTTGTAATTAGTCATTAGTCATTAGTTAAGACTCATCATTTAACCAAAGGCAAAGGGCAAAATTGCGATATTAGCGGATGAATTGCGTAAATCCTCTACAGGAAGTGAGTAGTCTATTTGGAAATTAGTAGTTTTCCAGAAAATTACTTCACTTCATAATTTTTGCGTAGTTTAGAAGGTGAGGCATAATGCAATCCTGGATTCGCAGTGGTAGAATTCGTTCTTCAGGAACTTTTTGTACAGGCGTGGCGCTGATGGTGGTGACTTTATTTTCTTGGTCATCACCGTTAACAGGTACACCCAACTCGACTACAGCAACAGCCACGTCAGTTGATGAAAACGGCATCACTGGATCTTATATCAGGCAAACATCCCAACCTCGCTGGATTGAAATTGACTTGTCAGAACAACGTTTACGTGCATGGGAAGGTAATAAACTTGTTCATTCATACCGAATTTCCGGTGGTAAGCGATCGACCCCCACACCCATAGGTAGATTTCGGATTAATTCCAAGTATCGCACTCACCGGATGCGAGGTAGGGGCTACAATATTCCTGATGTTCCTTACACAATGTATTTCTACAGAGGCTATGCCATCCACGGTGCTTACTGGCATAACCGTTTTGGGACTCCAGTTAGTCACGGTTGCGTAAATTTACCTGTTAAGCAAGCTCGCAATCTTTACAACTGGGCTTCAACAGGAACTTTAGTAGTGGTGCGGAAATAATTCCTAATACTCGCCTCCGGCGAGAAGCAAACTACGTAATTCGTAATTAAGAGTTTCAATAACGAATTATCGCGATGATGAATTGATCGTTGCTGCAATTCTTACGTTGATGTATGGACAGGTGCGTTATACTCCGTGAACGCACCTGTCCATATATACTGCTAAACTAAAAACACATCTTCGAGGGATTCAGGAGCTATGAGCGCCACAACTACCCAAACTCTCACCCTGGAAGAGTTTCTGAAGCTCCCAGAAACAAAGCCTGCAAGTGAATATATTAACGGTGAGATTATTCAAAAGCCAATGCCGAAAGGGAGACACAGCCGCTTACAAGGTAAACTCTGTGCTGTTGTCAATGAAGTCACGGAGAATCAGAAGATTGCCTATGCATTTCCCGAATTACAGTGTACTTTTGGGGAGCGCTCAATTGTACCTGATGTAGCTGTATTTCACTGGGAACACATACCGTTCACCATTGATAATGAAGTACCTGATAATTTTGAACTTCCACCAGACTGGACGATTGAGATTCTTTCGCCAGAACAAAAACCCAACAAAGTAATTGGGAACATTCTTCACTGTCTGAAGTATGGCAGCCGCCTGGGATGGTTTCTTGACCCTGATGACCTCAGTATTTTGGTATTTGTACCGGAGCAACAGCCAGTGTTACTCCAGGGAGAAGATTTTTTGCCTGTATTACCAGAAATTCAACTTGCACTAACCGTCAATCAAGTTTTTGGTTGGTTAAAGATGGGCAAATAGAAATAACTCGGCTGGAATGAGAAGAAAGGAGTATAGGCATAGCCTGTCATAGATATCGCTCTCTGGCGAAAACGAAATTATAGACATAAATCATGTCTATAATAGACGTGATTATCAATAAAAGAAGCAGGACAATGAATTGGAGAATTGCAGAAGCGAAACAGAGGTTCTCCGAACTAATTCATGCTGTAACTAAAGAACCGCAACTCATCTACAACCGAAATGAACTAGTAGCTGTTGTTGTTGAAGCTGAGATGTTTGAGGAATTCTTGACGTGGCGCAAGCAGCGTGAACAGTTTTCTTTAGCTGATGCCTTCAAAGAACTACCTCAGATAGCTGCTGAAGAAGATTATATCCTCGAAGTACCCTCCCGCCAAGACCGTCCTAGCCTTTTCACTGATGCCATTGATGACTTTTCTCTGTGAGACTAACATTCTCAGCGAATTAGTAAGACTTCAACCTAACTCTGGTGTACTGAAATGGGCAGAAAGAGTTTCCTCAATAGTTCTGAGTGCAATTACCGTTGAAGAAATATTTTATGGACTGACATCCAAGCCCAACTCTAGAATTCAAATATGGTTCGAGAGCTTTTTGGAAAATAACTGCCAAGTATTGCCCATCACCATTGAAATTGCCAAGCGCTCTGGTGAATTGCGAGGTCAACTAAGATTAAGTGGGAAAACACACACCCAAGCAGATATGATGATTGCTGCTACTGCTCAAATTCATCAATTGACCTTAGTAACGCGCAACATCCGGGATTTCGACGGTTGCGGTATCCCACTTTTAAATCCTTTTAGTTAATTAACTCAACTGTGCCACAAGTTGATTTTCCAACAGCGTATCATTCGTTAACAAGTCTTCAACTGTGATTCGCAAAAAGCGTTGCTCATCAACTTGAAAGAAAATTTTGATGCGATCGCTTCCGGGATATCCTGTTGGTGTCAGTTGGGCAATTGTCCTCGCGCCTTCTTGATCGTTGAGGGGTTTGACGTTGGTTTCATTACTGTCCAGACGGCGAGTAATCAAGCGATCGCCATCAAAATAAACTTCAGTACTACCTGTATCTGCTCCCAATTCTCCCATAATTAATTCAATGCTGGGCTGATTTTCTACAGAAGCGCCTAAGACCAATTCCACTGGTTGACTCATCGGGTATGCTTGTCCAGCCTTAATTAGAGAATGCCATTTGTGACGTTGATTGCGACGATCCCAGTAGCGGATACCATAACTATGGTAGAGAAAGTCTTTGATTTGTATCCCTTGAGCTAGCTGTAATGCACCTTGAGCGATCGCTTCAAAGGGACGTTCGCAACGGATTTTTGCTGGCTCAAAATACTGTTTGATCCATGTCTGCACTGCCGGCAATTGCACCGTCCCACCAACTAACAAAACTGCATTAATATCTGGAAGTTCTATCCCTTGGCGTCTTGCTTGCTGCAACAGTGTCGTCATCGACTCATCTAGTAACTCAAAAAATGCATGTTCTTTGAGGATATTTTCAAAAGTGTCGCGGTTTAGTTCCAGTTCATAGCTTTCAAATGTCTCATCATCAAAATAAACTTCACTAGCTTGGTTTTGGGTTGATAGTTGAATTTTCACCCGTTCTGCCAATCGTGTTGTTAAGGGACTTACCGCCAGTTCTTGAGTTTTGGCAAAGTAATCTACTAACCAATTATCAATATCAGTACCACCCAAATTTTGCCCAGCTTTCGCCAGGACACGGGCAGTTTTGACTTTTTGTTTTGAATCTTCAGCCAGGGACTTATTACCCCACTTGAGGATAAATCCGAGTGGTTTTGTGGTTGCTTGCACGCCTCGATCTAACCGGACAAGGGACAAATCCAAAGTCCCGCCGCCAAAGTCAATCACCAAGAGAATTTCTTGATCTGCCAAGCCATAACCCAAGGCGGCAGCTGTGGGTTCATCCAGCATCCGCACCTGTTCAACGGGAAGGGCTTGACAAACTTTCCCCAACCAGTGGCGGTAAGCTTCAAAACTGTCTACGGGTACGGTTAACACTAAAGAATCTAAACCACCTTGCAGGGGTGCTAGTTCTTCAATCACCTGGGTGAGGAACCATTGTCCTACTTGCTCAAAGGTGACAATTTGCCCATCTAGTTCGGGTAAGAAACCTTGAATATCTGCACCAATACCCCGCTTAAAGCTGCGGAAAAATCGCGTTTCGCCTTTGAGGTCAAGACCGCGATCGCGTACTTGTTGCCCTACTAAGACTTTATTTTGGGTTGCGTCTTCAACATAAACCAAGCTGGGAATCAGTGGCGGATTGAGACTTTGTTTAATTGATAAACCTGGTAGAGTCAGGGTTTCTGGCTGCTGGGTTACAGGGTTCCAACGAGCAATGACTGTGTTGCTAGTACCAAAATCGATTGCGATCGCCATATTTTATATTTATTCTCTCGCACGAAGATGCCAAAGCTGCTTTATTTGTGATTATTCTCTATAAGCTACCAAGAAAGCAAATGCACCCATAGGCTTACTTCTTTGCATCCCAACCCAGATATCGATTCAGTCTGTTGCAGCTAAGTGTTAGCTGCAACGGATAGCACAGTTAGACAATGATCCTGGGTTTTGACGTGTCCAGGAGTTGCAATTAGCTCATTGTTTTTCAGCCGAACTCGGTCATGCCAGTAATCAAACAATGCCTTGCTATCGTCCATGTATTATGCGATCGCTTGTAAATATTCTCCACGATGACGAATACTGATTATCTGGGAATTTACTCTAGTAATTTAGATACACAATCATTTAGCGGGGTAATCTAACTATTTCTTCATCACTTATAGCAAGATCGCCTTGAATTATTCTCTTTTCTTTTTGGGCTTCTTCTATTTCAGTAGCTAAATAAATTGAGATTAAACTTACTACAGATAAGAAATGATCTCTAGTAGATGCTGGTTGACCTGTATGATCAATCACATTTCTAAATAATTTAAAGTTTTTACATTTGTCAGCTATGCTTTGGTTACTAAAATCTATAGCTTGTAACTCATGGGCACAATCATTTCTAATATCTCTAATAATAGTGATATCGTCGAATAATGCTGAACCAATAAGCCCAAGACAGTAAGCCATGCTTATCTTTGAGCTAAAACTGCCTAATGGCTGATTAAAATCAAATAATCTTTCTACTTTTCTCTTATCATCAACCAGAAAATTCATAAGAAGTTGTTCAAGTTGAATTTCTAAAAATACTGCACCCACAATTACACAAGCTCTATCATTACTCTTATTAAGCTCTGCTATCCAAGTGTATGGATCTTGTAGTTGATCTCTTTTCTTTTGAGAGTCTTTCTTGGACATAGTTAAAGACTAGCTTGTGGTAAATAAGTCTTATTATACACTGTTGCTTTTTGCTTGTGATTCCTTACTGGTAAAGCCTAAATGATATTTTTTGCTGTGTGATAATTCCCTTTTTGCCACATTTAGCTTATAAGTCCCTGTAAATGCTTGATAAATGGCATTAACGCAGTGCGCTCGCTTTTCTAGCAAATTTCTCTTTTAGTCTAACTGTTTAAATTGGAGAGGTGAAAATTAATATAATTAATCTGGAATCAATTGTTTAGAAATATGATACGGCAAATTTTTTAATTTGTATACTTCATAAATAGTAATTTTAACTTTCTCACCAAGTAAAAAATTTTGTTCTTGACATGAATCATTAATTAATTTAATAGAGTTACTATTTAAACTATTTAAGTCATTTTCCCGAATAATACCTTTATTATGTTCTAGTAAATTCCTAAGAATAATAGCTACAGTTATATTTTGATGATGAGCAGCATCTATTTTTTGTCCAAGATAATTTTCAATTTTCTTCGTTTTTTTGATATTCTTAATATCAAATTCAAACTCTTTACAAATTAATTTTATAATTTCCTCTTTACCTTTTGATTTGATTATTAGTTTTTCTATTTCAGGATAATTTTGACTACCTGCAAGACTTTCTTTTACAAGTTGCTCTACTATTTGATTAAGGAACTTATACCAAAGCTGAATAAGGCGCTCAAAAATTAATTCTGGAATAGCTAATTTATGATTTAAATAAATTTCACCCATTTTTGAATATTTTAAGTCGTTGATACTTGCTAAACTCAATCCTAAGCTAGTTTTAATAGGAACACGAAAACTATAAACCGGATTGATATCAAGGTTTTCAAATACTGTATCACTACCGAGTGAAGCTAAAGCTACAAGAGTATGTGCGATATCAAACCATTGTGTTAAATCATCTCGAAAATTATTACGAATTGTTTGTAATTCAGTAAAATCACACATAATATAGAAACTTAAACTAAAAAAACAACTCACTTATAATCAGCCCTTACTAGCCTGATGTCCCGAAATTCAAATGATCTAGCCACCGCCACATGCAAAGCCAGCCACAGTCTAAGTAGTCATTGAGGATTCACGCTAGGAAAAAAAGTAAGAAAGGCTGTCTGTAAGCACTCATAAAACTCTCTCAGCCAGAGTTTTAGTAAAATAATGCTGTGCAGTTTCCTTGCTCAGTCGATTCATGGAGGACTAAAGCTTGTGGAAGTGCAAGTTCGATTTTTTCCTGAAGTTATGGAATTTATTCAGGAGGGGGAGAAGCGACATACTAAGCAAGATATCAAACTAGGGCCTAAGGGAAAAAATGGCAAACCTGCTTACGTAGATTATATTGTTAAACTTCCTGAGGGATCGCTGGAGGAGTTTTGTCGCTGGGTGTATCGCTTCATGGGTAATGCTCAGTTTATCTCTCCTCAATATCTAGCTGAACAACACCATAAATTTGGTCGTGCATTAATAGATCGCTATTCTTCTAAAGCCACATAAATTAGAATAATTGACTCACATGACTTTAATGCTGGGCAAAAGTCAAAGTGAAGGCACTGGCTAATTAGTACAGAAACCTAATCTAACCCGGAGTTCCGGGTTAGTAGTAGTTCATACTCAATCTTCATTCCGTAACTGCCAGACTGCACCGAAAGCGGCCCCAGCGCCAGCTAACAATCCAGTACTCATTCCTTGGATAGTTTTTTGGAATGGATCTTGAGTTAGGCACTCATTTGTAACCTTACTGTCTTCCAGGCAGAGACTACTTTCTGCCCAACCAGCAGTACCTCCTAAAATTACACCAGTGATACTACAAGAAACAATTAGCAGCAAAAGACGTTGTGTTTTTCTAGCCATAGATGGATGTTTTACTCAATTTTGTATTTTAGACTTTAAATTGGGTCGGTATGTAAATACACTTGCTTTAGATAAAAAATTTTAGATTTTTCCATACTTGAGCCACTGTTTAATTGGGCTGCTTCAGCAAAATTCCAAATCTAAAATTCTGTCAAAGGTTGGAAATTGTAGTTGACTCTCAACTACTTTACACATCCGAGCAGCAAATGTCAGCTGGTTTATGGCTGGCGAGGCAAACTCATGGGCTTCGCCGTACTGGTTTGTCTTTAAAATTATGGGTAAACAATTTTGTAGTAAGGACTTTGGTCTTTATTTTCTTAGCACTAAAATCCTGACTACAAAGCCTCAAAACTAGTTTCACAAATTAGTATTCGGTAAGTTTTGCCTAATACGCTTGGGTTAAGGGTTATTGGTGTAGGTAATTGGTCTTTCAAGACGCGATAAATCGCGTCTCTACAATCTGTGCTTTGGGTTTATCTGAACTGTATTGAGTTTTTGCCCATTGATGCTCAAAAAAATATCTACTCAATCTTCAAGTTGAAAGGCAAGCGGGCATAAACCCCTTGTGGATCGTTCATCCTTTGCAGAATCTCTACTTCCTGTTGCAATTTCTGAAATTCAGCGGTGAGGGGATTGGATTGTTTGAGTTGCGTACCCTCAATTCCAAAAGCAGTCCGCGCCTCTTCTGTTGCACGCCCAAAAAAGCGTTCTCCAAAGCTGCTAGTGCGAGGATATTCTTGCACTTCCCAGTCTTCTCCTAATTTTGCCTGCTTAACAGCATAGGCGATCGCAGTATTCAAACCACCAATTTCATCCACCAAACCAATTTCCTTGGCCGCCACACCCGACCAAACCCTTCCTTGAGCAATTTCTGCCACTTTTTGCTCTGGGAGTTTCCGACCTTGAGAAACTTTATTCAAAAACATATTATAAATGCGGTTAACACTGCGCTGATAAATTTCTAACTCTTGAGGCGATTTCGGACGCGAAACTGTTTGACTATCAGCATAGGTTCCGGTTTTCACCGAATCCCAGGTAATGCCATTATCATTAGCCAGCTTTTGCCCATTAAATAGCACCCCAAACACCCCTATTGAGCCTGTAATCGTATTTGGTTCGGCAAAAATGCGGTTAGAGTCGCTAGCAATCCAATAACCACCAGAGGCGGCGACATCACCCATTGACACTACAACTGGTTTTACCTCACGAGTTAATTTCACTTCTCGCTGCATGACTTCAGATGCGGTAGCGCTACCACCAGGACTATTAATTCGTAATACAACAGCCTTCACATCTTTATCTTGTCGCAGTCTGTTGAAGATTTTCGCAAAGCGATCGCCTCCTACTTGCCCATCTTCTCCTTTACCATCGACAATCTCGCCCTCAGCATAAACAACGGCAATTTGATTTTTGGAGCTACGTTCTACACCCAAAGATTTGCCGGAAACTTGGGCGTAGCTATTCAGGCTAATTTGTCGGAATGTTTTGTCGTCTTTATCGCTATCTGTCAACTTTTTCAGGTCAGTCACCACTTGATCGGGGTATTGGACTCGATCGACTAAACCGCTGGTTTTAGCTTGTGCAGCTTCCAGTAGCGCCTGATTATCTGCGATCGCTTGCAACTGGTTAGGTTCAATTTTCCGACTTGCGCCTACAGCAGTGCGCCACTCTCCCCAAACATCATCCAACAATTTCTGAGTTTGTTCGCGGTTTTCTGGACTCAACTTTGTGAGGATAAACGGTTCAACAGCTCCCTTAAATTTACCCACCCGCACGACTTGAACACCAATGCCATATTTCTGCAATGCTCCCGCTAAGAACATCGGCTGTGAACTCAAACCGTTGACTTCCATCATTCCCAGAGGATTAAGTACAATGGAATCTGCCACTGAACTAACGTAATATTCCTTTTCACTCCAATCACTGCCATAGGCGACAATCTTTTTCCCAGCAGCGCGAAACTCCTCCAGCGCTTTCCGGATTTCTTTAAGGGAGGCATAGCCGACGTTACTAGCTTGGCTTGTCTTTGTTGCATCTAGGTAGATCCCGACAATTCGCGGATCGCGTCGGGCCTTTTCCAAAGTTTCCACAACTTTGCGGAGTGATATCCTTTCGTCATCCACACCTGATATTGTGTTTTGAAACAGTTCGCCGGAACTAGGTTCGCCATCAGTAATTTTCATTGACAAGTCAAAAACCAGCACTGACTTATCTTTCACGTTTGGCCCAGTATCTTTAGAGGAGCTAGCAGCCAATATCAGCAAGAACAGTCCAGTGGTTCCTAAACCACCGAAAATAATTAGTCCTAGTAAAGTGCCAACTAAACTAGCAAAAGTTTGTTTGATAAAATTACGCATTAGTTATTAATTATTAGTTATCGGGCATTGGGCATTGAGCAATGCCCAATTACCTATTTACTTATTCTATGCGCTGTAAACTACCAGAGTGCTTTAACTGATACAAGGTGGCGTTGCCAGTGCAAAATAAGACTGTGGTGATTTCGGCGATTAATACTTCAGCAAGTTCCGCAACTGCTGTCTCTGATGTTGCTGCTGCTTGCAGGAAAGGCATTGCTAAACCAGCTATATCTGCTCCCAAGGCGATCGC
This sequence comes from Nostoc sp. ChiQUE02, assembly GCF_034531305.2. NCBI lineage: Bacteria > Bacillati > Cyanobacteriota > Cyanophyceae > Nostocales > Nostocaceae > Nostoc > Nostoc sp. ChiQUE02. Next base: position 15,728 of record NZ_JAVRBN020000038.1, read on the forward strand.
AGCTGCAATATCCAATCCATGACGCAAACCTCCCGAAGCAATTAAGGGCACATCTGGAGCGATCGCTCTAATAGTTGTAATGCACTCTGCCGTTGGTAAACCCCAATCGGCAAAAGTCTTCCCTAAGCGACGTTGTAAGGGATTTTCTGCCCGTTCGCTTTCTACCTTTGCCCAAGAAGTACCCCCCGCACCCGCCACATCAATTGCTGCTACTCCGGCGGCGATTAGTTTGTTGGCGATCGCTGCTGAAATGCCGTTACCAACTTCCTTTGCAATCACTGGTACTGGCAGTTTGCCGCACAATTCAGATATCTTGTCAAGCAACCCCCGGAAATTAGTATCACCTTTGGGTTGAATGCACTCTTGTAGAGGGTTAATGTGTAAAATCAGGGCATCAGCCTCTAAGATATCAACTACCCGCAAACATTCATCTAAACCGTACTTATAGTTAAGTTGCACAGCGCCCAAGTTCGCAAATAAGAGAACATCGGGGGCATACTTGCGAACAGCAAAAGTATCAGCTACCTGGGGTTTTTCTACTGCTACGCGCTGGGAACCGACACCCATTGCAATTTTGTAGTGTTGCGCGACTTGGGCTAAACGTTGGTTAATGATTGCGGCTTGTTCTGTTCCCCCAGTCATGGAAGAAATTAACAAGGGTGCGTCAAGGTGTTTCTCCAGGAAAGTTGTACTGATATCAATATCGTTGTGGTTAAGTTCGGGTAAGCAAGAATGGGTGAAACGATAACGTTCCAGTCCATTGGTGATTTGATGAGACTGAACATCTTCCTCTAAACAGATCCGAATGTGATCGGCTTTGCGATTCTGGGTTTGTGCAGAGATATTGGTAGGGGCGTTCACTGGTGGATATGGCTAAAAGTATTTGCTTGCGATCGCTATTGTTACATTGTCTGCAACCGTATTTGTATAACAAAAATATTTATTTTCCCTATGTTTAGGGTACGTTACGCTATTGATAACATATCCATTCCCTAATTTTATGAGTTAATTAATATGGTTTTACAAACAGAACAACGCTATACCCCAGAAGAATATTTGGAATTAGAAGAGAAGGCTGAATATAAAAATGAATACAAAGATGGAGAAATTATACCAATAATAGGAGAGACAACTAATCACAATAAAATTGCCGGAAATTTTTGTCGAAAATTCCCTTTAACAGTGCAAGCACAAGATTATGACATCTACATAAGCCATATTAAAGTATGGATACCCCTGTATCGCCTCTATACTTATCCTGATATTATAGTCATCAAAGGTAAGCCTATTTATGAGGGAACAGGTACAACAACTATTACTAATCCCTTATTAATTGTTGAAGTCTTATCAAATTCAACTAAAAATTATGACAAAACAGATAAGTTTAAATATTATCGTTCAATTCCTGGTTTTCAAGAATATATTATGATTGACCAGTATAGTTTTGCTGTGGAACAATTTGCAAAGCAAGCAGAAGGTCAATGGATTTTTAAAGAATATGAAGGTGAAGATGCAGTTTTAGTTTTAAATTCTATCGAATTTCAAATTACCTTGCGTGATATTTATGAGCGAGTTGATTTTGAGTTGATTGAGGAATAAAACTGCGATCCTGCAATGCCTGCGGCGGGCTACGCCTACGCAAAACATGGGCATCATTCACAGTGAATGATGCCTACTTGTTGCTCATTACGCCGTCTGTGTAGAAGCCGCTTTTGAGTCTGCGGTGGATTTTAAACGTGTGATGGTGGCTTTACGAATGCGATCGCTCTTGCGTACCCCGCCTGTCATCTCGTATTCCCGGCTGTCTTTGCCATACTTCAATGCCACACCACTGACTAAGCGCTCTGAGGTTTCCCGAATTGTCTTTTCAAGGGTTTCTATGTTTGCCTTTGCTGAATCAATGGCAGTTAGCATCATATTATACTCATCAATCTGGTTGCGGAGTTGCCCGGTTAACTGGGTTAAATGGTTTAAGCTGATCGAATCACCAAAGTCGAGGCTGGAATTAATCGATTTAAATCCGATTACTCTCTGTTCGGTTTTTTCTAGCACGGGAGAGGTTCTTTTTTGGCGTGGCATCAATGCAGACTTTTTACTAAACTTTATCTTTCTAGAGTGTCTCAATGGCACAATATAGTGGTTCAGTAAAACTTGCAAAAAAAGGTGTTTTTTGTAATAAGATTGGATTACTAGCTCAGTAATTACACGACAATAAACTTGTGTTCTGAACGAATAAGCTCGTGTTCTGGACGAATAGGCTCGTGTTCTGAACGAATAAGCTCGTGTTCTGAACGAATAAGCTCGTGTTCTGAACGAATAAGCTCGTGTTCTGAACGAATAAGCTCGTGTTCTGAACGAATAAGCTTGTGTTCTGAACGAATGAGCTTGTGTTCTGAACGAATGAGCTTGTGTTCTGAACGAATAAGCTCGTGTTGTGGACGAACAAGAGAGACGCGATAAATCGCCGTCTCTACAAAGCGTTAATTTTGATCAAAAAACCCGATGCGAACCGAATTGCACGCAATCGAGAAACGTGTCACAAATAGATCATATTGTAGAGACGCGATTCATCGCGTCTAATTTTGATCAAAAAACCCGATGCAAACCGAATTGCACGCAATCGAAAAACGTGTCACAAATAGACCATATTGTAGAGACGCGATTCATCGCGTCTTAAACCAAGGATGTATTGCAATCATTAATTAAATTGGTATTAGATTTTTTCATGCAATTAAACCGGATTCCTGTAACAACCAATATAGCCACAGCCCCTTTTTGCTTGCAAAGAGGGGCTTATGATACTATTGCTCCTCAGAACGGCGATGTCTGGGTAACAGGCTCTTTTTCTGTTTTTCTTGCAAACTGCTAGCTTGTTTCACAAGTGAGATCGACTCTTTAACGATCCAGATTAAAACCTCGATTGGTGAGTCTCCTTGCTGAATGAGGTTTTCGGCATTTACGCCAATTAACATTGTTTCTAAAATTAGCAAGAAAGCGTAGGCGTAGCCCGCACTTCGGCTGCGCTCAGTGGCCCTCGTAGACATCGCTCTTTGTCTTGCACTTTGACCACGTTTTTTAGCTGACATCAGAATTCACCTTGTTTTTAGGCTTACAAGGTCAATTATTTTTTTGGGTATTTCCCCAGACACATCCCCCACGCAACGTCTATAATGCTTGTATCATCAGGTTTTGCGGTTTGGGGAAGCTTGTTTGTTTGGGTAATTAAAAATTATTTGACTGATGTCAAGAAATATTCGTGGAGATGAATCAGCTTTAGAGAATGTAATCAGTCTGGTAGAAGCATTGCTGCAACTGTCGGTAGAGCAAGATTGTGAGTCAAAACTTCCACTTTGCGTTGTCTGGAATGCTGATAAGCTGCGAATTACCGGATATAAAAGCGAACAGACAAGAGGAAACAGAAGCAAAACAACTGAAGTTGGTACAAAGAAGGAATATTTACTCAACCAGATTAAAGATGCTGGCAAAACTTTAAAACTTCCCTGGCAAAAAGCACAACTTAACGTTTCTCAGGAAAAAAGAGAATTAGACGAGCTTCAAACTGCACTCGACTGGTTGAAAAAGTTGGGAGTGCGAGAAGACCAAAAATCTACAAAAAGTCAAGGTTATTGGAAATTTACCCTGACGCTAAAACATCAGACGGCAACGATAAAAGATAATCTGGAGGTAGTTAAACAGAAGTGGAAAGAATACCAAAAGACAAATTTAAAAGAAATATCCCAGGTAGAAACAACAGATAATAGCTTCGATTGGCAAGAAATCTGCGGCGCTATGCTGGAAAAGCACAAGCGTCTCACCACAAATGAGTTGCTGTTTGCTGATGATGAGATGAAATTTGAGTTAAAGGAAATTCATGTACCTTTAGCATTGGTGGAGCGTAACAAACCGAAGAAGTGCAGTGAGGATATTTCCGCAGAACAAGGTTCACGACTTTACGAACCGAGTTATGAAGAGAAGCAGCGATTTGAACATGAGGCTTTTTTAGAGCAAATTATCCGTGATGGTGTTGGTAAAACTCAAGGACACCGCATCGCTTTAATTGGGGAACCGGGTGCGGGCAAAACTACTCAGTTGCAAACTATAGCTTTTTGGATATTAAAGAAGAATCTGGGTTTACCAATTTGGATTTCTTTGGCAGACTTGCAAGGAAAGAGTGTAGAAAATTATCTGCTGCAAGATTGGCTGAAGAATGCTTTAGAAGTCGTGCGTGTAACAGAAGAACAGGAAAACGCTTTTGCAGATTTATTCAAGAATAATCGTGTGTGGTTGTTGTTGGATGCAGCAGATGAAATGTCTTCACCCCAACCATTAACTGAGATTTCCCAGCAATTGACGGGATGGGTGAAAAATGCGCGGGTTGCGCTGACTTGTCGAGTGAATGTTTGGGAAGCAAACGCCAACGCTTTAGAAAATTTTGAGACGTATCGGTTACTCAATTTTGAATATCCGCAACAAGTGCAAGAGTTTATTGGGCGTTGGTTTCACAACAAGGATGCAGACAAAGACGAAAGATTATGGCAGGAATTAGATAAACCTGAACGTCAGCGCATCCAAGATTTAGTTAAAAATCCTTTGCGGTTAGCGCTGTTGTGTAGCACTTGGCAAGGTTCTGATAAAGGTTTACCGGAAACTAAAGCCGGACTTTATCAGCAGTTTGTGGAAGAGTTTTACAAGTGGAAACAAAACCGCTTCCCTACCACAGAAGAGCAGCAAGAGGAATTAAACGCTGCGTTGGGACGTTTGGCAAAACGGGCAATCGATCAAGAAACGTCACGGTTTCGGCTACGACATAAGTTTGTGCGTGAGGAACTAGGTGATGCAAAACAGCAAAATTCTTTATTTTCGTTAGCGTTAAAGTTGGGATGGCTAAATGAAGTTGGGCTGGCTGCGGAATCAGCAACGAAAGAGAAAGTTTACGCTTTTTACCATCCCACATTTGAGGAATATTTTGCAGCGTTGGCGATCGATGATTGCGACGAGTTTCTGAATCATGTTCCCGACAACCCTGCGCTAGGTGTTTATCGCATTTTTGCTCCGCAGTGGAAAGAAGTGATTTTGCTGTGGTTGGGACGTGAGGATGTGGGGAGGAAGGAGAAGGAAGAGTTTATTCAGGTGCTGCTGGAATTTGATGATGGGTGCGGAGAATACAGAGCTATTGATAGAGTCAGAAGGGGATTTTATGAGTTTCGCGCTTATTTTCTCGCTGCTGCGGCGCTTGATGAGTGGAAAAATTCTTGTAACGCAGATGCTATTGTGGCGGAAATAGTTAAATGGCACTTTGGCGAGTTTAAGGTTGAACAAAACAAGGGGGTAGAATTTCTCAGACCAATCGCAGAGGGAGCAAAGACAGCACTGCCTCAGACAAATCGCATAAAAGCGATCGCTGCTTTGGTGGAGTTAATCGGCAATCCACAACTGAATGATTTTACCCGAATGCAAGCGGCATATAGCTTAGAGAAAATTGACCCAGGCAACCAAATAGTGATAGCTGCTTTGGTGGAGTTAATCGGCAATCCACAACTGGATGATTTTATCCGAAGGGTACCGGTAGCAATCTTAGAGAAAATCGGCTCTGGCAACAAAGAAGCGATCGCTGTTTTGGTGGAGTTAATCGGCAATCCACAACTGGATGATTCTACCCGAATCCAAGCGGCAGAAAGCTTAGGGAAAATTGACCCTGGCAACGAAAAAGCGATCGCTGTTTTGGTGGAGTTAATCGGCAATCCACAACTGGATGATTCTACCCGAATCCAAGTGGCAGAAAGCTTAGGGAAAATTGACCCTGGCAACGAAAAAGCGGTCGCTGCTTTGGTGGAGTTAATCGGCAATCCACAACTGTATGATTTTACCCGAAGGGAAGCGGCATCAAACCTAGGGAAAATTGACCCTGGCAACGAAGAAGCGATCGCTGCTTTGGTGGAGTTAATCGGCAAACCACAACTGGATGATTCTACCCGAACGCTAGCGGCATCAAACCTAGGGAAAATTGGCTCTGGCAACGAAGAAGCGATCGCTGCTTTGGTGGAGTTAATCGGCAAACCACAACTGGATGATTTTACCCGAACGCTAGCGGCATCAAACCTAGGGAAAATTGACCCTGGCAACGAAAAAGCGATCGCTGCTTTGGTGGAGTTAATCGGCAATCCACAACTGGATGATTATACCCGAAGGGAGGCGGCAGAAAGCTTAGGGAAAATTGACCCTGGCAACGAAAAAGCGATCGCTGCTTTGGTGGAGTTAATCGGCAAACCACAACTGGATGATTCTGCCCGAAGGCAAGCGGCAGAAAGCTTAGGGGAAATTGACCCTGGCAACCAAAAAGTGATTGATGCTTTGGTGGAAATCGGCAAACCACTACTGGATGATAGATGGCTAGCGGCAGAAAGCTTAGGGAAAATTCTGTCAGAGGAACAGATGCCGAGTGTTGTCACCGTATTGAAGGATTACTTATCACCTGAAACTTACAAAAATGACTTTAAGCGATTTGATAATTGCTACAAAGTTATCTGGAAGTGCGCCCAAAGTATGCACTATCCAGCTTTTTATCAAGCTTGGCATCAACAAGAGAAAGTGAAAGATCGAGAGTAAGAAAGAAAAATACTTCCTCCAGCCAAAACATAAGCGAAATGTAGAAGCAGCAATCCCTTGTAAAGACGCGATTCATCACATCTCGTAAGCGTCTGGTAAATCTATCGCGTCCGATATTTCCGCAATCCAGGGAATGCGACGCCCCTAATAAAACAGATATTGTGAACAGAATGGGAATGCGATCGCAAAAACGATCGCCCCTTGTAGAGACGCGATGAATCGCGTCTTTCTTTCTTTCCCACATTTACATAGCGCGAATAATTCTGAGTTTTTTGGGTTGGCAATTACATCAATGCAAAGCAATAATTGCATAAATTTTTGTATAAAAGATGTAATCATGAATAATGATGAGCCTCAACCAAAAAACGACAAACCTAAATACAAAGGTAAATATCGAATTGATTCAACACGTTTACCAGCGTGGAGTTATGCCAGCAATGCCGGATATTTCATTACTATTTGCACCGACGGGAAAAAATGCTTTTTTGGTGAGGTTGTACAGGGTGAAATGCAGCGATCGCCAATTGGAGAAATTGCTCATAAATTGTGGTACGAGATTCCTAATCATTTTTCTAATTGTCAGATAGATTCGTTTTGCGTCATGCCTAATCATATTCATGGGATTTTGGTTATTAATCAAATACGAGAAGGAGACGTGATGAATCCACTAACACAGGAAGAAGACGCGATTCATCGCGTCTCTACAAGTCAACAGGGGGATGGTGAACGGGGCGGGGTTACTGGGTTATTTAATCCGATGTTGTCTAAAAATTCCCTTTCTAAAATTATTAGGTGGTACAAGGGACGATGTTCATTTGAAATTAATCAAATATATGAAGGTTTTGGATGGCAAGAAAGGTTTCATGACAACATCATTCGTAATGAATTCGCCCGCGATCGCATTAGACAATATATTATCAATAACCCAATCAATTGGGAACGCGATCGCGAACAACCACCCCATCCCCCCTTGTAGAGACGCGATTCATCGCGTCTTCTTGTGTTTGATTCATCATTATTGACGCGTATAACGATGTTTCACCCCAATAGGAAAATATTCAAAATCACCCATTGGCGCTAACGTAACCTGTGGCGTTTGATATTCTGCGGGAACATAATTAGCAAACTCGCTATTTAAACGTAGCAGTTGTGAAAGAATAGAAGATGCGATCGCAAGTCTTCGCTCTTCACTACCCTCTACCCCTGCTCCTAACTCCACAACCACAGATAAAAATCGATTTTTGTCAGCATCTTCCTTCACCTGCAACACAAACTTACCCGTCACCCATTCTTGAATTCCTGGTTGTTCTAATCCCACCGTTACATTTTCGGGATAGATATTTGCGCCAAAGTAGGAAACTGTAAAGTTAGAACGACCGAATACATAAACGAAAGGTAGTTGATGAATACCTCTAGGTAATTCTTGAGTGTTAAAACGCAGATTTTCGAGCGGGTTAAATCCCCATTCTGCTAAAAATTGCAGCATGGCATCATAACTAATTATTCCGCCAGTATCTAAAATGTCATAACGCACTAAAGGAATGCCGTTATCCCCCGAAAATAACAATCCGCCATCGTGAACTTCAAAAAAGCGAGTGAAGGGATCGTATTGTACCAGCGTGGGTAAACGCGATTCCCCAAATAAAGCTCTAGCGGCATCGGGATTTTCTGCCAAAAAACGGCGAATGCAGATACTTAACGGTGTTTCATTACCCAAAACTCCTGCATCCGCAGTGCCGTAAAGTGATGCAAAATCATAGCAAGGATTTTGTGAGCCAACTCTTTCACCAACTAAACTCCGCCATTCTTCACTAAATACTTCTCCCGCCATCACTAATTTAATCTGATATTGCTGCCACTCCACACCACGGGCGATACCAGTATCAATCACATCTTTTAAAAATGGCGGGTATCCCAATAACACCACTTGTTCAAAAGTGGAACCAAGTTCCTGCACAACTCGCAATATTTCTTCTTTATTGTTACCAGGAGTAATTACGGTGATGGGATAACCTTTGCTAGCAAGATAACGACAGCAATTAGTAGTAAACATTCCACCTACCCAAGTGCCCAAAGTGAAACAAATCACAGCTAGGGTACGTCTAGTATCTGAATAAAAACTATCGTGAAAAATCTGTTCAAAGCGTGTGGCGATTTGGAGTTCATCTGTGAAAAAACGAGGCCAAAATGTCGGTTTACCACTAGAACCTGATGAAGCAGCTATCATGTCGCACGCTTCTAGTTGTCCGTTGCGGCACAAGTCAGCTAAGGGATAACGCAGGATATAATTTTGTTTAGCGATCGCTGGGAGTTTCTGAAAATCCTCCAAGGTTTGGATAGTCGCGGGATTAATTTCCCTTTCTGCTAAAAAAGCCTTGTAGGCAGGTATATTAGCCGCCACATCGTGAAATAAACTCAAAGCTGTTGAAGTTTGAGTGTTGAGATGCCGTTGTAGTAGAGTTTCTAGGGGGGTAGACAAAAAATCTTCAAATGCTTTAATTACTTGCTGCTGTCTTGATTTGCGGTTCATGACGCTTGTTGTTTATCCTGAAGTAGAACCAACACCGTTACTTGCTGCCAGTATTTTAGCTGTTATCTAATACCCCCAAAACCCCAGAGATTCTTAGCAACAGAGATTTAATATAGGAACACTCCGCTCCTAACGTTTGGTAAGATATCCGAAAATGAGGGTATGCGCGTTGTAGTCATTCAATAAAACCTTTATTTATCCTTCAGCACCATGCAGCTCTATTGCAGTAAACAACACACAAATAATGGTAGTAACCGCTTTTGTACCCATTGTGGTGAGCCATTACCTCTTGCTGTGGGACAGGTTGTGGATAATCGCTATCAAATTATCCGTCAATTAGGGCAGGGCGGCTTTGGACGCACCTATTTGGCGGAGGATATAAATAAATCCCATCAAACATGTGTGCTGAAGGAATTTGCACCCCAAGTACAAGAACATCAAGATTTACAAAAAGCGAAAGAGTTATTTGAGCGAGAAGCCAATGTTCTGAAAAAACTCCAGCATCCACAAATTCCGCGTTTTCACGCCTCGCTACAAGTGAAGATAGGCACTAAAGATTTTTTCTTTCTAGTGCAAGATTATGTAGATGGTGACAATTACTACCAATTATTAGAACAGCGTGAGAGTCAAGGAAAGACTTTCAGTGAAGAGGAAGTAATCACCCTACTGCAACAGATTTTACCCGTATTATCCTACATCCACTCGCGAGATGTAGTTCACCGTGATATCTCTCCCGATAATTTGATTTGGCGGCGTTCTGATAATCTGCCAGTGCTAATTGATTTTGGTGGTGTCAAACAATTGCCAGCTTCTCAAGGTTTTTGGCGGACTAAGTTAGCGGAAAATAACACTTTGCTGGGTAAAAAGGGCTACGCCCCAGAAGAACAGCTACGGCAGGGAAAAGCATTTTTTAGTAGTGATTTATATTCTTTAGCGGTGACATCACTAGTGTTGCTCACAGGACAAGAACCGCAAAAATTATACGACAGCTACCAGGGAATTTGGGGATGGGGAAAGGAAATTCGAGTTAGTCCCCAACTGGAAGCGGTATTAAAAAAGATGCTGGCTTATAAACCGAGCGATCGCTACCAACGAGCCGAGCAGATCCTCAAAGATTTACCATCGTCAACTGCGACTAAATCCCCAGGTAATTATATTACTACCAAGATTAAGACAATGGTAGTAGCTCCGGGAAGACAACGCGCCAGTGCTGTGATGAGTAGATTCCAAAACAAAACGCAAGCAATTGCTAAACCGAGAACTTTGCCCGTTTGGATTCGCCCTTTTGTGATGAGTCTCGGCGGAACGGCTTTAGTTGTCTTAAGTGGCGCAGGTGCTTGGGCGGTGGTAAATGCGGTCATCCGGAGTGTAACTTCAATCACTATTCCATCAATATCATTACCGCAAATTCCACAGTTCCCAAATCCGATTGGAAAACCAGTCAGTGACAAAGGAAAAAACAGCGGTCTCCAGGAAATTATCAATCGTCGTCAAGAGCTAGAAATTACTGAAGGATTTTTTACTCCATTTGTAGATAATTTATTTTATACAAAAAAACCAGAATTAAAGGGACGTAGCCTGACATCTAAACCTGAAGATGCTGGTTTACGAGATGAATGGTCTGGTATCGCTGACGATTTATTGGATAAACTAGAACAGGCTAACCTCAGTACAGCATCTCGTCGCAAATTGGGGAACTATAGTCAAAAAGATTATGCAATATGGAGACAACAAGCGCGATCGGGGCAGTTGGGGAACTATACAATTGATCGGCTGACCAAAGACACAAATGAAAAATTTGATCGGTTGTTTCCCGATCAGGAGCGTGGGAAACTGAATCAAAAGACTTTTGGTCAAATTTGGTATGCGATCGCAGATGATCAAGTCAGTAAAGTACAATCTGGCAAGTAACGGCACTGGAGACTGGGGAAGAGTAATTAATAACAAATGACAAATGACAAATAACAAATGACTAAAATATATTGTTCTAAAGGACATGAAAATTCCCCAGGTAGTCGCTTTTGTCTCCAGTGTGGTGAAAATTTGTTGGGTACGCCCATGAGTTATGGTATCCAACCAGGACTAACTTTAGGCGATCGCTATGTAATTGTGCGTCAAATTGGCCAGGGTGGCTTTGGACGCACTTATTTAGCTGAAGATGTCAATCGTTTCCGCGAACTTTGTGTTTTAAAAGAATTTTCCCCCCAAGTTCAAACCGCTTACGTTGTCCAAAAAGCTGAAGAACTGTTTGAGAGAGAAGCTAGTGTTCTTTATAAACTGCAACATCCCCAAATTCCTCGTTTCCGGGAACTGCTTCGGATGAACTTAGGGGGGAAAGAATATCTGTTTTTGGTGCAAGATTATGTAGAAGGGGAAACATACAACTCGTTGTTAAATGCCCGGTTACAGCAGGGTTTGCGCTTTACAGAGGCGGAAGTCCGCCAATTGTTGCAGCAAATTTTGCCAGTGTTGGAGTATATCCACTCCATAGGCGTTATTCATCGAGATATTTCTCCAGATAACTTAATGCTTCGCACTGTTGACAAACTACCAGTATTAATTGATTTTGGTGGTGTAAAACAAGTAGTAGCAACGGTTGCTTCCCAATATTACCAACCTGGCGTAGTTGCATCTTCCCCATCACCAACCCTATTAGGTAAGGTAGGATTTGCTCCCCCAGAACAGATGCAGACTGGGTTAGTATCTCCCCACAGCGACTTGTATGCAATGGCCGCAACAATGCTGGTTTTACTAACAGGAAAACAACCTCAAGAATTAATTGATACCTATAATCTCACCTGGCAGTGGCAACGGGAAGTAAGCCTGAGTCAAACTTTGGCACAGGTATTAGATAAAATGTTATCTGCCAGACCAAGCGATCGCTATCAATCAGCCCGTCAAGTACTCCAAGCTATCAACCCACCCCCAGCTAACTTTCCCCCAACTCAATATCCCACAGCACCAGAACCAACATCCGCCACTGTCGCCGTCTCTCCACCTCCTCCATCACCCTCATACCCCTCATCTCCTCCATCCCCTCAACCCACAAGCTGGTGGACACCAACAAAAACCTTCCTTGTGGCGGCGGTAGCATTTAGTACGATTGGATTGATTTGGTGGGGAGTCAATAGCAGTCGAGATGTGGGGGAAGTCAAACCCGATCCTACAGCCAGACCAATTCCAACCAGTGAGCAACCGACCGATCCTTTAGCGCAATATTCACCAGCAGAAAGGGAACGCAAAGAAAGATTAAGCGATCGCCGTCAACAGTTGGGTATTAACTCTAACTTCTACGTGAACTTGGTGAATCAAGTTTTTTGGGATAGAAATCCCAGTTTACGAGGACGCACTCTCAGTGATAGCTCTGAAGATGAGGGTTTGCGGGCAGAATGGGATAAAACAGCCTCAGAATTGCTGGAAAAACTTGCACCATTGAGTTCAAATACACGCCGACAACTGGGAAGTTACACAACTGCTGAACGCGATCGCTGGAAAGTAGAAGTCAACAAAATCAACGTTGGTAGTCGTTCTTTGTTTGATTTGGGAGATGCTGCTTTTTTAGGTGTATTTCCTGAACAGCGAGGTAAAGATTTTCGAGATCAGCCGATTGGACAAGTTTGGTACGGATTTGTTAGCGATAAACTCAGTGCTATCCTCGCCGGTAGCGCTTTCCAAAAACTTGTCTTTGATCCGGGCGCTACTGGCAAAACAGTCAGCGGTACTCTTCAAGCTGGTGGTGGCAAAGTATTCATTGCTGGACTTGCTAAAAATCAATCTATGGAATTGAAACTACAAGCAAATTCCCAAGTCTTGTTATCAGTCTATTCCCCCTCTGGCAAAATCCAATTTTTAGAAGATTCTACCCAGCGTAGTTTGTCAACTAAATTACCAGAAAACGGATTTTACGAGTTTGTTGTGGTTTCCACAGCATCGAAACCAGTAGATTATCAACTCAGCATTACAGCGGAAAATTCCACCCCTCCCCCATCACCAACACCAACACCAACGCCCACGGAAACACCCACGCCAACACCCACGCCCACGCCCACAGAAACCCCCACGCCAACGCCAACTCCCACAGAAACCCCCACTCCTACGACGACACCAACGCCAGAGACAGCACCTCAGTAAAGGACGTTGCATAGTTGCGGAATGATTAACTTCCAAAATTCTCCCCCTGCTTCCCCTGCCTCCCCTGCCTCAAATTATCCCTTGTCCACAACCCCTAAACGCAACGCAATTCGCTGGTATTTCGTTGCATCATAGGGTCTACCTCTGTGCATCACTTGTGAGTTGTCCCAAAAAATAATATCTCCTGGCTGCCAAACATGGGAGTAGACTGGCGTGCAGTCTAGAACAGTCGCAAACAAATCCTCCCAGAAACGTTTTGCTTCCTCTGGTCGATCTTCCATACCAACTGCGATCGCAGTGTCCGAACCTAAATATAATCCCTTTTTACCAGTGACTTTGTGAGTGGACACAATGGGATGCAGTTTCTTCGGTATATCAGTATCTACATTGGGTTTTTTAGAAAACATTGGTGGTGAGTGATACATCGACATCTGCTCTAACTGCTGCTGATGTTGAGGATCTAGGTTATTGTACGCTTCCACCATATCGAGGAACTCAGTAGTGTGAGGTTGCCCATCTACACCTTCCGGCACTTGTATTCCATAAAGCATCACAACATATAGTGCGTTCATATCCAGTCCCTCTGCACGGGGGAGACCATCTTTATCATGATGCCATTGCCATGCATATTTCCCGGCTGGATCGGCAACCGGCCCTTTAGGATTGCCCAATATATAGACATCTTGGCTTTGTAAATCTGGACTAATCTCAGGATCTAATGTTTTCGGAGGGCCGCCAAACATAAAATCGCCAAAGGTCTGCTTGGCAAATTCTTTTAATTGTTGTGCAGTCATCTGTTGCTGTCTGACGACTACAACGCCATGTTCCCAGAGTGATTCCTTTAATTCACGCGACTCTAGATTTGTGAGGTCGCTAAGATTGCAACACCGCAGGACTTCAACTCCGAGTCTTGGTTGATGTTTAGTTATTGGAGTCATTGTTATGCAATTGTTTTTGGAGCAAGCAAACTATATAGTCAATTAGTGTAGAGAGGAAATTGATCTAGTAGTATCTTACCTAAGAAAGTTGGCAAGTCAAAAATGTTGTACTACGGTTTATTCCATAAGCTAAACTCTGGTACACTCGCAAATTTATAACCAAGTATATTAAATATCGAAACGGCTACTAATCAAAGTCTGTGGGTAAATCTGGATTGCGGTAATGTTGAAAAAGCTGGGTAATTTGCGTAGGTGTCACACGTCCGAGAGAAAGTTCTGGTAACGCATCTTCAGGAAAAAAGCCTACTTCTTCAGTTTCAATACTTGATGATGGAGAACCACCGATAATTTCACAGTGAAAAAACAGCTTATAGACATAAAACGGCAATGGTGGATGTCCCTGTTTGTTTCTGTCAAAGACTGCTAGTAATTTGATAGCGCGTGCTTGATATCCAGATTCTTCATATACTTCTTTCACAACTACCTGACTGGGCGACTCGCCAACATCAGCCCATCCACCAGGTAAAGTCCAGCAGCCGTCAGCTCTTTCCTTGACTAACAATATAGTATCATCACAAAAAATTGCTCCTCGCACATCAACTTTAGGAGTTGCATATCCTAGTTCACGGCTAAATAAATCGAGGACATAGCTGTGTTCTACATTTGAGTAAGTCGCCATAATTTCCGTGGCGATCGCTCGTAATTGTTTATAGCGTTCAATGTCAAAAGGGCCTTCAGAATAAGTCAAACCATTTTGAGCTATCGCTTGTAACTTTTGCGCCCATTCCAGCCATTGAGTTTCCACAGTTTTTCCTCTATTTAATGTAGAGACGTTACATGTAACGTCTCTACATAATTCTAAAGATGGCTATTAAGCATCATCTAAAGCTGCAATTCCAGGCAATACCTTGCCTTCAAGTAACTCCAAGCTAGCGCCGCCGCCGGTGGAGATATGGCTCATTTGGTCAGCTAAACCAACCTTTTCCACAGCCGCTACTGAGTCACCGCCGCCAATGATGGTAGTTGTGCCAGTTTTACCAATTTCGGCGAGGGTATGAGCGATCGCTTCTGTACCTGCCGCAAACTTATCAAACTCAAACACACCCATTGGCCCGTTCCAAATTACCGTTTTGGTATCTGCAAGGGCTTCTTGGAAAAACTTCACCGAGTCTGGCCCAATATCCAAACCCATCCAACCATCTGGGATATTCTCAATGCTAACGGTTTGAGAATTGGCATCAGGGGCAAAGTTATCTGCTAATACAACATCTGTGGGCAGCAATAAAGCAACGCCCCGTTCTTTAGCCTTAGCTTCCAAAGACTTCGCTAGTTCTAGCTTGTCTTCTTCCACCAACGACTTACCGACATTCAAACCACGGGCTTTGTAGAACGTGAAAATCATCCCACCGCCAATGATCAGCTTGTCGCACTTCTCCAGCAACGTTTCAATCACGCCAATTTTACTGGAAACTTTGGAACCACCAATAATTGCTGCCAAAGGACGTTGGGGATTTTCGATGGCGTTTTGCAGATATTGCAATTCCTTCTCAACCAAATATCCAGCCACAGAAGGGCTGAGGAATTTAGTCACACCTTCAGTAGAAGCATGGGCGCGGTGTGCAGTACCAAAAGCATCATTTACATAGAAATCAGCATTAGCTGCCAATTTTTTCGCAAATTCTGGGTCATTTTTCTCTTCTTCTGGATAAAAACGGACATTTTCCAGTAACAGCACTTGGCCATTTTGCAACGCGCCAACTTTAGCTGCAACTTCATCGCCAATGGAGTCATCAGTTTTAACGACTTCTTGCCCTAGTAACTCCGAGAGACGCTTGGCAACGGGAGTTAGGCGTAATTTGTCATCTACACCCTTGGGACGACCAAAATGGCTGGCGAGAATGACCTTAGCTCCCTTCTGCGTCAAATCTTTGATGGTTGGTAAAGCGGCGCGAATGCGAGTATCGTCGGTAATGTTGCCTTGATCGTCCACAGGCACATTAAAGTCAACCCGCACTAAGGCACGTTTTCCAGATATATCAGCCGAAGATAAACTTGCTAAACTTTTTTTGGACACACCAAACTCTCCTGATTGCCTTTTTGTTATTGTTTTGAAAGTAGAACCATCAAGATTTTACCGGAGTCAGGGGTGCCCAAGTGACAGATATATTTAAGACAGTACTATTTCCTATCGATCAAAGCCGGGAAACGCGGGAAGCTGCTGACGTTGTTACCAACGTAGTCAAAAAGTACGGCAGTCGGTTGGTGCTGCTATCTGTGGTAGAAGAACCACCTCCAGACGCGCCTAGCGCCGATCCGATGGTGTTACCAGAGGTAGTTGCCAAACTGCTAGAAAATGCCCAATCTTTATTTTCTGGGCAAGGAATTCAATCCGAAACCCTGGAAAGACAAGGCAAACCAGCTTTTACTATCTGCGATGTCGCTGATGAAATCGGGGCAGATTTAATTATCATGGGCTGTCGGGGGCTAGGTTTGACTGAAGAGGGAGCGGATGATAGCGTTACCACTCGTGTGATTAACCTTTCCCCTTGCCCAGTGTTGATTGTGCCTTAGCAGTGGTCAGTGCCCAGGAGCCAGTGTGTTATTGAATACTGGTAAATTTGTAGTGCGATCGCCATTAAAAAAGAGCGCAAAAGGACGAATGTCACGAAGAAAAGGTGAAACCCTTGCTTATTCTGGCTGTGGGAGTGTAGAGGAAGTAGTTGATTTGTAAGTATTATTTGGTTTTTAATTCTTCACTGTGCAACCCTTACACCCAAAAGTCAGGCAGATTAAGGATTTGCGCTTTTCTTAGTGCCATTCGTCTGTATACCTAATTAAAGGTTTATTGTTTTAGATACCTCTCCCTGATCCGATCAAAACCCAAAGCACAGTCTACTGATCAGGAATCTCAAACACAATTTACAGTGGAGCAGCGCCAAAAAAGGCGATTTCCTCAACATTCAAGACATTAAGGGTGAACTCATCACGTTTAATGGTGTAATTATTGGAGTTGCCTAGAATGGTGTAATCACTTTTTAAATCAGACAGAATTAGTTTGTCCCATCCCGATCCACCATTGATTGTGGCATTACCGTAACCAACATCAAATGTGTCGGCTCCACATCCACCTTTAAGCAAGACATTGGCAATAGCGCCCCCTTGGTCTGAAATCGGTTTACCGCTATCATCAATTCGACGGGCTTTAAAGTAATCGTTACCGCTTCCGCCATCAATTGTGCCACCTTGGATGCCAATGCTGCTACCATACCCAGTAAGGGTATCATCTCCTGCCCCTCCACAGATAATGCCATTAGTATTAACAATACCTATGCCTTTACTAATGCCAGTACCGACAAGGGTATCCTTGCCATCGCCTAAACTGATGCTGCCACTGTTAAGAATGCCTGTACCTACACCGGGTTCATAATCTCCAAAAGGGGTACCATAGTCCCCTCTACCGCCGGTGCCTGTGCCAGAGATTAAGTCGTTTCCCTGCCCTCCACTGATCGTGCTACCCTTACTGTTAGAGATGCCTATACCGTTACCTGGAGGGGTATTAAGCCTATCGGGCGATGCTAACGCCTCACCGCCCTTGCCGATACCAGTAATAGAATCGTTTCCTTTCCCTCCACTAATAACGCTACCATCACTGTTGAAGATGCCTGTACCATCTCCTCCAATATTATAAATAGTTCCAGTTCCGGAGATGGAGTCCTTCCCTTCTCCCCCATTAATATCGCTGCCACCACTGTTGAAGATTCCTACACCAGCACCTCCACCTCGTCCATTTCCAGTTCCCTTGATAGAGTCGTCCCCTTTTCCTCCATCAATGTGGCTATCCTGAGTATTATTGATGCCTTTAGCAAAGCCTCTTAAAAAATCGTTGCCTCTGTTTCCGGTTCCGGAGATCAAATCTTTTCCGTCTCCTCCATTAATGTAGCCGCCTTGAGTGTTAGAGATACCTATACCAGGTGCAAAGCTTAGATACTCGAAACCGTCAGTGCCTGTGCCAGAGATAGTATCATCTCCTTTCCCTGCATTGATGATGCCACTGTTAGCAATGCCTGTGCCAGTGCCTGCGCCAGTGCCTGCGCCCTCACTGCTGGAGAAATCTTCGTCGCCACCAGTGGCACTACCCTTGATAGTGTCGTTACCTCCTCTAGTATCGATGACTCCGTTTTTTAGAACCTCAATTCCAATTGCTAGGAATGCATTATCCTCTTGACCCACCACTAGATCGGAACCAGAAGTGCCTAAGAATGGGGGAAAAGAAACAATTAGTCTGGGCATAATATAACTTTCCTCAATTGAGTGTGATAGAGTTTTAACCCCTGACAGTCTTGCTCTTTGAATAAGAATTCTTTAAGTCAGAATTCACAGAGAACTCTGAGATCAGGCTTTCTTCGATCAGAATTTCATAGAGTCAGAACTAGAAAGTTTCAGACTTGATAAGTATTGATTAACGAATTCTTTGTCGTGATCCCAACGACCTCTATGGATGTTAATGACAAAAAACAATGTGTTATTCGACACTTGAAAACAGTAAGCAGCTTATAAGCTGATAGTACTTACATAGCGGAAATTTACTTAGATTTATATAATCTCATACAAATCTTTGCAGGATCTTCATGTTTATTGCTGGAAAATGTATATAAGAGTACTGTTTTTTATCTATCCTTTATATTTTCATCTCACAGTTCGCGTAATAAGCCAATTTGCGGGTTATAAAATTCTGGATGCTTTGTAACCCTCGGTTCAGGCGATTGTACATGACAAGTTGAAGGTTCTTTAAGTGCAACCTTAACTTAGAGTCAACTCAATACTAAAAGGGTTAACTCGTCTTCCAGTATTAAAATTAACTTATTAAATAAATATTTCTGGGAGAGCCAAAGCTTTGTGAAAGCCATTCTACAATTTGGATTTGCCCCCTTGGAGTGCACCTCGATATATTAGTGCAATTACCTTAACCTCTCACGAATGGTTCTAAGTACTAGCATTAAGATTCACTTTTCCTGTTTGTCATTTGTATTTACAAATGACAAACAGAAAATTCTGAGTGCTGGAAGTCGGCGCTCAGAATTTTGGAAACAAACTTTGCATGTTTACACGCTTTGCTTAACAGCTTAAAAGCGATAATTGCGATCGCGCACCCACATGCTAACTGGCACTGCTTTACCCTGTGGATCTACTTTCGCCTTCACCACAATGGGTGGTACTTGTCCTCTGCGGGCACGTTGGGCTTGCAAGTCGTTCCTAATCTGCTGCCGTTGGTTTTCTGGGATGTAATATGTTTCCAAACCGTAGTTAACAGAGCCATCCTCATAAACACCTTTTAAGGCTACCTGATTGGCTCTAAGAGTTGTGGGGCGATCGCTACTCACTCGCAACGGTCTCCAAGCTCTAGGAACACCGCGACCAGAGGATAGTTGCTCTTGCAAAGTCACATAAATGTTGGTTCCTTCAGGCAATCTTCTGCCACTTCCCCGACCTTTGCTAACTAATGTTTGCCAACCGGGCAGTCTACTCAAATTTGCGGTGCGGGATATGTTGTAATCTAACGCTAGAGTGTTACCTTCTAGCACATTGTTAGGGTCTACAGGTACGGTTTGCAAAATCACCGTCTTACCTGTCACGTCTGTATAAAGGGCTTGGGCTGGTACTGCCATAATTAGCCCTGTTTGTAGCGCCAGGGGAGCTAGTAACCGCCAAAAAGGCAAAGACTTATTCGATTTTTGTTCACTAGCAATCAAGTAATCCCGAAAAGTCACCTTACTAGAGAATTCGGCTTCAGGAGACAAGGGTTTATTTTTAGATTCAGAAGAACTATTAGTCATGAGCGTAGTCCTAAAAAGCAGAGGTAATGAGGAGGTCAAAAGTAACCAGATTAGGACTGACGCAGAGAAACTTTAAAAACTTTGACGCACAGAGATTTCAGAATTTTAGATTTTAGATTTTAGATTTTAGATTTTTTATTGAATCCAAAATTTAAAAGTCAAAATCTAAAATTTGCACTACTTTTTACTTGTAGAGCTACCACCAGGTAAGCGGCGTTCAAACCAGAGTCCAGCGCTAATTAAAGCAGAACCGCACAAAACAAAGACTAGGGACTTGAAAAGTAAATCGGTATCATACTCTTGCACCCGACTGATAATTTGCAGTGTTACTAACAACATACCGCCCCAAAAAGAACTTCTGTTGCTTAATTTCAATCCTTCTTGAATTAGTCCCCAGGCTAATGTTGCTATAAGTACATTGAAAATAAAAACACCAAGTTCATCAATCCGGCTGATAGTTTGATGCCAAAAAGGTACTAGGGTAATAAAGACAAGAAAGGTACCAATAACAGCAGTCGTGAAAATCACTTCGCGGCGCGGAGGGTTATTTCTTTGACGCAGTAGAAACAACCATTGCAATACTGCCAAGCCACTGAGAATTCCCAAATCGATGATCGGCAGAGACTCGAATAAGTTTGTCAAATTCGTTGGCTGATTATAGCCATAATCTGGAGATTCCCAAACCCAACGAAAAGACAGAACATAAAAGACAACGCCAAAGCTTACCAATGCTAAATTACGGGCCAGGGATTGAAACAACCTGTAATTTATGGTTGGAAACAGCAAGTCATCATAACTCCAGAATAATGCAGGTGGGAGTGCAAAAGCAAAAGATGCCACCCAAGGGGCGATATCAGCATAATTCAGCAGTGGCAGAGGATTGAGGTTGGCTTGTAAAGAACTAGCAAAAACAAAGGCTGCTAGACCAAAAATCCAACGCGATCGGCAGAAGTAGGCTAAGGGTACAAACACCAGCCATGCCAACAGAGGCATATGCTGCACCACTAGCCGCGACCAAGTTAACTCACCTGAAGCGTACCACAAGTCTTCTAGTCCAGTCCAATACCCGATTTCCACCAGGGCAATTGACAGAATTCCTAAAGAATTTAAGGACAAACTGAAGGCCATCACCACAACACCCAACCCCCAGGCGAGAAACAGTTGGGAAGTTGAACCGGCAATATTGAACATCTGGGCCATTAGCAGTAAATTTGCACCGAAAATGAAGGCACTTAAAATTAGCAACCCTTCTCCCAGTAAGCGTTTGCTTCGTTCTGGCTTCTTCCCTTCAGGTTGTCTCCAGTTATAAAAACCAGTGATTGCGATCGCAAAAAACAAACTCATCATTAGAATAAATTTGACTTCTCGCGATCCTCCCTGCCAGTTTCCTGATACAAAAGTAATAATGCCTAAGCACAAAAGGATGCTGCCTATAGCGATCGCGATCGCTTTATTGCGATCGCGTGCAGCAGCTTCCAGGTTTTTAAATTGATAACGTTCTGCTATTTGCTCATACAGCGAAGAACTAATTAATCCTTCATCCCTCCATAGTTGTGCTTCTTTGCGTAATTTTTGCGGAAAACTATCTAATAACATGACCTTCTCCGGTGCAGTGGGGTAGCTTGGCCATTGCGATCCCAATGGCGGTCATTATATTTTGAGTATGAAGCCAAAAGCCTTAATTACATTGTTCTTGTGTAACAGTTTGATTTCGATGCTGATACAACAGACTAATTCGTAATTGGTAATTTCTAATGACGCTCTCGAAGAGACGCTAAAAGCGTAGCTTGCTTCCCCGTAGGGGTACGCGGACTCGCTAACGCTACGCTAACGTAATTTATAATTCATTATCCACGTGGAAAAACCTTCTAATTTATTACTTAAAGTCTCGCGGCGTTTGTTCACTAATCTAGATGAGCAAGAAAAATTTATCGAGGCTTTAATGAATCCTCTGCCTTTTTCACCCAGTATTCTTTGGTGTCAAGAAAAGCCAGAAACTTCACCTTTGGCAGTGGAAACCCCAACTTATTGGCAACCACAATTTATAGACCGCTTATCTCTGGGACAAAAACCCGGTCAGCATCCCTTGCATCAAAAGGGATATTTTTATTGTTTAGATTTTTCTTCTGTGTTTGCTGCTACTACTTTGTTAGCTATTCCTGAGCCAGCGCATTTAGTTTTTGATATGTGTGCTGCACCAGGAGGTAAAAGTATCTTCGCTTGGAAAGCTTTACAACCTGACTTACTAATTAGTAATGAAGTAATTGGCAAACGTCTAGGAATGCTAATTTCTAATTTGAAGCGTTGTCAGATCAGCCCTAGTGCAGTGGTTAATAGAGATTCGAGTATATTTGCCGAAATGTTTTCCTGCTCTAGCAATCTAGTAATAGTAGATGCTCCTTGTACTGGACAATCTTTACTTGCTAAAGGTGAAAAAGCACCCGGATGTTTTCACCCAACTGCTATTAATAAGAGTGCAAATCGGCAAAAGCGCATTATAGCTAACTCTGCTAAAATTGTTTCACCACAAGGCTATCTTGCTTATATGACTTGCACGTATTCACCCGAAGAAAATGAGCAAGTTTGTGAATGGTTTTTGGAACGCTTTCCCCAGTTTCAGGCAATAGAAATTAGTAATTTAGCCAATTATCAATCCCATTTAACTACAATACCTTGTTATCGGATGTTTCCTCAAGATAGGTTAGGTGCTGGTGCATTTACAGTACTATTTAAAAATACTAATGAGGATGAAGATGAGCCTAAAGAAGTAGATTTAAATACAATATCTTCACTGTTTATCTACCAAAATCTGAAAAGGTCAAGTCATACCAATTCAACAACTGCTTTCAAATTGGGATAAGAAATGGCAAAATGACCCAGCAGTACTGGGTTGTGCGAAGATAGAGATTTGTCAGATGCCCTTCGAGTGACGCTCGTAACGTCGAAATCCTAAATCGAGGGAAAACTTCAAATTAATTCTTTGGAGACTGCGCCTGAGTTAAGCAATTTCTCAATGTTTCGGCTAACACCTGTACGTTGGGTTCTTTAAGTAGGTCAAGGTGAGATCCGGGAAGGTAATGAATATTTAATCCTCCAGTTACTAGGTCGCCCCAGCCGAATTGAGGATCGTATCGTATGCCTACAGCTTCACTACGATTCCGATCCTCTGTCCGCAAGAGGATAGCTTGACCAAGGTAAGGTGAGAAGATATATTCACCAATGGCTTGAGTGTTAGTATTTATAATCTTTAAATGCTTGTCATTCTCAGGTAAATCAAGTAAATCTTCCAAATAATGGTTATATTTATTTTCGAGATGTCGCTTACGCCAATAGCTCCATTTCACAGCCCTTTGCCAAAGATAGATAGGCCCTTGATGAACCATATTATTTAAATGCAAAAAAACTCGCTTGAGAAATGATACCCGCCAGCTATAACCTGGACGACAACTATCAAGCATAACTAGAATACCAACTTGTTCGCCTTGCTCTTGGAGTTGTCGAGCCATCTCGAAAGCAACTATACCTCCAAAAGAATAACCCCCCAGAAAATAAGGTCCCTTGGATTGAAGGGTCTGTATTTCCTGAATATAGTGAGTTGCCATGTCTTCAATCCGGGTATGGAAAGGGTGTTTTCCATCTAGCCCTTGTGGCTGTAGTCCATAGAATGGTTGCTCTGAACCCAGATGCATTGCCAATTCACGGAAACACAAGACTTCTCCACCCAGTCCGTGAATACAGAAAAAAGGTGGCTTGGAACCATTGGGTTGAATTTCTACCAGGGATGACCAGCTAGATTTTGATTTGTCTAAGGGCTTTATTAAAGCCTTGTTTGTTGCTATATCTTCCTCGGAGATTATTTTGGCTAGAGCCTCTACAGTACCTGACTGGAAGAGAATCGCAAGAGGCAGGTTTTTATTAAATATCTTCTCAATTTGCCAAAACAGTTTTACTGCTAATATCGAGTGTCCTCCTAGCTCAAAGAAGTTATCTTTGACGCCAATGGGCTGGACACCTAAAATTTGTTCCCAAATTTTGGTCAATTGGAATTCTAATTCATCACGAGGAGCCACATAGGTGTTTTCTGAATCAAGCCTTGTTGAATCTGGTGATGGTAAAGCGCGGCGGTCGATTTTGCCGTTGGGGGTTAGAGGTAGGGTGTCTAGTAAAACGAAAGCACTAGGCACCATATATTCTGGCAATTTTTGTTTGAGGAAGTGGCGCAATTCGTCTGTGGTTGGAGTCTGTTCTGGGTAAGGAACGATGTAGACGACTAGTTGCTGGTTCTGTGGATTATCAACTCTAGTTATAACGACAGTTTGCTGTATTGTGGGGTGTTGTGCTAATAAAGCTTCAATTTCTCCAAGTTCGATGCGGAAACCACGAATTTTTACCTGATGATCAACTCTACCGATATATTCAATGTTGCCATCAGGAAGATAGCGAGCTAAGTCTCCAGTTTTATAAAGTTTTTCGCCTTCGTTAAAGGGATGGTAAACAAATCGTTCGGCTGTTAAGTCTGGACGGTTGAGATAGCCTCTAGCAACTCCCATACCACCAATATAAAGTTCACCGATCGCACCTAACGGAACCGCTTGTAAATGGGAATCGAGAATATAAAGTTGAGTGTTGGCGATCGCTCTCCCAATCGGTACACTTTTTAAGTTACTCTCTCTTTGACACTGCCAAAATGTTACATCAATTGCCGCTTCGGTAGGGCCATAAAGGTTGTGTAGTTCGCATCCCATCCGGTCAAAAAACCGCTCTTGGAGGTCAAATGGTAAGGCTTCTCCACTACAAAACACTCGTTTTAGAGACTGACAACGTTCTAGCCCTTTGGTTTCTAGAAATATCTGCAACATCGAGGGTACAAAATGCAGTGTTGTAATCTCCTCTTGGGCGATGGTGTTAATTAAATAAGTCGCATCTCGCTGTCCACCTGGTTGAGCCATCACTAAACGCGCCCCTGTCAATAGGGGCCAGAAAAACTCCCAAACGGAAACGTCGAAACTAAAAGGCGTTTTTTGCAAAACGCTATCAGTTGCATTTAGTTTGTAAGCGTCTTGCATCCACAGTAAGCGATTGCAAATTCCCTGATGGGTGTTCATCGCGCCCTTGGGTTTGCCGGTGGAACCAGAGGTGTAAATTACATAAGCTAGATCCAGAGGTTTGACGCTTGAATTGGGATTGCATACACGCAAAGAGGTGAGGGGGTCGCAGTCTTCTCTACGAGAGGCTGCGCCAACGGTTTTAGGGGTTCGCAATCGACGGGAACCGCCATCGCGCAGTGTCTCGTAGAGAAGGGCTTCTTGATAGATATCGCTTTGTTGTGAAATTGTTTCCCACTCAGTATCCAAGCAAATTTTATAAGCTTTTCCGGGTAGATGATCCACCAAATTACTTTGAGTTAACAGCACTGGGGCTTGACAATCATCTAGCATATATGCAATGCGCTCTTGGGGATATTCGGGATCAAGAGGTACATAAGCGCCGCCAGCCTTGAGAATCCCTAACAATCCGACAACCATTTCTAAGGAACGCTCAACACAAATGGCTACGAGTACATCTGGCTGGACTCCACAAGTTTGCAAGTAGTTTGCTAGCTGATTGGCACGACAATTTAGCTCATTGTAGGTAAGGTGCTTGTCTGCAAATTTTACAGCGATCGCATCTGGTGTTTTCTCTACCTGCGCTTCAAATAACTGGTGCAGACATTGAGATAAATCGTAGTCAGTTTGGGTATTATTCCACTCTCCCAGTAGCTGATGCTGTTCAGTTGCTGTTAACAGAGGTAAATCGGAAATATGCTGTTCTGGGTTGGCGACAATACCTTCAAGTAAAGTTTGGAAATGCCCTAGCATTCGAGCGATCGTTGTAGCATCGAATAAATCTGTGTTGTATTCAATTCCACCTTTGATCCCCTCTGAAGTTTCTTCCAGGTCGAGGGTTAGATCGAATTTTGCTGCGCCGTTATGGACTTCTAGAGGGGTAATGTTCAATCCCGGAAGCTCCCAGAGTTCCCTTGGGGTATTGTGGAAGGCAAACATTACCTGAAACAGCGGTGAGTGACTCAGATTTCGTTCTGGCTGTAGTTCTTCTACTAGCTTCTCGAAGGGCAAGTCTTGGTGGGCATAAGCTCCTAGTGTTACTTCTCGAACTTGACTAAGTAACTGGCGGAAACTTGGGTTGCCTGAAAGGTTAGTGCGTATGGCTAGGGTATTGACAAAGAACCCAATCAACCCCTCGGTTTCAACTTGGTTGCGACCAGCAATAGGAGAACCGATGAGAATATCTTCTTGCCCAGTGTAGCGGTGCAGTGTTGTCCCAAAAGCAGCCAGCAATGTCATGAATAGAGTGACACCCTCCTGATGCGAGAGTTCTTTTAGTGATGTACTCAGAGTCTGGGGTAGGATCAGGGATTGCACTGCTCCCTGGTAAGTTTGGACTGGTGGCCGTGGTCGGTCGGTAGGCAATTCTAATACAGGATTAGCACCTGCTAACTGGGTTTTCCAGTAGTTAATTTGGCTGGAGAGTATTTCACCTGATAGCCATTGGTGTTGCCAGACAGCAAAATCGGCATACTGAATGGGCAATTTTGCTAGGGGGAAAGGCTTACTGTTCAAAAAAGCTTCATAGAGAGCTGCTAACTGCTGCCAGAGAATGCCTATTGACCACCCATCTGACGCAATGTGGTGCATGACCAACAGGAGTACATGCTCGTGTTCGTTTACCTGAAGCAAGGTAGCTCGCAGCATCAAGTCATATTCTAAATTGAAGGGGCGTTGCGCCTCTTGATTTAGCAGACATTCCACTTGCTCCTGTGTTACCTTAATTACCTTGAGTTCCACTGGCCGAGGTGTGCCAATTACTTGTATAGGGCTACCATCAAGTGATGTAATAAAGTTGGTTCGCAGTGTCTCGTGATGGACGACGATCGCATCTAGTGATTGTTGCAATACACCCACATTTAACTTGCCCGTTAAGCGCTGTGCATTGGAGACGATATATGCTCGGCTGTTGGGTTGCAACTGCTGCAAAAACCACACTCGCTGTTGGGCAAAGGATAAAGGGGCTGATTCCCGATTGGTTACTTGGGGAATAGTCTGATTTTGGGGATTATTTTCTTGAGTCTGGTTTTGGGCGTTCCTGCTTCGGGTTGCCGTAGGCATCGCTTGAGCTAAAGTAGCGATCGTGGGATTCTCAAATAATAGTTGCAACGGTATTTCTATCTGAAAGGCTTGGCGAACCCTAGACATGACTTGAGTCGCCAGCAGTGAATGGCCTCCTAATTCAAAAAAATTGTCGTGAATGCCTACTTGTTCTAGACGCAAAACTTTTACCCAAATGGTAGCTAAGACCTCTTCTGTAGCATTTTGGGGTGGGACAAAGTTAGTTGACAGACCAAGGTCAGATGTATGCGGTACAGGTAACGCGTTGCGGTCTATTTTGCCGTTGGGGTTTAATGGTAGGGTGTCCAAAAACACAAAGGAGGCAGGCACCATATATTCAGGCAACCGACCTTGCAAAAAACGACGCAATTCAACCTGACTAAGAATTTCCTCTGGGTTGGCAACAATATATGCTACCAGTTGCTTGTCACCAGGAACATCCTCTCTGGCTATGACTAGAGTCTGTGTCAATGCTGGATGTTGTTTTAATATCGCTTCAATTTCTCCTAATTCAATTCGGAAGCCACGTATTTTCACTTGGTAGTCAATCCGACCAAGGAACTCGATATTACCGTCGCTCAAATAACGTGCCAAGTCCCCAGTTTTGTAAAGGCGTGCCCCAACCTCAGTGCTAAAAGGGTCGAAAATAAACTTCTCTGTAGTCAATTCTGGACGGTTAAGATAGCCTCGCGCTAGACCAAGACCACCAATGTACAGTTCACCTGATTCACCAACAGGCACAGGCTGCAAATTTTCATCAAGGATATGAATCTCTGCATTAGTAATGGGGCGACCAATGGGAGCAATGGTGTAATTAGTGCCGCGCTGGCAAGTCCAGAAAGTGGTATCAATGGAAGCTTCTGTCGGGCCATAGCAATTATGGAAAACATTATCCAAATTCAGTTGGGTAAAGTAGCGTTCTATGAGTTCACCAGGTAAGGCTTCACCACCACAGGTAATATGCCTGAGAAATCGGCAATTCTCAATTCCCTTCTCTTCCAATAAAACACGCAGTATAGAAGGTACTAAGGCCAGAACAGTGATTTGCTGCTCAGTAATCACCTTCACAAGGTAGGCAGTGTCTTGATGTCCACCAGGGCGAGCCATAATCAATTGCCCCCCGAAGCACAATGGCCAGAATATCTGCCACACTGAGGGGTCGAAACTGAAAGAAATAGTCAATAAAACTTTATCTGCTTGAGTTAATCTAAAGGTTGTTTGCCGCCAGTACAGTTGATTGCAGATACCACGGTGAGGGATCATTACACCCTTGGGTTGTCCTGTAGAGCCAGATGTATAGATTACGTAGATGAGATTCTCACTGGTCGTCTCATTTACAGGATTTTCTTGACTGTTTTGGATATTCCCTTGCCAGTTTGAGTCCAGACAAATTACTTGTGCCTGATGCGGTGGTAGATTTTTGACCAGTTTTTCTTGGGTTAATAATACTGGTGCCTGAGTGTCTTCCAAGATGAAGGCTAAACGCTCTGAAGGATATGATGGATCTAAAGGCACATAAGCACCTCCAGCTTTGAGAATTCCCAGCAGTCCCACAATCATCTCTAAGGAACGCTCCAAGCAAATGCCCACAAGAACTTCAGGACCAACGCCTAAACCACGTAGGTGGTGTGCTAGTTGATTGGCCCGCTGGTTTAACTGCTGATAAGTAAGTTGTGTATTTTCAAATACTACAGCAATGGCTTGGGGCGATCGCTCTACTTGTATCTCAAACATTTGATGGATGCACAGATCCAAATAATTAACTGCTTGAGTATCATTCCATTCCTGTAAAAATTGAGTGCCGATGATGTGAGTTAAGGTATCTAACGGAATATTTTGCTTATAATCTGAAGTTTGGTTATTTATCTCCATTTTCTATATATCAACTCCATCAGGAAATGCCACATTTTTTAATTTATTATTTATTCTATATGTATTTATACCAACTGAGGCTGCATATAAAGCCGTCAGAATAGAAGCCTGGGCCTACAGAAACAAAGCCTAGCTAGCCTTGAGAGCAGGACACTGCACGTAGCTTGCTTCCCCAAAGACTTACCATTTATGCTTTGCAGTATGCAGGTTGAATGTATATTCAAAGATAATTGCTATTTAACGCTCTAGCTAATCAATTGATAATCAACATGTTAAATTATTCATTAAAACTTTAAGATATGGACAATAATTATCTTTCATTTTTTCTTTGTTTGTAATTTTTTAGTATCTAATTAAAACACTACAAGTATAATACTGGAAAGACTTTATCCTTTTTTATAAAAATTTGCTAAGGGAAAAAATAATTATTACAAAATCTTCATTGTGTTTCTTCAGATATAAAAATAGTGTAAAGCTATAATTATGATTTGCTAAATTAATTAAGTAGATAGATCAGTATAAAAATTTCTCATTTGAATCAGGTAGAAGGCACGGAGAAGTTCGCTTGTCGCTTCCCAGTGTTGGCGCAGCCAGAAACAGGTATCAAAAGTTAGAAGAGGCAAGAAGCAGGAACAAAGAGGATTCTACCCTCCTTTATTTCTTTATCCTTTTCTATTTCTAGGTCTTTCATCACTCTCTCCAAAGAAAAAAGAATAATCCTTGCTAAACAAGACTTTCATTTTAAATAGATGATTTTAGGGTATCTCCTCAATACTTCGGGGTAGACAATTATTTAGTTCAGCAACTAAAACGCCCGAATGTTCCCATGTTTATTGTCTAGTTGTTTGGCGCTCGGTGCGACGCAGGCGCACCGTCACTTGTGACAGTTGCGTAAGTCCTGTTGTTTAAAAGTTGGTTGAGATTTTTTTTGACCAGAGTGATGGGAGCGGGTTATGCCGACTCAGTGAAACCATCGTCAGGTGGATTTGTTCTCACAATATATAAAGCATACCTAAAGTGAAAACCTTTCACATAGATTTAGCATCTATGTCAATATGACAGAAGTTACGGATAAAATTTTTGTTTTTTTATTGCAGCGGACACTGATTCAAGGTTTTTGGCTACAAATAAAGACTTCCAGCAAATTCAATGTTGATTTTTCTATACTGCATACTACCATGCCCAAGCCCTCAGTTTTTGATAGACAAGATTAGAACAGTCCAAAATCTAATCTAGACGCAAAAAAATTAACTCTCTTGTAGAAAGCAAAAATGTCCAGAACGCAGATATGATATGAGTCACAGATATCAGGCATTGCTGATATTACTTTCAGTTCTTAGAATTCATGTTCACTAAGCTGTGAGCAATTGTCTAGAAATATGCATGAAGCTGACCCAAGTCCAACTACGATATTCGATTATGTAAATTTTTGTAACAATAATCAAATTTTTGATGCATTTTATTATATGTTATGTGTGTAAGTTTTGTTAATAAGTAATTATGCGTAAAAAAACAGAGAAGTGCATAAAGAAACAGAGAAGCTTCTAAGCAAAACTGAGTTAGTCTAACTAAACATGTTACAGTAATTACTAAAGAGATATAATTGACATCTCTGTTATCGAAGCGAAAATCTGCAATAGAACTGCAATAATTTAGCCCAACTATTTATTACCCAACTTAAAAATCCTAATATTTTTAGCTTACCTGCTTTACTATATAATGTCAGGAACTTTATGCAAATATAACTTAACTCAACTCAACAATTAAGTCATCTCGTTGGCATCAAAGCTCAAAATTTACAGACCACACTGGATACTATGCTGTAACAAAATCTAAGCATTCAGGTAGTAGCCACACTCAAACCAACTTTGGAAGATGCTTTTGATGGAGAACTTAACTCTGAAGAAAATGATTAATATGTAGATTATAAAAGACAAGTTTCTTTAAGAGGAAAACGTTAGATACCTCACTTGTATAGGTTTCCATCAAATTTTAACTACACCAAGCGTTACTAACTATGAGTAATCAAAGCATTGCAACAAATAAATTGAGTGAAGTGCCTTTAGATTTACGTGCATCTTCATTTGTCAGGGTACGCAAAGGCTCGTGGTGGTTAAGATTAACAACATTGTTTTTAGTAGACTATGCTCTTTTATCCTTAGCTTGGATTTTAACTGAATATCAATCTTATTATGGTAATTTTACTTGGTATATACCGAGTAATTATTTACCTATTTTAATAACTATTGGTATTCAAATAGGATCACTAGCTCTCCAAGGTATTTATCGAGAAGGTCAGAAACGCTATGACTATTTTAATATTATCAAATCGCTAACTTTTGCTCATGGATTAATACTCCTTGTTTGTCTTTTGTATAAACCGATTATTGATATTACACGCCCAAAACTAATATTATTATCTTGGTTGCTGAGTATATTATTTATCTGTACAGGTAGATATGCTGTAAATATTACTCTTGAATATCTGCGCAAGCAGAAAAAAATAGTTCGTTCTTCTGTCTTCATTATTTGTGATCCTCAGGATCATGAGCAGATTGCTAGCTTTATAAAAAAAGAAAAACATTACATCGTATCTGGAACTGCAAATGCTAATTCATTAGACAGATATCAACGTCAACAAACATTGAATCAACTTAATAAATTAGGTGTAACGGAAGTTTTTATATCTTGGGATGCTCTAAAAAATAGAATGTTTTTGTGTTGGTTATTTCAAGCATCTGGTATCCAAGTTCATATTTTACCAATGGAATTAAAACCAATTTATAGAAACGTAGAATTTAATAAGATAGGAGGAATGCCTTGTCTGAGTTTGGATTGTCCGATAATTACAGGTAAAGATTTTTGGATAAAGCGTAGTTGTGATTTTTGTTTGGCGACTTTGTTTGTAATGTTATCATTCCCCATTTATGTAGCTATAGCTATAGCTATAAAACTGGACTCTCCCGGCACAGTATTTTACAGACAAACCCGTGTAGGTTTACATGGGCAACAGTTTAAAGTATGGAAATTTAGAACTATGAGGTCTGATGCAGAAAAATTACAGAAAGAATTAGAAGCTTTAAATGAAACGAAAGATGGAATTATCTTTAAAATTAAAGATGATCCTCGCATTACACGTGTTGGAAAATTTCTCCGTCGTTACAGCTTAGACGAACTACCCCAACTTTTTAACGTTATCCTTGGAGAAATGAGTATAGTAGGACCTCGCCCTTTACCTACTAGAGATGTAGATAAGTTTTCTGAACATCATTTTATTAGACATGAAGTTTTACCTGGTATTACAGGTCTTTGGCAAGTCTCAGGTCGCTCCGATATTTTAGATTTTGAACAAGTAATAAATCTTGATCTTAACTACATTGAAAATTGGTCTCTTGGATTAGATTTTGAAATTCTGCTCAAAACAGTTATGGTAGTTTTGAAAAAGGAAGGTGCTTACTAAGGTGATTATGAAAAAACTAAAGGATTAGTGAAGGAAACGATATTTTTGCTCCTAATAACTTTAGCTTTTTTCATTAGCTTGATCTATATCTACCCATTAAATACTGAATTGTAAAAATCGGTAAAGCTACCTTTGCATCCATACATTAAGACCACCAAGATATAAAACAACATGTTTTTATCTAAATATTAAAAAGTATTCAAGTGGGATGTAAAGCCTTAACTTTATTTCACTTTTACATAAACCCGTTAAACTAAAGGAGTTAGTTATGGAACCCAGAGGAATTGAGCTAGTAAATCGCTATAAACGCAACTACTGCATCCCTGCTGAAGCAGAAATTACGGAAGAAATGATACTTGAACACTGGAAGTTAGAAATAAAATTAACAAAAGACCTTTTAGAATCGAACTCAGAAAATCGGTGGGAAGTATTTGAGCAAGCCTACACTACTCTTTATAGTAAATTAGAATGGCAAAACTCTTTTGTGGCAGATAGCACCCCTACTATAGAGAGATATAAAACTTGGCTACAAATGATAGGCTCTCCACCCAAGAAAATTTATGAGGTTGGTTCTGGTAAAGGAGAAATGATAGCATATTTAGCTAAATGTGGATTTGAATGCAAAGCTACAGAAGTTACAAGAGAACGTGGTTCAAAACATGTAACTGATACGCCACTTAACTTGTCTTGGGGTAACTCTGACGGTGTACATCTAGACCATTTTGAACCGACTGAATTTTATGATTTAGTCGTATCTAATCAAGTTATTGAGCACTTTCATCCAGACGATTTAATTACACACTTTAAAAGTGCTTATAAAATTCTCGTTAATCAAGGAAAATACATTTTTACAACACCTCATTGCCATACAGGACCCCACGATATATCGTTAGTTTTTGGCTATGATGATCCTCAAGGTATGCATCTGAAAGAGTACACATATAGTGAATTAAATGATTCTTTAAAGATGGCTGGATACAAACGTATTTATTGTGCTGTCCCAGCTAACTTGATAAAAGTTTTATCTCTACTACGCATTAAAAAAGAAGAAAAAATAATAGGAATTGGTATTTTCTACTTGAATATGATGTTGATTGTAGAAAATCTTCTTTTCTTAATTTCCAGTAAAAAACTGCGTCGTTTTTTTAGTAAATTGCTGAGAAAACTTTATTTGTTTGCAGACAATATTTTTTTAATTGCCCAAAAATAAAATATTGCAAGCAAGTTTATATTCAGCTCAATTTAACTATAGTTAACAGACAATGGGACAACGAAAACTACTAACAAATTCTCTCTCATTGTTGATCAATCGGTTAGTACAAAGCATTACAACTTTTGTGTTAGTAGCATCCATAGCTCGTACTCTAGGAGCGTATGAATTAGGGCGATATCTACTAGCATTTAGTTACTACTACATCTTTATGGTCATTGCTTCGCAGGGTCTAAAAACCTTGTTTACACGAGAACTGTCTCGCAACCCACAAGAAATGCCTGTTTACCTTGTGAATGGTACTTTCTTGCAACTAATTTTAAGCATTATTGCTTATGTAGCACAGGTCATTGTGGTGTTTTTACTCCCCTATAATTCAGACACCTCAATTACTTGCTACATCATGGGATTAACAATAATTCCGTTTTCGCTTTCTAACATCACGGAGGCAATTTTTCAGGCTCAAGAGAGAATGAATTTGATTTCCATCTCTACTGTGCCAGTCTACGTCCTACGTTTATTAGTAATGCTCTGGTTTCTGCATCTAAATTATGGAGTAAATTATTTAGCTGGAATTTTAGCAATTTCCGAAACTTTAGTTTTTATAATTGAATGGGTTTTGCTTACAAAAGTAGTTAAGCCAAAATGGGAAATTAAGCAAGATTTTGTATTGCACTTATTAAATTCTGCTCGGACATTTATGCTTAGTGATGCAGTAGGTATACTTAGTAGTAGAATGGCCATTTTAATTATCTCACTCTTAGGAAGTGAACTTATGGTTGGTCTTTATGGCGTAATCGGACAATTGATGCTACCCTTCACATTGGTTTGCGATAGTATATGTATGGCTGCTTTTCCTGTTATGACAAAGGCAGTATCTTTGGGATGGGAAAAATTGCGTCAGATTACTGAAAACGTGATTGAAATGCTTTTGTGTGTATCATTGCCGCTTATTATTGTAATAATTTTTCTGGGAAATGATTTAATAACATTTATTTATAAAGATCCTAATTTCAATCAAGTAAATTTAGTTTTGAAGATAAGTTCCTTATCGCTCATTACGTATCCATTTGCACGGACATTCGTGTATCTACTTTTAGCTAATGGATTTGAAAAATTTAACTTAGGGCAGGTTGTTGTTACTAATATTGTCGGAATATTATCAGGTGTGGTGTTGATTTCACAATATAAACTAATGGGTGCAGCGTTTATGCAATTAGCAATGGCTTTTACTTGTTTTAGCTTACTCATATACGCTGTGTACAGTAAGTTATTTTCGTTGCGTTTATGGCGAATAATACGCCGTCCCCTGCTAATTAGCACTGGTATGGCAATGGTATTGTTAATACTACAAGAATTTAGACTAGACTTTATATTTGTTTTGCTTATTTTAACTTGCGTTTATAGTTTGCTTGCTGGTTTCTTGATAATCCATAAGTTCGGAGGTGTTCGAAGTGTATGGCTAAAATTATTCAGTAGGAGTTCAGAAAAAATATAGAAATTGAAAAATTTATAAACTGGTAAAAGTGTAATTAATAAATATTGCATAAAAACTTAATTATATGATCAAGGTTGCTTTACTACATTTTGGCTTTGAAGATTACACTATTGAATTAGCAAACAGTCTGGTTAAATATGTTGATTTAACGCTAATTCATCCGGAAAAAGTTTCAGATGTTTGTAGCAATGTTCTTGATTCCAGTATCCGTGTGATTAGCTTTAAAAAACCACGGATTCGCGACCCGCGCAACCTCTTGTCTATGTACGCAATGATGCGTATTATCAAAGACATAGATCCGGATGTTTTGCATGTCCAAGAAACTAACGATCCTTGGTATGATTGGACTTTGTTACTCAACAAGATGCCACCACTGGTGACAACCATCCACGATATATTCCGTCACCCAGGGGATAGCATGGCTGTATTCGGTTCAGAGTATACCAGGCGTATTGCCTTCTACCGTTCCCAACAATTGATTGTCCATACTCATCAACTAAAAAAGATTCTAACTGAACAATTCCGTATACCTCAAGAGCGAGTCAATGTTTTAGCACATGGGGAACTTGGTAGTTTGTATCAGCGTCGGGGCAGTCAAAATACTCAAGCCCGTGAGCCATATACTTTGCTGTTTTTTGGACGTATCTTCCCCTATAAAGGATTGAAATATTTGCTTGAGGCTATGCCCTTAATTGCTGAATGTATACCTGAAGTCAAGCTGATTATTGCTGGAAAAGGAGAAAACATAAGTCAGTATTTCCCTAATGGTTATGATGAGGAACGCTACGAAATTATCAATGACTTTATCCCCCTTGAAGAAGTATGTAATCTATTTCAACGGAGTACAGCAACAGTTCTGCCATACATTGAAGCCTCTCAAAGTGGTGTAGCAGCCTTATCTTATGGAATGGGAACGCTGGTAGTAGCTTCTGAGGTGGGGGGATTGAGTGAGATAGTTCAGGATAAAAAAGATGGATTGTTAGTTCCACCTCGTGATGTTCCAGCTCTAGCTAATGCTATCATTTCTTTGTTAAGCGATCGCAACTTGCAACAACGCATGCAAACTGCGGCACTAGCTCGTTGTCAGAAAGATTTAAATTGGTCAAATATTGCTGCTCAAACAGCTCAAATTTATCATAGAGAAATAAATATGCAAAATAAATATTAATTTATGAGAAAAATACTAATTTTTGCGGAGCAGGGGTTCACAATTGTAGCCTTGATGATGTTTTCAGGGGCAGTTTTAAATGTCATTCTTTCAGGGGGAGCAGGACAGCAGAGCTTGGTAGAATATGATAGCTCTTTGATTCGGATTGTTTTTTTCTTCATCTATGCAGTTACCTTCTTACTACTGGTTTTGCGTTGGAAAAAAACTCTTTATTTCCTTATCTTAAGTAAAGATGTTTGGCTTTATTCTTTAATTATATTATCAGCTGTTTCTATTACTTGGTCTTTTGCCCCGGCAATAACATTAAAAAATAGTTTTACCCTAATTAGTTCCAGTCTATTTGGCGTATATTTTGCCTCGCGATACAGCTTAAAACAGCAATTACATTTACTTGCTTTGAACTTTGGAATTATTATAGTATTGAGTTTTGTTTTTGCTGTGGCTTTGCCTAAATACGGGATACAGACAGACATTGGTAGCCCTAAGTTGCGTGGAGTATTTATGCATAAAAACGGTCTGGGATCCAGGATGGTAACCAGTAGTATAGTTTTTTTTATCCTTGGTTATCAAACTCAAAGACGTAGCTGGATTTTCTGGGTGGGGTTTAGCTTGTCAGTACTACTCTTACTACTTTCCACTTCCACTTCATCTCTAATTAATCTATTAATTCTAATATTGGCATTTTTTGCTTTTCAAATTTGGCGTTGGTCATACCTGGTCATGGTCCCAACAATAATAATGATGGCAACTATCATCCAAACTTTCTATTTTTGGTTTTCGAACAACAGTGAACTCCTCTTTACTTCACTTGGTAAAGATGCGACACTGACGGGTCGAACAGAGATTTGGCCATTAGTGATCGATAGGATTTGGAAACATCCTTGGCTTGGTTATGGTTATGGCGGATTCTGGCAAGGATGGGATGGCGAATCTGCTTATATTTGGCGCATAGTTGGATGGGTGCCGAGTCACCCCCACAATGGTTATTTGGCTCTTTGCCTGGATTTGGGTCTTTTAGGGTTAGGGCTATTCTTATTAGGATATTGGCGCAGTTATCTGCAAGGATTCGCTTCGATGCGTCGCAGTAAAACAGCATTAGATATTTGGCCACTTATACATATGACATATATAGCATTAGCTAGCACTACTGAATCTTCCTTGTTAGAATCTAATAGTTTGAATTGGATGCTCTATGTGGCAGCTTCTCTATCAGTAAGAATGACACATGAAATAAAAGTAAAATCATGAAATTAAACAAACACAGAAGAATAACATAGATATTGCAAAAACTTTTGAAGCTATTATTTTTATGATGGCAATTTACACCACAGGCAATTGATCTAGTCGTTTTCTAAGCTGGGCAAATCAATTTTTTAATAAAGACTTTTCAATCTTACTCAATAGCTCGCAAAATAATTATATCAGCACTTATTTATGGAGAATATTTTATGCGTTCACTCTAATTTTTAAAAAAACCTTAAAATGATAAACTTAGATTGTTTAGTTGATGCATTAACTAACGATAACTCAATTATAGAAAAAGTGCAGCAGATGTGTCGAACTAAAACTATCAAGATTATTCTATTAGGTCCTAGCTTACTCCAGCAAGGTGGCATATCCAATTATGAGAAGCTTTTTTTGGACTATGCTCCTTCTGAAGTCCAGATTTGTCATATTATTACTCACGAAGAAGGAGCTACAGCAATCAAAATTATGGTGTTTTTGAAAGCTATATGGAAGTTTCTGTGGATGTTACTAAGGGAAGAAGTTGATATTGTTCAACTGGAAATTTCACAGCGCGGTAGTGTTTTCCGACAAGCAATTATGACATTTTTAGCTTGGGTATTTCACAAACCGATAATCATACATGCTCATGGTAGTCAATTTCATGTTTTCTACGCTGAACTTGCAAGATGGATACAGCAATTGCTAAGTTGGATATTTTGTAAGTGTCAACGATTAATTGTCTTATCAGAAAGTTGGAAAACTTTTTATATAGAAAATCTTGGTCTTAAACCTGAACAAGTTGTAGTTTTTTATAATCCAGTAAAAGTTCCTGACGAAGTTCCAGAGCGTTCAGTCTCTCAAAAAGTGAACTTACTATTTTTAGGACGAATTGGTCAACGTAAAGGAGCATTTGATTTAATTAAAGCCTTTTCTCTTTTGCCGATTGAATATAAAACTAGAGCAAATCTGATTATGGCAGGAGACGGAGACATTGAACAAGCAGGCAATTTAATTAAAACTCTAAATCTAGAGAATTATATAAAATTGCCTGGCTGGATAGGGCCAGATGAACGTGATATTCTTCTAACTCAAGCAGATGTTTTTGTGTTGCCCTCTTACAATGAAGGTCTTCCCCTAGCAATGCTAGAGGCAATGGCTTGGGAGTTACCAGTTATCGTTACACCAGTGGGAGGCATAACTGAGATAGTTACTCAATCTGAAAATGGATTAATCGTTAATCCAGGTCATATTGAGCAGTTATCAGATGCCGTTAAGTATTTGATTGAAAATAAGGCTGTGAGGCTTTCTCTAGGAGCAAAGGCGAGAACAAGTGTTTTTCCTCTAGATATAAAAAAACATTGGGTTCACTTTATGGATTTATATCGCTTAGTACAAAAAAGTTGATATTAACAAAATTCCGACAAAAATTACCCAAAAAATATTATTTTTTGCGGAGGATTAAATTATATTAGTTTAATTGTGAGTGATTATAAATTGATTTTCCAAGATTGTCAAAGGTATCCTGAGAGGGCTGCCAAAAAATGATTCTCTAGTATTGAACAGATTAGTAACAGAAAAATACTTTGTTTTACAGATAAAAAATAATTGTAAACTAGACTTTAAAAGGTAACCTATGCTGGTCAAATTTGGTTCATCTGATGATGCTCAAGTCTATCTGAATTTTACAGCTTTTATTTATTCTGGCACAATGGGAAAATATACTATTAGATAAATTCTTCTCTTTAAAATCTTGATGTGTTAAAGAATTAGTTATGTTCATTGGTTTCGAGGAGATGATTTTATGTTCAATAATTTATATTTTCTAGAGTTACTTTAGATATTTAGATAAAGTTTTGTATGAGCGATTAACATTTCTGCGCTTAGTATTAAATTAAGATGCCATATGAAAATTGCCCCAATGGCTTGATTGTTTTGTACTCTAAGAAAGAATAACAACTGGTAGATATGAAAATTAGCATTTTTGGTTTAGGATATGTCGGTGCCGTAACAGCAGCTTGTTTAGCACGAGATGGACACGAAGTAATTGGGGTAGATGTAAATCCCGAAAAAGTGGATTTGATCGCCAAGGGAGAGTCGCCCATTGTAGAGCCTTATCTGAGTCAGTTGCTGCTTGACGGAGTAGCAGCTAAATTAATCAGAGCTACTACAGATGCTGAAGCAGCGGTGCTAGGATCAGATGTTTCGCTGATTAGCGTTGGCACACCTCCAATAGAGAGGGGAGAACCGGATCTTACCTACGTTTGGAATGTATGCAAGCAGATTGGGAAAGCCTCTATCCATAAGACTGAAAGCCATGTAGTTGTGTTGCGTAGCACTGTCCCACCAGGAACATTAGAAAAGTGTCAAAATCTGCTAAATAGTCTCACAGGTGATAATAATTCTATTCATCTAGCGTTTAACCCAGAGTTTTTACGTGAAGGTTCGGCTATCAAAGATTACGACCAACCACCTTACACTATTATCGGTACTGAATCTCCTGTGGCAGAAGCAGTAGTACGACAGATGTATGCCACAGTAGATGCACCGTTCACCGTAGTTAAACCTTCTGTCGCAGAAATGGTTAAATATGTGGCCAATTGCTGGCACGCTGCCAAGGTGGGATTTGCTAATGAAATCGGACGAGTCTCCAAAGCCTTTGGCGTAGATGGACGGGAAGTAATGAATATTATCGTGCAGGACACGAAGTTAAACATTTCGCCTGTTTATATGCGTCCTGGATTTGCCTACGGTGGTTCCTGTCTACCCAAAGATTTGAGTGCTTTGCTTTACTACGCACGCAACATGGATGTACCAGTTCCCCTACTAAACGCCCTGCCAACTACTAACACCCTTCAAGTTGATTTGGCTGCCCAACAGGTGTTACGCCTTGGGGCAAGGCAGATTGCTGTGTTGGGATTAGCATTCAAACCAGGAACAGA
This sequence comes from Nostoc sp. ChiQUE02, assembly GCF_034531305.2. Lineage (NCBI taxonomy): Bacteria > Bacillati > Cyanobacteriota > Cyanophyceae > Nostocales > Nostocaceae > Nostoc > Nostoc sp. ChiQUE02. Next base: position 56,307 of record NZ_JAVRBN020000038.1, read on the forward strand.
TGATTTAAGAGAAAGTCCAGCAGTATTGCTGGTTAAGCGGTTGATTGGAGAAGGCTGCCAGGTGAAAATTTACGACCCAGCCGTCTATGAGGCTCGATTAATGGGAACCAACCTTGCCTATATTCAGAGTAACCTCCCTCACTTTGAGGCGTTACTAGTGCCAAATTCCCAGAAAGCTTTGGAGGGAGCAGATCTGGCAGTGGTTACCCATACTACGCCAGAGTTTCGCCAAGTACTACTCGAAGCCCCTAAAGGAATGCAAATTTTGGATCTAGCAGGGGTCTTTAATCAAACAACTAAGGAGTTAGATTATCATGGCATCGCATGGTAGGGTACTGATTATTGTCGAGAACCTCCCGCTTCCCTTTGATCGCCGTGTATGGATGGAAGCCACTACCCTGACAAAAGCTGGGTATGAAGTTTCAGTGATTTGTCCTAAAGGTAAAGGATTTGAACAAGAATACGAGGTAATTGATCGGGTTCACATTTATCGTCATGAAATGCCACCTGATATCAGTTCGGTCTCAGGTTATCTACGGGAGTATGCTACAGCGCTTTTTTGGGAGTTTCGCCTTGCACATCGAGTGTGGCGAGAGCGAGGGTTTGATATCGTTCACGTTTGCAATCCTCCAGATCTACTGTTTTTGGTGGCGGGATGGTTTAAGTTATTCAAAGGTGTAAAAGTTATATTTGACCACCATGATATAAATCTGGAGATGTACGAAGCTAAGTATGGACGACGAGACATTTTCTACTATGGACTCTCTTTAGTTGAACGATTAACCTTTGCGACAGCAGACGTAGTTATCTCAACTAATGAGTCTTACCTCTCGGTAGCACTTACCCGTGGAGGCAAAAGTTCAGAGGATGTCTTTGTTGTTCGCAGTGGGCCTGATCTTTCCCGTTTTCAACCCGTATCGCCCAACCCAATCTACCGTAAAGGTCGAAAGTATTTGGTGGGGTATGTTGGTGTCATGGGAGAACCGGAGGGAATCGATTACCTGCTGCAATCGGTGCGCTACATTGTCTATGAAAAAAAACGCCAGGATATTCACTTTATGCTCATCGGTAGTGGACCGATGTTTGAGAAGCTTCAGGCACTATCTGAAGAGTTAGAAGTTCAGGAATTTGTAGAATTTACGGGGCGTATTCCTGATAATGAACTTTTGGCACGTCTTTCTAGCTGTGATGTATGCGCTAATCCCGATAAAAAAATGCCCTACAATGATAGTTCAACCATGAACAAGATTATGGAGTACATGGCAATGGGAAAACCCATTGTTCAGTTTGACCTATTGGAAGGAAGGCGATCGGCAGGGGGAGCATCTGTTTATGCCAAAGGCAACGACATAGTGGATTTTGCTGAGAACATTCTTGAACTTCTAGAGGACACCGAGCGGCGACAAAAGATGGGAGAGCTAGGTAGACAAAGAATGGAGGAGAAACTAGAGTGGCGACATCAAGTACCTAAGCTGTTAGAAGCTTATGATAAAGCTTGGCAATCTAAATAGAAATACATAGAAATACGGCAGATGGAAATGTTGTGAAAATACATTCATAACTCAATGAGGTTAAATAATCAGGAGGAAATTCTGATCTTCGCTGTTCTTATACCATTTTGAATAATAATGCATGTGCTTTGAATAATACTAATACTCCTCGACGCTCCTAAGTATTGGCTCTGAGATTTATAAAATCAAAGCCTGTACATAATTTTAGGTTTTTTACTTAAATAGTCTATACTATATGTCATATTGTAAAATAGTATCATTGTTAACTTAATAGGTGTGCTTTGTAGCTACTCTGAGTAGACAAATATTGAGTTTCTTACTTAAGACCTGTACTTTAGAAGATTTATGTCAGAAAAATCTATGGAATCTAGAGAATCTATTGATTTAGACCTTAATCGTTACTTATTGATATTGAAACGTTGGTGGTTACCTGCTGTCAGTATATTTGTGGCTACAGTTGTTCTGAGTGCTATAGCTACAAAAATTATGAAGCCAGACTATGAAGCAGAAGGAAAACTGTTATTCAGATTACCCTCTTTTAAAGTAGCAGGAACTAATCTTTCGCCTGGTTCTTCAGAAGGAGGAGACTCAGGAGATTTGAAACCCTTGGTAGCAACTCAAAACCCCATAAGCAGTCAGATAGAAGTTATTTCTTCCCCTACTTTATTGCAGCGGACAATAGACAAACTACAACTGAAAGACAAAGAAGGTAAACCTCTAGAGGCACAAGCGCTACAAAAAGCCCTGGAATTAAAAATCATTGGTGGGACAGATGTATTGCGAATTAGCTATAGCAGCCCTGACCCCGAAGAAGCAGCGGCAGTGGTCAACACAATAATGAATCTTTATTTAGAAAATGATATTCTGACAAATCGCTCTGAGGCAGCAGCAACTCGTCAATTTATGGCCAAGCAGCTTCCGAAAACTCAAGCTGCTGTTAACAATGCAGAAGTAGCGCTACGTATATTTAAACAAAAGCATCAGATTGCAGATTTAACAGAGGAGACAAGGTCAGCCGTTGCGACTATTGGAAATCTAGACAATGAAATGAATGCTGTTAAAGCTCAATTGAATGAGGTCAACGCCCAAACCAATGAACTGCGCCAGAAAGTAGAGCTAAATTCTCAGGAAGCGATCGCTGTGAGTGCCCTCAGTCAGTCACCTGCAGTACAGGGAGTTCTTACACAACTTCAAGAGACCGATCGGCAGTTAGCAGTTGAGCGCAGCCGTTTTCTAGATGACAACCCCATAATTATTAACCTAGAAGCAAAAAAAGCTAGTTTAAAATCTCTTCTGCAACAACAAATTGGTCAGACTATTGGCAATCGAACACAAGTTCCCCAGAGTCTATTGCAGATTGGAGAACTCAGACAAAGCCTGATACAAAATTTCCTGCAGTCAGAAATACAGCGCTTTGGCTTAACTCAAAGACTCTCGTCTCTATATAATTCTCGTTCCACCTATGAACAGCGGGTAAAACTTATACCCCAGTTGGTACAAAATCAACGGGAGTTAGAACGGAAAGTTGAAGTTGCAGAATCGACCTATCAAACTCTATTGAAAAAGGTTCAAGAATTACAGTTAGTTGAAAATACAAATACAGCTAGTTCCCGGATTATTGCTCAGGCTTTAGTGCCCAAAAATCCAGTAGTAGGCAAGAAAATAATTGTTTTGGTGTTAGGAGTGATGTTCGGTTTATTTTTTGCCACTACAACTGTGCTCTTCCTAGCTATGAGAGATAGATCTCTAAAAACACTTAAAGAAGTTAGAGATGTATTTGGATATACTTTACTGGGAATTGTTCCTTTGTCTGTTAAAAAGGTTCGCTCTCGTTATTCAAATGCAGAATCAACAGTTCAAACACTTGCTGTCAGAGATACACCTCACTCTTTAACGAGCGAAATGTACCGGATGATTCAAGCCAATCTGAAATTTCTGAGTTCAGATAAAGTGCTCAAAACTATTGTGGTAACTAGCGCAGTTCCTAAAGAAGGCAAGTCAACAGTTTCAGCTAATTTGGCGGCTGCGATCGCTCAATTAGGACGTCAAGTTTTACTAATTGATGCAGATATGCGAGTTCCTTCTCAGCATCATCTCTGGCAACTAACCAATGCAGTTGGGTTGAGTGAAGTTCTTGTAGGTCAGGCTGAATTTGACGTTGCTGTATCTAAGGTAATGGACAACCTTGATGTTTTAACTGCTGGAGTTAGACCTCCCAACCCTCTTGCTTTGCTTGACTCAAAACGGATGGCATCACTAATTGAAAATTTCTCATCTCAATATAACTATGATTTTGTTATTATTGATGCTCCTCCCCTGCTTTTGGCAGCTGATGCTTTGACTTTAAGTCAAATGACTGATGGGATTTTGTTAGTAGCTCGACCTGGAGTAATTGATTCTAACAGTGCAGCTGCTGCTCAAGAAATGTTAGAGAGATCCAGTCACAACGTTTTAGGTTTAGTTGTGAATGGTATTATTGATAAAAATGAATCTAGTACTTATTTCAACCATGCTAAAGAATACTTTACTTATCAAGATTTGACAAAAAAGGTTAAGCAACAAAAACGCATTCCCAACAAAAGCTCTGTATAAATTAGAATTTTCCCTCACAAGTGAACTGAACACCATAGCTGGTACATAGTTTCTGTTTAATTATCTACAAAAAAAATAAGCCTGCGAAGACAGGCTTATTTTTTTATGTAACTGTAGACTTCAGTCTGACGGAACTATGGACAATCTGACGGAACTATGGACAAATAGCAGGACATGAGATTGCGGTTACTTAATTTCAAATGCCCCACGATCATATCCACTACCAGCAGGACGAGGGTTGCCTGCATAATCAGTTTTCAAATCCTTCCAATAGTAACCACTGTCGATCGCCTGACTAGTTGCCTTGACTCTAAAGTCAGCAATTGAAGTATTCACAAATTGTGGATCTGCAATAATATCGTGAGGTCCCATTACAGCGATCACGACACCTTTGGGGTAAAGATTGTAGTCATAGATGACATTGGTATTCTTTACATTGCTGTTCGCATTTTTTCCAGCAGAACCATAAACAATGTTATTGAAAATCTTGACATCATTTGAATAACCAGCATAGATTTGCCCTTTTTTAAGCTCTGGACTTTGCTGATTCAAATATGCTGTGTTGTTGACAATATCGACATGCTCACTATCATGGGCATGAATACCCGAACCGCCATTCTTGTAGGTAATATTGTTTGCAACTAAAGTCCGTCCTTTATATGGACCATTTTTACCCTGTTTTAAATTATCGACAATAATGCCATTACCGTCTGTGATCTTTCCTACTGAAATCCAGGGAACATACATACGATTGTTATAGACCCTGTTATTGGTCGCGAACATCTTGTATCCCCGGTTGTCGTCAGAATTCCAATTCTTCAAGAACGAAATGCCGCTGCAACCATAGACACTATACCAGGCGTTATTATACACTGTGTTATTATCTACCTTCACATAATCAGCCGAGATTACTGAGATACCTGCTGATCCACAGTCATGCACTTTGTTGTTTAGAATATTTATGTGATGAACAGGACCTTTGCGTCCGTCAATGTTGATGCAGCTTCCGTTTGTCAGCGGATTTGATGTATTACTCTTCTGACTTAATGCATAAGCAAGAGTTATATTGGCATTGTTCCCTATGATCTCTAGCCCGTTGATCTCGATATATGAAACTCCCTTTGACAAATCGATACCACTCCATACATTGTGCCGAATTTTTGGGAAATGTCCAGGATATGCTTTATACCTAATCCATGCATTTGCCTTTCCAGAACGTTTAATATATAAGGCACTCCCGCTTTGCCCTACATTTTTGTATTCTCCGTTCATAATGAATACTGTGTCGCCAGGGCCAGTAAGATTTGCCGCCCTTTGAATTGTTCTAAAGGGTGATGAAGTAGAAAGTCCGCTATTTTTGTCGTTTCCTGTACCACTAACATAGTATGTTGTCGCAGTTGAAACCTGACTGATCAGCTTGCGGCTAGGTAGTGGCATTTCCTGATCTGTGGATGACTGACGAACATCTTTAACTAAAGACTCTGTTATTTTCTCTCCTTGAACTAGACCTGTTAATGCCCAGGGAAGTACAAGAGATGCGCTCAAACTGAGAAAACCTAAACCATGAATCATCATAGGGAAAAAATAGGGTATGTTGCAAAAACTCAATCGTCAACGGTCAGTAACTCTAGCCTTAGTTAGTAACTCAGTATTGGATACGGTTGTGTAACTGCCATTTGTAAGTTTATACACGGTTTTTTAGGTTTACACCTGCGGATTTTCACCTAAATATCCCTGAACGGCATTTTTAGCTTGTGTTTCAAAAAATGGCAACTATTTGGTATAATTACTGAATAAACTCTCAGTATCCAGAGTTATTCCATTAATAGACACTAAGCAACCGTACAAATGGCGTTATTTCCAATTCGACATCATTCTACTGTGTATACGCGGTATCTGTGGTTAAGATAGTATATCTGTCATCAATAGGTTAATTTACTTAAATAATTCTTATGATAATAAGAATCATTCAATGATAAAAAATAAGTCAGAGAGTATCTTTTTTTGCCTCTGCCTTCTAAAATATTCTCATTATCATAATAAATCTAAGTACTTACAATAAGGTTTGCAAAAGCCAATTAATGCAGATTAAGAATTTTTAGTAAAAGTTTTAGAATATACAGTATTTGTCAACGAGTAATATTACTTAATAATTTTGTATAATGGCAGATAGAAAACACAATTATGGAGGAAGTGATGCCTTCTCTGCCAGACGCTACGCGTAGCTTGCTTTCCCGTAGGACTACGCTTATGCCAAGGGAAATAACCACTACTCTTGTTTTTTTCCTGTGGTCGATGTGGACTTAGCTGCTTGTATGAGTATGAGAACGCACGAATTAGAGACACTTCGCATAGCTTACTTATCTGAAAGAGTATGGCTCTAGGCGTCATTTATTCTTGCTTTCAAAAGGCAGTACAAGAGTTAATTTAATACTTCCATCATGAGTGTATATTTGTTTTCTATACAATCTAAATTAGCTCGTGAAAGCGTATTTATAAGCTTTTCAGCTTCTTTTTTTCACGAATGATTTAGGATTGCTAGATTAACTCTTGACTATTGAGCTTTAATTCAAAGATAGTGCAATTTTAGGGACGAAGAGGATTGACCAACGCCCCCAATTTGCATCTATATATTAAGCTAGAGTCCGAACAAGTTCAAAAGATTAAAGATAACACCTAAAGGGCCAGTTATGGTATTTGTGGTATCGCCAGTCTTAGCTAAACCAGATCGGTTGACTACCACAACGTCATTATTACGGAGTATGGGATTAGTTTGCTCATTAATCCCAGCGGAGAAATCCACTTTTACTATACGTTTAGTAACAGAACCATTAGGGTTGAGGCGAATCAAATCAACAGCACTGCTACTAGCTCTGGCATCATTAAATCCGCCAGCTGCCAGTATAGCTTGATTTAAAGAGCTATTCGGCTGAACATCTGTTAAGCCTGGTTTTTTAACTTCACCTACCACACCAACTTGAATGCGTGTAGGAGACAAAGTAGTGGTAGCTAATTGAGTAGCTTCTGCGGGGTTAATTTCAGTTGCCGTCGGAATAACAATCGTATCTCCGTCTTGCACGATGATGTCTTGACTAGCGTCGCCACTCTGCAATAGTTGCCAAAGGTTAATATCTATAGCCTGTTCTGAGCCAGTTCTTGTAAGTCGACGTAGCCTGAGATTACGAACATCAGCTTGTGCTGTAATTCCCCCAGCTAGTTGAATAACCCGTGTCACATTTGGTAGACCATTGGGATTAGCAGTACCACTGTTAGTTGCTGCGCCCCCCTGGGCATCTGTGCTGGCTGGGGTAACAAGATACGAACCGGGACGATTAACTTCACCGATAATTGTTACCGTGCGAGGCGTGGTTTGGCTGGCAGCAAAGTTAGATGCAAATATATTACGAGATTCTGCCACGTTGAAGTTGGTTGCTGTTGGCACAACTATGGTGTCTCCATCACGCAAGGTAATATCCTGTGATAACCTACCTGTTTGGATAAGTTCCTTCAAATTGACGCTAATGGCTTGCTCTGAAGAACGTCCTATTTTACGCCTTAATTGAATTTGACTCACATCCGCAGCCAAGGTTACGCCCTGTGCTGTTGTCAATGCGGCTAATACAGTGGGGTACTGTACGCCTGGATTGTCTCCCGCGCCTCCGCTCAAGCTAAGAGTGTAAGCTCCTGGACGTGTCACTTCTCCGGCAACGAAAACATTGATAGGACGAGGCGATAACAAATTGACTGAGATTAAGGGACGTTTGAGGAAGCGAGCATATCTTCTAGCAATTTCGTCAGCAGCCTGTTCAGTTGTTAGACCGAGGACTGACACACTGCCAATTAAAGGTAGGTTGATTGCTCCACCTGGAGGAACTTGGTATTCTCCTGTATATTCAGGTACTTCAAATACATTTACCCGGATGCGATCGCCGCCTCCTAATGAATAATTAGTATCTAATTGTGTTTGTGTGCCTGGTGTTTGTGTAGTTGGTGGTAATGGTTGTCCCTGAGCTAGACTCGCAAATGGCACAGCGACATTGACAGCACTTAACAAAGCCACACCCACAACTGGCTGAGTTAGGAATTTAAACAAACTTGTGTTAAGCATATTTACCTGAGATTCTGAAACTACGATTAATAAAGTACTGTCTAAACATTTTTATTTTGACTATACCTAAGTATTCAAGTTCCCCAACACTCTTATTTTCCCCGAAAAGTGTAATTTTCCGGAGGAAGTTTGTTTATTGTATTTAAATTTTTAGTAAAGTTAGCTTAAAGTTAACACTGCTTGAATAGAGCAACTATCAAAAAATATAGGATTTACGTAATTAAACGCAGTTTACCCAAGGAATTCTCTGTTAACCAATAAACTACTTACGAATAAAGTTTTCTTTTCAAAGTCAATTTTATGACATTTAAACTCTGATTTAAAATCTGCTAAGACTACCAAAATTAATAACAAGTTCATTAAATAAATACGGCTCTTCAGTACTTGTTATGCTAAATTCCTTTGATAAAACCCTGAAATCCTTATTTTTAAATATAATTAGTATTAT
>NZ_JAVRBN020000039.1:0-64308 GCF_034531305.2 Nostoc sp. ChiQUE02
TCTAACTGCTCCTGCTATCAACGGTTAATCATAGTCTGAGATTACGCTCTTCACGCTTATCTATAAGTCAAAGACGCTCTCCCGAAAGGGGGGGCGTCTTTGCATTGGGTTAATTGGTACGTTTTTTTGAAGTGCTAAATGATGGGTGTTACATCAAAACTAGACCGCTATAGTTGAGAACTTAGGCAATAATTATCAAAAAGTAAATTTTACGGGTAATAATTGCTAGCAGCACAGATAATTGCCTCAAAGCTCAATTATAAGGAGAAGCCAAGAATGATTTTACACCGTGGACGTAGGGTAGTAGCTGCTTTGTTGCTGTCGGTGGTACTACTGACAACAGCCTGTAGTCCAAAAACACCTGGACGTTTTGACCAAGTGCAAAAAGAAAGCACTCAACAAAGAAAGGGTCAGGCGGTGGCTAAAACCGCAACTCAGGGTAGCGAATTTAATAAATTTTTCCCTAATGCAGGTGATGGCTACCAGCGTGTCTATACCCAAGAGAAAAAAGGCTTTGCAGAAGCGAAGTTGAAAAAAGGCGGTAAAGATATAGCATTACTATCTATTTCTGATACTACCAGCACACCTAATGCAGCAGCAAAGTTCTCGAAGAGTACCAAAAAAATTGGTGGTTATCCCGCAATAGAAGTTGGTAAGACGCAAACTGCAATTTTGGTAGGTAAGTACCAAGTAAAAGCACTTTCTCGCGATTCATCATTTACAGCTAGCGATCGCGCAGATTGGCTAGAGAAGTTTAATCTTAATGGTCTGGCTAAACTGAAATGATTTGCACTACGAACATTCAGATAACAAAACTTAAATAAGGAGATTTTTGTGAGCAAATCGATTTTTGAGTTGGTTGATCAATTGCCAACCGGCGGCTTAACTGTTTCTCTATTAAAGTCCCTTGATTTTGTTGCTCCTGGCCAGTGGCACAATACCGTCGGCTTTGTCAACACTATTAAGAATGTCACTGGCGAAGACGACGAAGATTTAATTCAGCAAATTGGCGAAAGAGCGATTTATTTATTCAACGACAAATCCCAAGGATACCAAACAGCCTTGTGGTTATATCAAACTGTTGATGGTACAGATAAAGCGCTTGGTGCAGCAGCTTTAGCTAACAAAGTTGGCGAGAAAATTCCTTTGTTAGGTTTTTTAAACTCTGTGACTCCCAAACCAGACAAAGCTCAAACCATCGATTTGACATTGAAACTAGTTGCTGAGTTGGTAGCCTTCTGTCAAATTAACGGTATTCCTGGAGACAGTATTGGAGATTTTGTCGCCTCTTTAGGTGAGTATAGTGGTGAGTCACTCATCCGCATGGTGGCATTAGTTTGTGTTGATGGTTTGATACCTCTGGGCCCAGACTTCATCAGCAAAGCAATATCTGGGATTAATCAAACAAATCCACAGGAGTTAGAACAAAACTCGACTTTCCAAAACATCAAAGATGTGATTCCAGGGAACAATGCTGGCAGTAAACTCAACTTTATTGGCGAAAGCTTTGACTCAGTGAAAGGTTGGATGAATGGGCTAGTTAGCGCCAATAATTTAACGCCACAAAAGGTTGTCCACAACTTGCAAAGTTTTACCGATATTGCTGATGACAAGTTGGACTACCTCGCAGCCTTCCTAGATGTAGCAACGAATTATTATGAACACACCGGCACGCAAACTTTAGCACGTCGCTTGATTGAACGGGCAGTGGCTGAAATTTAGGTTGATGGGTAGTGGGGACTAGGGACTAGGAAGATTTCCCAATCCCCAATCCTTATTAAGGTAAACGCAAATCTGCTGCGATCGCATATAGGTAAGGTTGAAAAATAGCCAAGTTTTCCAGTTTTTCAAACTTACCTGTTTGCGTACCTGGGTCAAATGCAGTAGTAATTACGTAAAGTTTACTACCATCAAAGGCAACATGACTGATATGTTGCTCTTGTACTCCACCTTGTTCCTTGAGTCCGGCGAACCCATAGCGGATTCCCTGAAGCTTACCAATAGGTACTGGTTGCGGTGGGTAGGCTGAGAAAGTAATCTCTTTTCCATATTCACCCTGACGGTCTTTCGCAAAAGCAGCGTAGTGGTCTGCAACCCAAGCCTTGAGTGCTGATAATACCTGGGTTTGGTATTTGGAACTTTGGTAGTCTACTGAACCATTGGGAATACCAACTGCTACGAGTTTCTTTTGGAAATCCTCATTGTTTGCTAATGGGTAAACGTTAATCTCAACTGTACCCAAACGTTTGCCTTTGGAGGAGACACACAACAGAGGTGCATTTCCCTCACAAGCAGCAACTTGCCAGTTAGTTGGAGCAGCACTATTTCCCAGGATTTTCTGCCAGATATTTGCCTCATTAGAGTTGGGAAGTTTTGCAACCGTAGGGGGTTTTACCACTTTGGGTGGAGAAAATTGGGGAAGAACAAATTTTGCTCCCAGTGGTATTGACACCAGCAAAATAGAACCTAGTAATAAATGATAAAGTCGTAACATTTTATTGAAAATCCAGAGCCAACGATTGTAGACTAACGATATCTACAATACTTTATGGGTATAGAGGAAGATACATTTATATTGTTACAAGTTCCGCAAATGGAACTCAACAAACTATGTTGCTTTTATATGGTTATATACGGATAGTAGCGCTGAAAGCAAACACAGCGCTACTAAGAACAGTCTTGTTTATTAATGTATGCCTAATTACTTGTGACTTGCCGCAGGTATGGTAACAATGAAGAGATTCTGGCTGGATGTCAAATCTAAAGGCAAATTTGCTTGGACTTTTTAATTGAAGCGAGAACGTTGTTGACGACGTTGCTTATGCCTAGCAATTGCTTTACGCTTCTCCTTTTCTATCGGCGTCTCGAAGTGACGCTTTTTTCTCATATCTTGGAAAATTCCTGCTTTAGAAACTTCCCGCTTAAATCTTCTTAAGGCTGATTCAATACCTTCATTCTCCCCTAAAACTACTTGTGTCATTCTCATTCCTCCTTAATATGGATGAATAGTTCAAGACTAGATACAAAATAAAATATTCCAGCAGAGTGGAGCCTTTGGCTTTATCTGCTGGAGACTCTAAATGTGAAACTTTAAGAAATCGACTTTAGTAGCGATTATTGTTGCGGCGGGCATTACCGCCACCCCAGCTACCACGAGGAGAACTGCTTCTTTCCTCACGAGGTTTAGCTTTGTTCACTTTCAAATCACGTCCCATCCACTCAGCACCATCAAGTGCATCAATGGCTGCTTGTTCTTGTGTGTCTGATTCCATTTCCACAAAAGCGAACCCACGCGGCCGGCCTGTTTCCCGATCTGTGGGTAGTTGAACACGATTTACTGTTCCGTATTCTGCAAAAGCCTGCTTTAGGTCCTCTTCTGTAACCTGATAGGACAGGTTTCCGACGTAAATTGACATAGAAATCTCCGAATTCAGGGAGTGTAGAGAGTTAAATTCGGAGAGACACTTTTTAGAAATCAAAACGAGTTACTCAACCGAAAATAATCTTTATGTCCATGAGTGTAGCACAGCCTTCAGCCTTTGAATATCGCCAGATAGTGAATTTTATTCACAAATCAAACCATTAGCGCAGGTTTAAAGAGCTTCTAATAACAGGCTTTTGTTGCTTGTACTATAAAAAGTTACACTTTTAACAGCAAATGAGTATTAACTAGCGATCGCTCAGGTATTTAGTTTCTTGAAAATTAAGCTGTGGACTAAAAGGTAAAGATTATTATCGGTAGTGGGGCTAATCATAGCATGAGTAACTGTTTTAAAAGCAAATTAAAAAATATTCATCCTCAAATGCCCCATTAGCTATGCTCAAACTGCGCTAAAACCCTTTCTGCTTCTTTACACAGTGCTTCGTGATATTCACCGTTACTAGCCAGCAAACCTCCCCATTGATTGATATCACCAGTGTTATACTGCAACGGAGTGCCGTCGAAGTGAGTAAATTTACCACCAGCTTCTGTTAAAATCAGTTCTGGGGCTGCTATGTCCCAATCTTTGGGCGCAGACTTGCCGGAAAGGGAAATGTAGATATCTGCCTGTTGCTCGACAATGGTGGCGATTTTGCAGCCTACACTACCCACAGATTTATGATTTTGACAGGGTAAATGTTGTAGTAAATAATCTAAGCGTTGGTTGCGGTGAGAGCGACTAACGACTAAGGTTAAATCCTCAACTCGTTTACCTGAGGAGACTTGTAAAGGAACGGAACCATCACGGGTTTCTACAAATGTACCCCCGCCTTTGGTAGCGTAATATAACTTTTGAGCCTCTGGGACTGCCACCACTGCCAACACTGGGCGTGTTTCCTTAACTAAAGCGATGTGAACTGCATAGTCCCCAGTTTTTTCGATAAAGTCTCGTGTACCATCCAAAGGGTCAATTATCCACACCCAAGGATCAGAAGAATGTGTACCCGTACTTGGCGATTGATAGGTTTCTTCGCTGATGTAAGCAAAATCTTCGTTACCCAAAGCTGCTTGTAGCTTCTGCAAAATGTATTGACTCACAGCTACATCGGCAACAGTGACAGGCTCATTTTGTTTATATTGTATTTCTAAGTTAGGGTCTTTTGCAGTGCCGTGGTAATAGGATTGCAATATATCTGCTGCGCCCCAACCTACCTCACGAGCGATCGCTAATATTTCTTGTAAGTCTTTCATTAATTTAGCCTACAGCGGTGCGCCCCTAGTTTAAATCCATCCAGTGCCGGGTACCAAAAAATTTACAGGAATCAGCAGCAATATTAGCTGCCAGTGCCAGTGCATCAGTAAAACTTTCTCTTAAAATGTAATCACAGAAAGCACCGTGGAAAATATCTCCAGCCCCTAATGTATCAACCGCTTGAATCTGCGGCACATCTACGATACCAGTTTTAGTGCAACTTAAGTATTCAATTGGTTTTTGTCCGTGGGTAATGGCGATGTGAGGAATGTCAAATCTGCCCAGATAGGCAAAAACGTCTTCTCCAGTCTGGCAGTTGGGGGGAAAAAAATTAGCCGAACAGATGGCGTAATCTACAAACGGCAAAATTTGCTCAAATCCAGGCTTCCAACTACCACCATCAATTACTACTGGGATATTCTTAGCTTTCGCCATTTGGGCTATAGAATAACTAACCACCATCTGATGTCCATCAATCAGTACTATATCGACATTTTGCAAAATATCTGGCGGGATAGATGCGCTACTGGGTTGAGTTTTAACAGCATTGATGGAAACCACGGCTCGTTCACCCGTGGTTTGGGTGACAATGATTGAGGAGACAGGCGGTGCTAAATCAGTGGTAGGCTCAAGGTCTGCGATCGCAACTTTGTAATTTGCCAAATCACCTCGAACTAGCTGTGTCATGGGGTGAGAACCCACTACACCCAAGACTGTAGCCTGATTTCCTAAATGGCTGAAAGTCACAGCCGCGTTTGTTGCTGGGCCACCTGCCGCTACAGTATAGTCAGTAGCCACAATCTTCTGATTATTTTTAGGAGCAGAGTCAGCAAGGTAAATTAAATCTAAGGTTACTAAACCTACAAATAATCCACGATTCGATTTTGGATTTTGGACTTCGGCTACGCTCAGTCGAACGATTTTGGACGATCCATTTGTCATATATGTTCGTATAGCTGCATAAATTATTATTTTTAACTCTTGTACAGACGCGATTCATCGCGTCTCTCCTGTCTCTCCTGCACAGACGCGATGAATCACGTCTCTACAAATTCCTAACTTTCTCTCATGCAAACCGATCCAAAACCAGGAACACTTTACGTCGTCGGCACACCAATTGGCAACCTGGAAGATATGACCTTTCGGGCGGTGCGAATTTTGCAGACTGTGGATATCATTGCTGCGGAAGACACGCGTCACACAGGGAAACTGCTACAGCATTTTCAAGTTAAAACACCCCAGGTGAGTTACCACGAACACAATCGTACCAGCCGCATCCCAGAACTATTAGAGCATTTAGTTAACGATAAAGCGATCGCTCTGGTGAGCGATGCCGGAATGCCAGGAATTTCCGATCCTGGATATGAACTGGTGAAAGCCTGTATTGAGGCGGGAATTACAGTAGTTCCCATTCCTGGCGCTAGTGCAGCAATTACCGCTTTGAGTGCAGCTGGACTACCAACGGATCGGTTTGTCTTTGAAGGCTTTCTCCCAGCTAAAAGTCAACAGAGACAAGAACATTTAGAATCTCTGCAAACAGAATCTCGCACATTGATTTTTTACGAATCGCCCCACCGATTGCGAGATACTTTGCAAGACTTAGCTCTTGTTTGGGGAAGCGATCGCCAAATTGTGCTAGGGCGCGAGTTAACAAAATTGTATGAGGAATTTTGGCGGGGAACAATTGCCGAAGCGATCGCTCACTACAGCCAACGAGAACCCCAAGGTGAATATACATTAGTAGTGGCGGGAATTCCACCGAATCAGCCCCAACTGACAGAAGAAGAATTGAAAGCCGAATTGAAACAGTTAATTAGTCAGGGAATATCGCGATCGCAAGCTAGCCGTCAGTTAGCAAAATTTACCTCCCTTCCCCGTCGCCAACTCTATCAACTAGCTCTTTCTTTAGTCCTCAGTTCTGAGTCTTGAAATGCTAATACCGCTTTCATAAAATCGCAAATTTAAATCTATATTTCCCTTCTGTGAATCATTGAATCTAGAAAATTTTCTACTTGATATTTTAGGAAAAGCTTAATTCTAAAGTCGAGTTTACAGGGAGCATCTCAACTTTTGTCAAAGGATGTCTAGTCCTGGCGAATAGAATTCGCACGCCAGTTGCTAAATAACCGGAACGCTAAAAGCGAACAAACAGGTAGAGCAGGACGCCAGTCACCTGCGACGGAAAATCCGTCTTCTGAAAAGGGAGATGCACTCGCGTGCTGGCTCCCCAACGCACTGGCTTGGCTATACAGACAAAACCAAGCGTATTGGGTTATATAATTCAAGTAAAAAAAGTATGATTGCCATACTAAAGACATTATTGTTACTAATTTATATATTCATCCTCAAAGACGACCTGATGAATATTCAAATGATATCTAAAGATTTTTGACATTAGTTCTCTAGATAGATCAGGAATTTTATAGGCAAACTTTAATATTAAATAGTCAAAAGCAAACAAAGCAAATCCTCACGAGGGAGAAATTATATGACTAACATTATTGCTTGGCTGGTTTTGGGTTTAATTGCAGGTGCGTTAGCTAAGTTATTTTATCCAGGAACCCAAGGTGGCGGTATTCTCTCCACCATTGTATTAGGAATACTTGGAGCCGTAGTCGGGGGTTATTTGGGTCAAGCTTTGCTAGGAAGTAGTTCGGCAGCTGCGGCATCTGTAGGAGCTTTATCCCTGGGAAGCATTTTATTTGCTGTTCTTGGTGCCATGCTACTGATCTTCCTTTGGGGTTTAGTAACTCGTCGTGCTGTGTAATTACCTCAAATTAGCTAATACTCTTGGGAATCACTTGTAGCTGCAATAAACCGATAAAATGACATTAGAAAAAGAGCGAACAACTATAGGAGTTTTCGCTACAAGTTCGGATGCACAATTAGCACTTCAGGAACTAAAAGCTGCTAATTTTCCAATGCATAAAGTTTCTGTAATTGCACAGGATGCAGAAGAACAAAGTGATATTGCTGGTGTTGAATATAAAGAGTGCACTGGCAATATATCCTCAGACGATGCTGCTGGAGGTTTTACTGGTAGCGCTTTAGAGGGTCTTACTGGCTTATTAGTCGGTTTAGTTCTCTGGGTAATTCCTGGTATAGGTCGAGTCATCTTAGCGGGAGCAGAAGCAACTGCGATCGCTACCACTCTAGCAGGTGGTGCGATCAATTCAACCACAGGCGGTTTGCGTCGTGTGTTACGAGGTTTAGGAATTTCTCAAGAACAAGCACAGGGTTACAGCGATCTAGTTTGTAAAGGTTACTATTTGGTGATAGTAATCGGTATAGACATAGAGATTCGTGTTGCTAAGAGGGTTTTTAATCGCCGTGATATTCAACAGTGGGGTATTTATAAGCCATACTCGACCCCAAATAGTCGCTATAAAAATGCAGTTGGTGTTTTTTCTACCCGTCAAGATACAGAAAGAGCACTTACTGAACTGAAAACCGCTGGTTTTCCGATGAGTCAAGTGTCGGTAATTGCTAAAGATACAAACACACTTAATGGTCTTACTGAAGTAGATATCAGTAGTTCCAAAGATAACTACACTACTTTAGGAATTCCTGACGATCTAGCCAGAGATTATGAACATCAAGTGAGCCTTGGTAATTACCTATTGGTCGTAAGTAGTACTGATATCTACATGGCAGGTGCAAGAGCTATTTTAGAGAGTAACAAGGTTCAACATCTTCGGATCTATAGCCAATCTGTAGTTAATGCAACTAGAAGCGATCGCCATGTTATTAGTCAAGATTAGTTAGTACCAATCTTTACTTTTAGCTAAACATCAAAATCTCAAGAGGTTTGATACCAGACCGAGATTGTGTATAATTCTGCAAATTTATAGGAAAAGACATTATTTGTCCTTCAAATGAATAGAAGTTGGCTTTTAAAGCCTTAAATTTCCATCAGATTACTGCTTGGGATAACTCACGTTAGGGCTGAACTCTATAATGATGTACAATAGCGTTGATGTTATGTTGAAGAGCGATAGATACTATAGCAATCAAAATTGAAACGTGAGAAAATACGGAGAATAAAAGTAGGTATTTATAGGCTTTTCAGCGATTTTATATCTTACAAATGATTTAGGATTGCTATATATATTTAAAATTTATAGTAATTATGGTTGAATGAGCTTAATTTTCGCTATCCGCCTGCTCTTTACTATCCAGTATAGTAGGGCGTAACTAAACCAGCTATTCCAAATAAATGAAACGCTTACGGTATAGAAATTATAAATTCCGTAGTAGCGCTTTGAGTTCCCTGTAGGGTATTACGAATTCTGAATTTCGCATAGCAATACTAGCCTTTTTGTCAGCCATAACAGTTGTTTACCCATCACAACAAAATATTGAGCGATCGTTAAATTACTTAATGTCTTCCAATCACGTTTTGAGTAAAAGATCATTTCAAACTAATAAAATCTTACCTCTAACAGGCTACTCTTGGAGTAAAATAATATCTGTTTCAAATAGTAAAATGGTAGTTTCATAACCAATCCTACCCATTTCTGGCTCTGAACCCATTTCCATTTCTACAAGATACGACCAGTTTCCAGAGTAAGGACAATATTGTATTATGGTTCCCAATCCACCGATAAATTCTACCTTTTGTCCTTTGCAGAATTTTGGTCTTGTTAGGTTAACTACTGCGCTCATAAAAACCACCATTTTTTAGTTAAAGCCTGTTGTTAAATTTATAATCTAATAACAAGTCTTTAATTATCCATCACAAGATTGAATTAAAAAGCCAATTGGCTGGTTCTTTGGAAAGAAGTTACACTATCTCAAGGTTTAATATTAAGCTGGATATCAAAATGTTAGATAATATTAGAATTTAATGTATTTTTTTATAAAAAGTTTATAAATTTATTTATTATAAATTATTAAGATGCAAGTAATATCATTCGACTGGGCAAAAAATTAGGCAGATAACGAAATATTATAAATTTGTATAGCTAAATCATAATCCGAATAGTGCCAAAAAAATATAAATAATTGAAATAGCTACCTGGAATAATGTTGAAACGTTTGACGATTGGAAGCAAAATAGGAATTAGTTTTGCTCTGAGTTTGGCAACTCTGACCACTATTGGTCTAATTTCCTACCAAAGCACCAATGAGCTAATTGAAACTTCGCGCAAAGAAAGCCATACCTACCAGGTGTTAAGTCAACTTGAAGACCTCAACTTGCAACTAACAAATGCTGAGACTGGACAACGCGGCTACATTATTACTGGAGAACAACGCTATTTAGAACCTTATAACGCTGCCATTCAAGTACTAAATCAAAAATTCAAGGAACTTCAAAGGTTAACAGCAGATAACCCCAACCAACAAAATCGCCTTGATATTTTGCAGCCACTGCTAACAGAGAGAATGGCTGTAATGAAAGATGTCATTGACCTACGGCAAAGCCAAGGCGTGGAACTTGCCCAAAAAGCTATCCTGACAGACCAGGGTAAGCAGCTGATGGATAAGATCCAGAAAATTATCCAGGCGATGAAAGCTGAGGAGAATACACTGCTGAAACAGCGCTCTGCTAAAGCACAAGCTGCTGCTCAAAAAACGATCGCCAGCATTGTTTATAGTATTCCTTTATTTTCTTTGATCTTAGCTTTGATCGGATTTATCCTCACCCGACATATCTCAGTACCACTGAAGCGAGTTTCTGATTTGGCTCAAAAGGTGGCGGATGGGGATTTATTGGTGAGTTTACCAGATAGTGATCGCCAGGATGAAATTGGCGTGTTGACGCGTACCTTCAACCAGATGATCGTTAATCTGCGAAACACAACTCAAAAAAATGACGAGCAAAACTGGCTAAAGTCTAATTTGGCTGAATTTACCCAAATGCTCCAAGGGCAGCGAAATCTAGAAAGTGCATCTCGCCTGATCTTGTCGAATCTAGCACCACTGATTGGGGCATCGCAGGGCGTTTTTTATTTTATCGAGTCTATAGACGACCAGCCCGTACTAAAGTTGTTGAGTAGTTATGCTTACAAAGAGCGGAAAAATCTGGCAAACCAGTTTCGTTTGGGCGAGGGACTGGTGGGACAATGTGCCCTAGAAAAACAAAGAATCCTCCTCACGGAAGTTCCTAGTGATTATATCCGCATCAGTTCCGGCTTGGGAGAAGCTCCACCGCTAAATATTATTGTGTTGCCTATATTGTTTGAGACGCAGGTGAGTGCTGTTATTGAACTTGCCTCTTTTGGGTCTTTCAGCCATCTGCATCTGACCTTTTTAGAGCAATTGAGTGAAATTCTGGGTGTATTTTTAAATAATATTGCCTCACAATTGCAAACTCAGCAACTACTTGAAGAGTCTGTTGCTTTAACAGAGGAACTGCAAAGCCAGCAAGAAGAACTACAGCAAAGCAATCAACGCTTAGAAGAACAGGCGCACGAGTTGGAGGAATCACAATTTCTTGTCAAGCAGTCTAACGAAGAATTACAGCAACTAAATGAGGAGCTAGAAGAAAAGGCAAAATTATTAGAAGTCCAAAATCAAGAAGTTGCCCGCAAGAACCAAGAAGTTGAGCGGGCGAGGCAGTCTTTGGAAGAAAAAGCTCAACAACTCGCTTTGTCTTCCAAATACAAGTCGGAATTTCTGGCGAATATGTCCCACGAGTTACGGACACCGCTAAATAGCCTGTTAATTTTAGCAAGGCTGTTAGCAGATAACTCTTTTAACAACTTAACCGACAAACAGGTAGAGTA
Source organism: Nostoc sp. ChiQUE02 (assembly GCF_034531305.2). Classification (NCBI taxonomy): domain Bacteria; kingdom Bacillati; phylum Cyanobacteriota; class Cyanophyceae; order Nostocales; family Nostocaceae; genus Nostoc; species Nostoc sp. ChiQUE02. The sequence continues at coordinate 11,402 of NZ_JAVRBN020000039.1, forward strand.
CAGCCGGACTATTTACTCGGCTGGGACTGATTTACTAGAGTTAATCAATGACATTCTCGATTTGGCAAAAATTGAGTCGGGTACTATGTCGCTCGATATTGAGCAAATTGCTTTTGCAGATTTGGAGACATCTCTAGAGCAGACTTTCCGGCAAGTTGCCCACAATAAAGAACTCAGTTTTACTATTGAACGGGATGAGAATTTACCGCCGACAATTTATAACGACTCCAAACGTCTGCAACAAGTCCTAAAAAATCTCCTAGCTAACGCCTTTAAGTTTACCGAACAGGGAGGCGTAAAGTTACAAATTGGCATAGCAACTAAGGCAGCTGAAGTTGATAATCCTATGATTGCTTTTGCAGTTAGCGACACGGGCATAGGCATTGCAGGCGAGAAGCAGAAGATTATTTTCGAGGCATTTCAGCAGGCAGATGGTACAACCAGCCGCAAGTACGGGGGAACTGGCTTGGGCTTGTCTATCAGCCGCGAATTGGCTCAATTGTTGGGAGGGAGAATTGAACTAGTCAGCCAACCAGGCCAGGGAAGCACCTTCACTCTTTACTTGCCCAGGCGACAGGAAGAGAAGGGTAAAAATCCTCTCACTTCACCACCTTCTGGACCAATCAGCTCCTTTCACGCAGCATCGACCCTAAAAGAAGTGCCGCTAGTGGAAAACAGACCGACAACTGTAGACATCACTCCATCAGCGAAAGTCCTTCCCAGCTTACCCAACGATATCCCAGATGACCGGGAAATCATTCAACCGGGCGATCGCATTTTGCTAATTATCGAAGATGACGATAAATTTGCCCGCATCTTACTAGATATGGCCCGCGAGCAAGGTTTTAAAACCATCGTTGCCTTACAGAGCAAACAAGGTCTAGCACTAGCGCAACAGTTTAAACCCAATGCGATTATGCTAGATATCCACATGCCAGAAATGGATGGTTGGACGGTGCTGGATCGTCTTAAACATAAGCCAGATACTAGACACATACCAGTACATATACTTTCTGTTGATGAAAGACAGCAACGGGGATTACAGTTAGGAGCGATTACCTATCTACAAAAACCTGTTTCTCCAGAAGCGCTAACTCAGGTATTAACTGAGATTAAAGGCTTTATTGAGCGTCAGGTAAAAAACCTCCTAATTGTAGAAGATGACCCCGTACAAGCCCAAAGTATTATCGAACTGATCGGTAATGGCGATGTTCAGAGTACAGCAGTGGGTACGGGGGCAGAAGCCCTCTCGATTTTGCGATCGCATCACTTTGATTGTATGGTACTGGATCTTGGTCTGCCCGATATGAGCGGGTTTTCACTAATTGAGCAGATAAAGCTTGAACCGAGGCTTTTGAAACTGCCAATCATCGTTTATACCGGCAAAGAACTCAGCCGACAAGAAGAAACCAAGCTGCGGGGACTAGCAGAGACAATTATCATTAAAAATGTGCGATCGCCAGAGCGGTTGTTAGATGAAACTGCCTTGTTTTTGCATCGGGTACAAGCAAATTTGCCTCCACCAAAGCGTCAAATGCTAGAGCAACTACATCAAACTGACCCGGTGCTGGCTAATCGGAAAATTTTGATTGTAGATGATGACCTGCGAAATATTTTTGCCCTCACCAGCTTTTTAGAAAGCTATCAAATGCAAGTGCTGTTTGCCGAAAATGGCAGAGATGGCGTAGAGAGGCTGCAAACTAATCCTGACATTAATATAGTTTTGATGGATATCATGATGCCGGAAATGGATGGTTATGAAACCACCCGCGCCATCCGCCAGCAACAACAGTTTCGTTCCTTACCAATAATTGCTTTAACTGCTAAAGCCATGCCAGGCGATCGCGAAAAGTGCATCGAAGCTGGAGCCTCTGACTACATCACCAAACCTGTAGATACTGAGCAACTGCTTTCACTACTTCGGGTTTGGCTGTATCGGTAAGGGAGTAGGATTAGGGGAAGCAGGGGAAGAAAAAGTTTTATCCGAGTAGTGTTAGGAGTAGCAGCTTAGAAGCTCAAATTGTTTGTGTTCATTTTGAAATTTCTCCCCGTGTCTTTGCGTAAGAGCGTCAGTTTATCCAAACATCCTCTGAGACGTTTCATCACTTTGTAATCAACCAATCATCTTCTCTAAAGCAACCTGTAAATCTTTTGTCAAATTGCTCACAGCTTGTCTAGCCGCCTGGCGATCGCCTTGACAATTGCGAAAGCGCTCCGTAACTGAAATTGGCTCTCCCACAGTGATTTGTGCCTGCCGCAAACCTAAGCGAGGTCGCCCTGGAAGTGTTGTATCCTGAATTCTAGAAAGCATATCGAATACAAGCAAAGCAGTTTCTGCAAACCGTTCCGCCGTTGGTTGTTCCTGAATATAAGTAGCTGTGACTGCAACAAAACTTTCCACTATCCGCATGTGCCGCATTCGCAAGTCTGCTTCCTCTGCAATCCAGTCTGCCAAACCGCGTTTAAAGGGTGCTAAAGCATTGATATCTGGCAAATCTTCCCGATAAATGTAATTCCAGCCAGCTTCTTCCAAACGGCGACAGCGGTCAATAAAATTACCCTGCCCTTGAACTTCAAAATATTGCTCGGTAACTTGTAAAGCTTTATCTAGTAAGCGATGAAGTCGGGCAATTAAGACTTGATTAGAACTAGCAGATTCATCAGTTGAGATGGTTTTTGGAATGTCTTGATGATAGAAGCGACGATAAAACTCTTCCATCTCGGTAATGAGGTATTCAGCCAACCTATACAGGCGTTGATAGTAAATCTCTTCGCGATTGCCCGAATCAATTTCCTTTACTGCCAAGCCACTATCAGCTTCCAACTTACTCAGCAGCCAATCCAGTTTAGACCAAGGTGGCTCAACGTAGCGATACTGGATGGCGATCGGCACAACGATCACAGTCTCAGTCCGGTTGGCTTTTTGTAAATCTTCTACACACCAGAACCCCATTTGAGCAACACCAGGTTCCAGTGGGCTAACAATACCACTATGACCATTAGTACCGCCTTCTGGTGCAACTGCGATCGGTAGTTCGCCATTAGCAAACAACTCCCGTGCTGTTTGAATAGCTTGGCGATCTAGTCGTCTACCGCGATGAACTGGCACACCCCCCAGCCGAGAGAATAACCAACCTAACCACTTTCCAGCCCAAACCGTCATACCCCGGTCATAGAGAAAATAGCTGTGAACAAGGGATTGTAGTGTAATACCTTCCTGACGAGCAACTTTTGGCACAATCCGAGAAAGCAAATACAGCATACAGAGAGGATCTTCCACTTCTGGGTGGCGAAATGCCAACAACAAGCGAATTTTTCCCGCCTGGAATTGTTGATAAAGTTCAGCTAATACCTCAACATTCTTGGCTTCAATCCGGACAATCCCAGCTGGTAGCCAAGGGCGAGTGCGAAACCGTAGTGCCATCGGCAGTAACCACCGAACAATCTGGAGTACCAGCCGGTTCAACCGTTGGGGAATAAATTTAAGTGGTGGTTGAGTAGAGTGAATCGATCTAGGCAAGTCGCTCTCCAGATTGTATTTCTAGCGATTGTACAACGTGGGGTCTTGGTTTTGCGTAAACCCGCAGTCTCTTGTCGTTAAACATTTCAATCCCCACGTTTCGCTCTCTTGGTTACTCAGTATTCAGCACGGGCTAAACGCCCCGCTACTACAAACCCTAAGTATCGAATAAAAATTAGTTTTGATGTTTAGGAAAATTTCGAAATAAATAACCAAACACTGCCAGGTTCAACACAAAAATCAATATTTTTATCGGAGATAACCCGCGAATCAATTCATAAATTTCTGGTGGAATACTGATACCGACAAGTCCCAACACCAAGACATGTGCCCAACGCTTTTCGTACCATAAACCAACGGCTTCAATACTAGTCACAATAGCATAAACTCCTGTTCCAATGCCGCTAAATGCCAATGTTCGGGGATTTAAGTTAATAACTTTCTTTAAAAGCCAATCAATAATTATCGATTTACCTTCTAAAACATAATTTTCTGAAAAAGCCTCTAGAGTTTGATAATTTTTTAATGTCAATAATAAAGCGATCGAAGTAACCATAAGCAGCAAGGCGGCAAATGATTTGTAGAGAACAATTGCCACTAACCCCAATGGACGCTTTTTCAAACAACCCCCTAAGTATATATAAGTCGAATTTTGATTAACTTGCTCTGGATAATGCCAACTAAGACGCTTATTGTAGCAGTACTGTATCGCCCCATCTTTCCACTTTTCCCAACAAGTAAACTAAATGTTTATTACTACACTATTCCTGACAGCTTCATAGCTTCACTCGAATGGGTGAGAAAGAATTCAACTGATCGGATGATCTAAGTATACGAGGCTAAGGTTTATAACAAAGGAGACACTGTTACTAAAAAAGATTAATTAAACCTCATCTGGTTAAGGATAACCCTATGAAACTTGCAACTTTGATTAATTCTGGAGTTATGATTGCTGCTGTTGCCCTCACATCTGGAATTGCTAACGCTCAACCAGCTACAAATAACAACTACGCCAAGGATGAGCCAATCAAACTTGCTATCAATTCCCATGCTTTACTCAGTAATTCCACGACTACTAGTTATCTCCAACCCTTCAATCTTGTTTCTCTTGCTTACCAAGGTGGTTTAGAGCAGCAGGGTATTCCCAGTGGGGGAACTCTGATTTCTGAACGCCAGAACAGAAATATTGTTGCGGAAGATTTAGTTAAGGCTGCTGTCACTGCCAAGAAATTACCGCCGCAAATTTTGAACGATCAAAATTATCTAAGTGCTGTCAAGGCACAGTTCACTTCATTATCTAGAGATTTCTCTAACTAAGTACGGCTTTGGATGGGGGCAATTAAATGCAATATTAACTTTTCTCTCCTCTAACCCCTTGCCTACCAAGGAAAATAAGCCTATTTCTTCATAGAGAATGGGCTTTTGATTGACATTGTATTTGCGATCGCACATTCAGATAAATCATATCCAGTGGAGGTTAGCGGACTCGAACCGCTGACATCCTGCTTGCAAAGCAGGCGCTCTACCAACTGAGCTAAACCCCCGTAAAATTAAAATAGTAGATAACTATGATTGCCGTTGTTATTCTAACTTATATTGTTCCATTACCAAAGGGATGAAGCCAGAAAATATCCAAGTTGTTGCAGCACTGTATAAATTTGTCAAGCTACCAGATTTTGCCGAGAAACGAGATCCTCTGTTATCTTACTGCCAAGCGCAAGGTGTCAAGGGAACAATTTTGCTGGCACAAGAAGGCATTAACGGTACAATTGCGGGTTCGCGTCAGGCGATTGACTCTGTTCTCTGGTTTGTGCGTTCTGACCCCCGTTTAGCAGACCTCGAATACAAAGAGTCCCACACCGAAACCCCGCCCTTTGAGCGGATGAAGGTGCGGTTGAAGCAGGAAATTGTCACTTTGGGGTTGCCGGAAATTGACCCGAATGAGCAAGTTGGTACTTATGTCAATCCCCAGGAATGGAATGATTTAATTTCTGATCCAGAAGTAATCGTGATTGACACCCGCAATGATTATGAGGTGAATATTGGTACTTTTCAAGGGGCGGAAAATCCGCAAACTGAATCATTCCGCGAATTTCCCGATTATGTGCGCCACCGCCTCGACCCAACTAAACACAAAAAGGTTGCTCTGTTTTGTACAGGCGGCATTCGCTGTGAAAAAGCCTCATCCTTCATGCTTGCCCAAGGTTTTGCAGAAGTCTATCATCTCAAAGGCGGCATTCTTAAGTATTTGCAGGAAGTTCCAGCCCAAGAAAGTTTATGGGAAGGGGAATGTTTTGTCTTTGATGAGCGGGTAGCTGTCAGTCATGGGTTGGAGGCAGGAAGTTATGAGTTGTGCCTCTGTTGTGGGCGTCCGATTTCTGAAGAAGATAAGGTGTCTCCCAAATATGAGCAAGGTATCTCTTGTCCCTATTGTTTTGATAGCCTTACCGAGGAGAAAAGAGCGCGTCAGCAGGAAAAATGGCGTCATTACCAAACCCAAGTTGGTAGCAAAAATCAGGATGTGAGTTCATAAGAAAAGCGAGATTTAAATGCGCTCATTCATTAGCTTCAGTCAAGGATAATTCTGAATTTAAAGGCAAAACTACTGTAAATGTAGTACCAACTCCAACTTGACTTGTGACACTGATTTGACCCCTGTGAGCATCAACGCATCTTTTAACGATTACTAACCCCAATCCAGTACCCTGAATTGATTGGACATTTGAGGCTCGGTAGAATGATTCAAAAAGTCGAGCTTGGTCTGGTTCGGGAATGCCCATACCTTGATCTTGAATATAAAAAATTGCTACTTTCTCAATCGGGTCGCATATTAAATCAAACTGAATCTTGCCACCTCTTGGTGAATATTTAACCGCGTTTGAGAGTAGATTCCCGAACATGTAATGTAAGAGTCCTTCATCCATTACAGCGTCGGTATGTTCGCTATGACAGGTAAAAGCAATTTCATACACACTACTTTCAACAATAGAAAAATCTTCGATTAACTCTAGACAGAATTGCTCTAAGTTAAGGGGAGCAGGGTTGTATACGAGTTTTTTTGCCTCCGCTCGACCCATAAACAACACCTCTTCCATGAGTTTTTCCATAGATTGCACAGCACCTTGAATTCGCTTTAAATAGATGCCTCTTTTTGCATCTGTCAAATTTGCTCCTTGCATTTCTATGAGTTCTACTGCCGTTTGAATAACAGTCAGAGGATTACGAAACTCATGAGATACGGTAGAGATAAATAAGGACTTGAGACGGTTAAGTTCTTGTTCCTTCTGCAATGCTTGCTCTAGCAATTTTGTTTGGCGTCGTTCGCTAAGATCCCAGAAAACAATTACTACACCATTTATCTGGTCAGGTCGTCGCTTCAGTGGTGAAGCACTATCGCCAATTGGAACTCTTTTTCCGTTTTTTGTAATTAGAGATGTGAATTCCCCTAAGTAAACAACCTGTTGCTCCCGCAGCACTTTTGTCACAGGGTTTTCTAATGTAGTCTCTGTAACTTCATCGACAATATGAAAAATCTTCGCCGCCTCATTTCCTAAAGCATCTTTTTGCTGCCAGCCAGTCAGCACCTCAGCTGCGGGATTCATGAATGTCACCGTTCCCTGCTCATTTGTAGCGATTACAGCATCACTCATTGAGTTTAAAAGGGTTGCTAACTGATCTCGATTCTCTCGGAGATCGCGTTCTAACTGATGTTTTAAAAGACCAATCTCAATTGCTATTCTTAAATCTTTTGTAGTAAATGGTTTAACAATGTATCCGAAAGGTTGGGTAATTTTAGCTCTTTCTAAAGTATGATCGTCACCATAAGCAGTTAAATAAATTATAGGTACATCTAACTGCTCACGAATCTGACTGGCAGTAGCAATACCGTCCATCTCACCTTTAAGAATAATATCCATTAATATTAATTCTGGTTGAGTTTCCGATGCTTTGGCAATGGCAACTTTTCCAGATGAAGCTGTACCTGTAACAATGTATCCTAGTTGACTGAGTTGGCTGGCAATAGTTCTAGCCACAATCACTTCATCTTCAACGACTAAAATCCTAGCTTGACCCATTTGATATTTATTGATGCAAAGTTAACTGCGTGAATTGGATTTTGAATACTGTTCCACGATCGCGTTCTAGAGTAATGTCGCCTTCTAGCTGTTCTGTAACCAAGTCATGTACTAACGACAAACCCAAAGAATCAGTATTTCTCCAATCTAAATTATCTGGTAAACCAATCCCATTGTCTCGGATAGTCATCTCGATATTATTGCCAACATTACGTAAAGCAATACTGATTATGCCTACTTGTTGGTTGGGAAAAGCGTGCTTGAGGGCATTAGAGATTAATTCGTTAATAACCAGTCCACAGGCAATAGCTTGGTCAACATTCAAATTCAATGGATCTATATCAGTTTCTAGAGCGATTTTACTAGGGCATATTTGATAGGAAATTAGCAAGCTTGCTGCTAAATTGCTAATATAGTCAGCAACATCAATTTGCCCAATATTAGCGGAAGTATATAAATTTTTGTGAATTAGAGAGATTGACTCAATTCGGTTTTGACTTTCTCGAAGAACTTTGATTACTTCCGGATCTTTGAGTGTTTGAGACTGAAGTTGCAATAGACTGGAGACAATTTGCAAATTATTTTTAACTCGATGATGGACTTCCTTTAATAGAACTTCTTTTTCAACCAAGGTATTTCTTAATTTTACTTGAGCTTTTTGTCTTTGAATAAGTTCAGTTTGAGCTTGCTCAAAGATACTGGATTGTTGAATCGCGATCGCTATTTGGACTGTAAGTTGATCGAGCAAATCTAATTGATTTTCTTTCCAGTCGCGAAAACCAGAGCATTGGTGCGCCACCAGTAAACCCCAAAGGTGAGAGCTAGGGTTTTTAGAGCTTACTTCTAGTAAAATGGGTACGACTAAATTTGCTTTAACCTCAAACTGTTCTAACAGGCTAATATGGCAATCAGTTAGTCCAGCTTCATAAATATTAGCGATCGCTCGTTTGTGTCCCTGATAATACTCTACTCCTGCGCCTGTTTGAAAACACGTATCATGAATCTGCACGCCCAAAGAAACTGTCCATCCAGGTTCCACTGATTCTGCCACAATTGTGCCGATCATCTCTGAATCAAACTGATAAACTACCACTCGATCAACCCCAAGTAAATCTCGTACTTCTTGAGTTGTTGCATTCAGAATATCTTGGAGATTTAAAGATTGACGAATCCGTTGAGCAACGGTTCGCATCAATTGCTCCCGTTCCGCTTGGGCTTTTAAAGTTAGTTCAGTTCGCTTACGTTCTGTGATATCTTGCCCAATACCGATAATTTGACCATTTGAAAGGGAAACATTAGTCCAAGACGTATCCAGCAAACGACCATCGCACACCTGAGTTTTAAAGTCACCCCAATTACGTTGTGCAGACTGCATAAAATTAATTACATACTGACGATATTCAGCATTAGGGTATAACGCTTCCAAAACATCGTGAGTTTGGAAATCTTGGAATTTCCAACCTAGAACATTTTCCCATTCTTGGTTTACCCACTGGAGTCTACCATTGGCATCAATGAGGCTAATCATCAACGGTATACTCTCAAAAATTATCCGTAAAAACTCATTTTGCTCTTGAAGTTTTGTTTCTACATTTTTTCGGTCATTAATATCATAAAAAACTGTTAAAATTGCTGATTCATTATTAAAAGTTAAATATTGTAGTGCAGCGATCGCCCAAAAATAAGTTCCATCTGCTCTTTTTAATTGGAGTTCATAATTATGAATAAAGCCATATTGATTAAGAATTTTTAACAGCGATTCTAAATCTGTAAAGTTATGATATATATCTAATAAAGTTTTGTGATTAACTAAATACTCTGGAGAAAACCGAAATGTTTGAAGAAACTCTGGATTAGCGTATAAAATCAACCCATCAGATACACGTGAAATAATGAATGGAACAGGAATGGCTTCAGAAATGACTTGAAATCTGGCTTCACTTTCCTGAAGAGTTTTTTCTATTCGTTTGTGTTCTGTGATGTCTCGGATATTAACTAACCGAGCGTTATAACTGCCATAGTCTATTGTATGTGTGACAATTTCTACATCAATAATCTGTCCGTCTTTTCGCTTATGTCGCCATTGTCCAGTAAAGTCTAAATTAGAGTACTTTTTTGCTAAATAGTCCATGAAGATAGGCACATCTTCTGGAGGGCGAATGTCAGTCGTTCGCATTTGCAAGAATTCTTCTCGTGAATAGCCATAGTGGACAACAGCAGCTTCATTTACATCTAAAAATTGCAGATTATTCTGGTTATATACCCACATTGGATTGGGATTTTTAGAGAAAAGGAGATTAAAGCTCCTTTGGCTATCATCAATAATTTTTTGTCGATGTAGCTCTAAATACCTGATTACTTGTCGGGCCAACTGTTGTAAGGCGACTTGCTCTTTAACAGGCAAATTTCGCGGTACAAAATCAATTATACAAAGACTACCTAATGCAAAGCCGCTTGAGGTGATTAGGGGAACTCCCCCATAGAATCGGAAATAATTATTTGATGTTACAAGGGGATTTGTCGCAAACCGTTCATCTTGCAAAGTGTCGGAAATGATTAATATTTGATCTTCCAAGATAGTATAACTACCAAAGGAAATGCTTCGAGGAACTTCCGATATGGTTACTCCGATTTTTGACTTGAACCATTCTCGTTCTGCATCAACTAGGCTAATTAGAGCGATTGGTGTTTCACAAAGATTAGCAGCTAGTTGAGCTAGTTCATCAAAAAGTTCTTCTGGTGGCGTATCTAAAATTTGATATTGATTAAGTACTTCTAGACGTTGACTTTCATTTTCTGGAAATAGCATTAGTGGTTGTGTGACAAAATTTTTTAAAATGCCAGATTTTTCAGATTGTTTTTTAAGTTTTCATATATCTTGATTAGACAAGATACTAAGATAGTAAAAGTTGCTATTCTCTGATATCCGTTAATAATTTCATATTCCTGTTTATTTACTGTTCCTCCAACAGGATATCTGACACAAAGTACCTCTTTGAAAAAATGATTAGCAAGGGAATTTTATTTTCTTCTACTAAAGCAGTTCTTTAAATTTTTTATAAAGTCTTCTACGCATTCAGAATTCCATGCATAAGCTCTTTAATATTTAGGGATAAAAAACATCGGTCTGTACTCAAAGAGACTGACCACAAATGTATATGTCGATTCAATCCTCATGCAAATATTGCAGTTAAAGTATGTTTGATAGTTTACACTAAGCAAATATCACTTGCACAAAGACGTAAAGAACACAGAAAGAAACTCTCTGCATTCTCAGCGCCTCTGGGATTATTTTTATCTTGGGCGTCCCAATGTAGTGATATATAAAACAGCTTCATCAGCAGGGATACCCAAAACTTCATTTACTTGGTCATCAAAGAATCCACCTATACCACTGACGCCTACATTCAGGTGCATTGCAGCTAAATTCAGGCGCTGTCCCAAATGACCGGCATCCATGTGTAAATAACGGTAAACGCGATCGCCATATTGTGCGATCGCAGCTTTTAAGTCGGCTGTATGAAATAACACTGCTGCTGCATCCCGCCCTAATTCTTGTCCCAAACAAAGGAAGTGTAACTCTCGCCGAAAGTTTTTAAACCGAATTTGGCGTAATTCTTGTGCTTTGGGCGCGTAATAGTAACAACCCGACTCCAATCCTTTAACTCCACAAACCGCAATGAATGTTTCTATCAAATTGAGATCAAAGTAGTCTGGAGAAATATCTAAACTTTGGTCGATGTAATTTTGCGGCTGGTAAGTGAAATCGAGTAAACTTTTCAATTCATCGATGCTTAAATCATCACCATTGTAAGCGCGGGTAGAGCGTCGCTTGTACATAGTGATTTCCAGTTCTGACAGCTTTTGTCCCCAATCTATAGGTGCAGTGGTTGTGGGAATTTTTAAACAGAAAGGAAAATTGTATTTATCCTCCAAAGATTTTTCTTGTTTAATAGCTGGTAGATTAAGATTGCCAGTTATACCTGATTGGATCTGGGTGTGTCGATGAAAATATGTCAGCAATTCACCATCAGGGATTTGGGGATAACTAGTTTCCGTGGCCGAAGGTAAAGCTGTACATCCCAATGGCAAATTTTGATTCACATCTAACAAATCTGCCAGAGGTAAGACAGCGATCGCACCTTCTTGTTGCGGATCAACATAAAGCAGATCGTTAACCGATTCATCCACAAAGCCGCCGATTAAGTGAGGGCGATAGTCAGTAATCGCACCAGCTAACTCGATATTACCCAACAGGTGTCCCGTATCCAGAAAAATCCGACGATAAGCCCGATCTTCATAGCGCCACGCAGAACGATAGAATACCGCAGTGACAATAATTGCCAATTGGGTATTTTCTAGGGAAGGATGCCAGAAACAAGCAGCTTGCAGACTTTGCCAAACATCACTTTCCCAATAATGCATGAGAGAATGAGTCCGACACTGGTAGTTATATAGACCAGGTGGCAATAACGACGTACCACGGGAAACCACATACACCTCGGCAGGGTACAACCCGCCTGCACTAGGAGCAGCGCGTAAATACACTGCACTACCCATAGAAGGCATTTTTGCGGTCAATCCATAGCTGCGAAATAACAGCCGCGAGAGTCTTTGCCACCATTGAGCATCTGGGTTATTAGCAAATGCCTCTGCTTTTTCTTGGATGTAGGGTTTGAGATCAAAAGTAGAGCCAATTTTGTACTCTTTAAACGGCACTGGCTGTTTAGCCCAGTCTAACCGCTGATTTTTGGAGGCGAGAGTCTCAGGGTTGTATTTAGTCCGTTCGTGATAATGCTGGGCAATTGATTGGTGTAATTCTGGCATAGTACTTTTAATATCCTTGGGGCATCCTTTTTTTTGATCTTGGCATTCATTAGCCTCATTATTTCGTGTCAATTGGTACAATCTTCAGAGTCACAAAGTGGTATTTGGTAACAACTGAATTGGGGATTGGGCATTGTTCAAGAATCAATAGATTGTTCTTCCTCTGCTTCCCCTGCTTCCCCTGCCTCCCCTGCTCCCCCATCCCCCATCTCCTTTCGCAGTACCATATAAACGCAAAACTATCTACGGCTAGATGTGTAATGATGCCTGTACGTCAAACTTTATCAAAGCCTGATATCCAACTTTCTTATTTAGAGTGGAACCAAGGTCAAGAACCTTTACTGCTGTTGCATGGTTTAAGCGACCATGCTTTAGTGTGGTCTACTTTAGGAGATTACTTGGCGGCAGACTACCACATAATTGCACCAGATATGCGCGGACATGGTGAAAGTAGTAAGCCAGAGATAGATTATAGCTTTGAGAGTGCGATCGCAGACCTGGAAGCACTCATGGATCATCTTGGATGGACTTTTGCCCACATTGTAAGTCACTCATGGACAGGAAAATTAGCTGCCATCTGGGCAAGACAAAACCCAAAGCGTTTGCGGAGTATAATTCTTGTCGATCCGATTTTCATCTGGAAAATGCCCAGCTTTCTCAGGGTAACTTTTCCAATGTTGTATCGCTTCTTGCCTTTTCTCAAAAGCATGGGCCCCTTTGCCAGTCACGAAGAAGCCGAACAACAAGCACGGCAGTTAAAGCAATATCAAGGATGGAGTTCCTTACAGCAGCAAGTATTCCAAGCAGGAATAGAACAAAAACCTGATGGGACTTGGGGCAGCAAATTTACCATCGCCGCCCGTGACGGGATTTTTGAGGCAGTAATGCAAGTGCCAGGTTTTACAATCCCCCTTGATACCTCTGCGCTATTCGTCCAGCCAAAACAAGGTCTGAACCTCCAAGATTGGCAAATCCAACCCTACAAAACCTATCTTAAAAACTTACGTATCTGCCAAGTTCCCGGCAATCATTGGCCGTTTTTGACACAACCAGAGGCATTTAACCAAACTGTGGCAGCTTTCTTGGCAGAACACAGATAGAAAATCTCATGATTATTGGACGGGATTATCATACGGCAACAGAAGAATTAATAGGAGCGATGTCTAGCGACAAGCTGCTCCCCTTTAGCGATCGCATAAAGCCGAGTCATCTCCCATCGCCCTTGGCGTCTCGTAGAGAAGGGGAGTCATTCCGGGATTAGAGATTGGGGATTGGAAAAATTTCTGAACTATGAAGGGTGCGGTTTAAATCCCCAGTACCTAGTCCCCAATCCCTAGTCCCCAGTTAAAGTACGGATAAGCCAGTCATGAGCCTTTGTATCAATCCCGTTTGCCCTAAACCAAATCACCCAAATAATCATCAAAACCGCTTTTGTCAAAGTTGTGGTTCCCATCTGGAATTGCTAGGGCGTTATCGGGTGACATGCCTGTTGAGTGAAAAAACAGGGTTTAGTAAAGTTTATCAGGCATACGAACAAGATACCCCCAAAATCCTCAAGATACTCAAAGAGGATCTATCAGGCGAAGCCAAAGCAGTAGAACTATTTCAGCAAGAAGTAACGGTGTTGGGACAACTCAAGCATCCCGGCATTCCCAAAGAAGATAGTTACTTCCAGTATCAAACCCGAAATGGTTTGGTGTTGCATTGCATTGCAATGGAAAAAATCGATGGCTACAACTTAGAACAGTGGCTAAAGCAGCAGAATCACCCTATATCCCAAGAACAAGCCATAGACTGGTTAAGACAGTTGATAGAAATTTTAGATGTAGTGCATAGTAAACAGTATCTACACCGAGATATTAAGCCATCTAACATCATGATTAGATCCCCCCTTGAGAAAGGTTGGGGAAATTTAGTACTGATTGATTTTGGCACTGTCAGTGAAATTACTAAACCTTACCAAGACCAACTCAGCAACGGGGACAAGATGACGGCACTGATGTCATCTGGCTACAGCGCTCCAGAACAAATGAATGGTCAAGCAGTACCGCAATCAGATTTCTTTGCTTTGGGACGCACATTTGTATTTTTGCTGACGGGATACCATCCTTTGGATATGTATGATGTCCAGCACGATTTGTTGCACTGGCAAAACCATACCACCCATATCTCACCCTTACTGTTGAATTTAATTGATTGGCTAATAGCAACTGATATAGAAAAACGTCCTGTCAATGCCCAAGAAATTTTACATTCCGTAGAAGAAATTGAAACTCAACTAACCGAAATCAATCCAATAAATAGTAATATACTTGAATTTTCTCAAATTGAGCAGTTACCCTCACCTATCAATAACAACTTATTGGCTCCACAGAAACAACCAGAAAAAGTGCCGCTATTGACATTTTTTGCAATATTACTAGTAGTGTTAGGATTGCTTAGTATAGTGGCTTTAGCAACACGAACATCGAAATTTTCTGTAGGAGCAGATTACAAACAACGTCCAGAAAAGAAAGGCAATATAGAATATTTTACTTATCAAGAAGGGAGGGATAGTCAAGGAAGAATAGCTGAGTTTAATATAGCGGTTTTATCAATAAAGTATAAATGGCTTTTAGGCAGCAACTTTCAAATTAAATATAATGATGACATTATTAGTCTTGATCTTTTAAAATTGAACTTAGAACAAGAAGGTATAGAAAAGATTATGGAGGCTTCTAGTGAGATTATCTCTGTAGGCACAGCTTCTTGTAAAGGTGATACAGCAGTTCAAGAGCGTGTGGCTTTAGAACGCTCGAAACAAATACAAATTTTAGTGAAAAAAATATTTATTAATACACCAAGTGTCAAAATTTATCGCTTATTGAATTTGGGTCAATTTCAACGGAGTAATTGTCAGACAAATCATGATTTATCTACATATCAGAGAAGTGTTATAATCATTGGTGTTAAAAAACAATCAGCAGGTGTGATTCTCGATGAGGCGTTACGGTATAGGTTAGAAAAAAAGCCTTTTGCTGATTTTAAATTAGAAGATTATTCTTTGGGATCGGCAGAAAAGTTTAAGACGATACCGAGTAATCTATAAAATATCTAGCAAAGTACATCAGTGCATGAGAACTTGAATGTGCTTTAGAGATACAATTTAGCTGCTAATGATTAAAACTGATGTAAGAAATCTCTCTAATTTACAATTTAGAACAATTAAAGGCAATTTACCGAGGCGTATTAAAGATGAATACTTTAGATGAAGTGGATGAACTTATCCGCCGCACTCAAGTTTCCTCAACTTAGCCAAACTCTAGGGTGGTAAACCGCCTACATTATGAATTATAAATAATAAATTGTTCATGCTCCCATCCCAGAATACCGTTTCAAACCCGCACGCCAAAGAAAGCGATTTGCACCCAAAAATACTAATATCCAACCTACCATTGACCCAAATCCCCGTCCTATATCCACGGGTAGCCCTACTAAAAGACTCGCGGGAAAATCAATTAAATAGGGAAAAGGCGTAAACATGACTATTTTCTGTACAGGTTCTGGAAAGACCTCTAAAGGTGCTATCAAACCAGATAAAAATAGATAAAACAACAACCAAAAATTTTCTAAAGCACTAGCCCGTTCTGTCCAAAAGGCGAACATAGCAAAGGTGTACTGAATCAGAAACCGCAAAGCAAAAGCTAGCCCTGCCGCCAATGTAAACAGCAAAAATCTATCTAAGCTCGGTACCCAAAAAGCCTGGGGATAGAGAATGAAAAATAATCCCACTAATAGAAAAGCAAACGTTAAACGAGCAAATCTTTCAGAAATATGCCCTGCAACATGATGCCATACGGGGTCGAGTGGTTGTAGTAACTTGGGCGAAAGCTTACCTTCCACAACCTCCTTTTCAAAGTCCCAAATTACCCAAACAACTGTGAGTTGTCTGACAATGAAAACCGTGATGAAATAACGGGCAAAATCCACAGGTGATAGCCCAAACTTTCCTCCTTGTGCTGCCTGTATCCAGACACCCATGAGGATAATCGGCAAAGACCCAGCTAATACCCATAAGATTAGTTCTGCCCGATACTCAACCATATAGGCGTAGTATACTGATAGCAAAGTTAAGGCTTTTCTGATTATCCGCTTCATTTCTTCACTTCCCGCTACAAAAATTACCCACTCTCGTAGAGACGCGATTAATCGCGTCTGTACTACACAACACCTGCCTGAAAAACTCGTCCAATTACTTCTTCCACAGGCGGTTCGGTAACTGTTAAATCAATTACCTCCAAATCCGTCAAAATCTGAGAAACGGTGCGGGTAAGCGCTTCTCTTGATACCATAAAATGCACCGATCGCCCTTCTAAGAGTTGCACATCACCATAGGTCATAAGTTTTTCTATAGGTAGAGGTTGGGCTAACTCTATATGAACTTCCCGGTATGGGGCAAAACGTTCTAGTAGTCCATCTAAGCTACCGTCATACATTAGTGTTCCTTGGTGAATCAACAGCACCCGTTGACACAAAGCTGTGATGTCAGCCATGTAATGACTTGTCAACAGCACTGTAGCTTGATAACGCTGGTTGTACTCGCGCAAGAACTCGCGCACCGCTGCTTGAGCATTTACATCCAATCCCAGTGTCGGTTCATCTAGGAACAATACGTGGGGACGATGCAAAAGTGCTGCCAACAATTCTGCCTTCATCCGCTCACCCAAAGATAGCTTCCGCACTGGTTGGGTAAGCTTACCTTCTAGAGAAAGCATCTCTGTTAATTCTCCTACCCGCCGCTGGAACTCTTTATCAGAAATGTTGTATACAGCAGCATTAATTTTCAAAGAATCGAGTGCTGGTAAGTCCCAAATTAGCTGTTGCTTTTGCCCCATTACTAAAGTAATTTTTTGCAAAAATGCTTCTTTACGATGAAACGGAACTTGTCCAGCGACTCTGACTGTACCGCTAGAGGGATGAATCAGCCCCGTGAGCATTTTGAGTGTGGTGGTTTTACCAGCACCATTTGGGCCTAAAAAACCCACTACTTCACCAGGGGCAATTTCAAAGGAAACATCCTGAACTGCTTTAATTGAGCGGTAGGTGCGGCGAAAAAAGTGGGTGATTGTACCTTTAATACCCGGACTTTTAACTGCTACTGGGTAAGATTTACTTAGCTTTTCAGCAATGATGATTGACATATTTTTTATATTAGAACTACAAATGCATACAGAGACAAGTCTGAGCGGCGGCTTTTGCTTTTGGCGTAGTCCACCGCAGCAAAAAGTCGAGCCAGTGCGTTTTTGCCGAACTATTAGCGATCGATCGCAAACCGCTAGAACAAGCGTTACTTTTCAAGACAGGCATCAGAACTTTCCAGTAAACACACATAAATCATTAGTGTTTAGTACTGTTTACAGCGAAAGTCAGGAATCAGGAGTTGGGAGATGAGTAAAATAGGTTTTATACCTGGCTTTGTAGTCTAGGCTCTGTAACTCACTCAGTTAGAAACTGTTATATGTATCTGTGGTTCCAAATACTAAAGCAGGGATTTTCGCTAGTGATAGCTATGATCATTTCCTAGCACAACATATAGGTTCTAGCGTAAACGTCCCGATCGCAATGTACTAATAATTAACCACAAGCCCAATAAACTAGCGACTGCAAACAGGGTGGTGCTCAAAAAAGATAGCTGAGTTGTCTGCGCCCTAGTCGAAATAATTGCTGCACCCATAATCAGCGAACCTACTAATATACTAAAAGATAGTCGGTTAGCCGCATCGTCCATAGTGCGCCGTACGCCATCTAACCCGCGCAGTGATAGATTCCACTGTAAGGTTTCCGAGGTAACTCGGTCTAATAACAGTTCAATTTGGCGAGGAGATTGGAGAGACAGACTTTTAATATCTAAGGCTGTCCGTAATAGCGATCGCACTGGATTATCGCCTAGTAATTGCCGACGAAACAAGTCTGTAATTAATGGTTTAACTTCATCAAAAAAATTAAGCTCCGGGTTGAATGTCCGCGCTACACCCTCTAAATTCGCTAGGGTTTTGGCATACAAACCCATATTGCTAGGTAATCTAATTTTATTGTTGCGGGCAACTTGTAAAACTTCATAAATTATCTGACTGAAGTTTATTTGGGTGAGGCTGACATTGTGATACTTTCGCAACATGCGATCGTAATCATTTTCTAACCGCGACAAAATTACAGGTTGAGCAGAATCTGATAGCTGTAAAGTTAACTGAGCGCATCTTTGAGCATCCAAATCAACGATCGCTAACAACATTTCTGTTAATATCTGCTGTGTGCGGGGATCAAGTCTTCCCACCATGCCACAGTCTAAGAGGGCAACGCGACCATCTTTGAGATAAAACAAGTTCCCCGGATGGGGATCAGCGTGAAAAAAGCCATCAATATATAGTTGCTGAAAAAATACCCGAAATAACAAAGTAGTTATTTCTTTACGCTCTACAGCAGGGTCTTTACCATTATTGTTATTGTCCAAATCCGCCGATAGGAACGGCACTCCATCCAGCCATTCCATCACCAGTAATTTTTCTGTGGTCAAATCCCAGTTAATTTCCGCAACCACTATTTGCGTGGGATCGTACCAGCGACTTTTAGATAAGTTACGCCGCAGTTGGTCTGTAAAACCCGCTTCTCGGGTAAAATCCAACTCGGCTTCTAGAGCTTTGGTAAATTCTTCAGCGATGGATTTGATTTCATAAGTTTGCCCAAACTCAGTCCGCGCCACTAAATCGGCAATACCTTGAATTAAAGCAATATCTTGGGCAATAGTAATATCAATTCCTGGACGTTGCACTTTCAGAGCAACTTCTCGACCGTCCGCTAATGTAGCACGATGTGTCTGGGCAATTGATCCCGCCGCTACAGGGATAGGGTTAATTGTGCTGAAGGTTTCTGCTAGTGGACGTTTTAATTCTTTACGGAGGATTATTTCTATCTCCGACCAAGGAACTGGTGGTACTTCGTCTTGTAGAGTTGACAATTCCTCTATGTAGGAGGCGCTAAGTAAGTCGGGGCGAGTGGAGAGTAGCTGACCAAGTTTGACGTAAACTGGGCCCAAGTCTACCAGAATATTTTTCAAAACCGCAGGTGTAGGTAGCTGGGGTTCATCAGCTTTGCCACCAGTGAGTAACCTTCGCATATAGTCCCAGCCATTGCGAAGGAATACTTCAAGAATTTCTCGTTGACGGGGAACAGTTTGGGTCAGGAACATTTTTGTAAAGAACTGCAAAGATGCAGAGAATTTAAAGAGGTAAGGAGCAGGGGATGACAATACAACGGAAGTTGGCTCTAGCTTTGGTACTTGTTAAAGTTTTGCTAGTTGTGGCACAGTCTTGAAATCTTTTTATGGATGATTGTACGGCTTCATGAAGCTTCTGTTTGACTTAATTTGAGCAGGAATCACCGCCCTGTAACAAGCGATGGGAGCAACAAAATCCTTGGGACGGAGAAATGTATTTTGATAGGCAGTAATAGACTCGATTGCTATTGTCTTGGCCAGAGGCTTAAAGCTAATAATGTTCATAACTGTCAGATAAAATAACAGACAGTCAAGTTATAATGGGAAAATAAACTTTTTAGCCTCTGCCAAGGGTTTTAACTTTTATAGCAGGTCGGAAAATCGGGAATCGCTTTGGAGAATTTTGAGGATCTGCTTGATTTCCTGGGTACGTTCTTTTTTGACAACGAGGGTGACATTGCGATCACGCACAATCACCACGTCCTCTAAACCAATAGTAACAACTACATCTTGTGGATTTGAGGCATAAATAATTGCCCCCTGCGTATCCAACCCTATGTGGGTAGCGAGTTCCACATTGGGAGTCTCCTCTGTCTTCAGTAAGCGTTCGATCGCATTCCAATCTCCTAAATCATCCCAACCAAAATCAACTGGCAAAACGTATGCTAGAGTTGTCTTTTCCATTAGCGCATAGTCTATACTCTTCTTAGGCAACTGGGGATAGATATCAGGACCATGTTGTTCTAAAGGTTCGATAATTTCTGGAGCATGGGTATGTAGTTCCTTGAGAACAACCCCTGCCCGAAAAACGAACATTCCACTATTCCAGCTAAAACGTCCCGTAGATAAAAAAGTCTCTGCCGTTTCGCGGTTAGGCTTTTCAGTAAAACGGTTAACGTGATAAGCTGGCAACTCATTAAAGCTACCTATTTTTTCACCTTGTTCAATGTAGCCGTAACCGGTTGATGGAAAAGTAGGCTTGATCCCCAGTGTAACGATCGCTGCTGTGCTTGCTGCTAGTTGCGTAGCCGCGCTTAATGTGTTTGCAAACGCCTCTTGATCAGCAATCCAGTGGTCAGCAGGGAAAAAGCCAATAACAGCGTCTTCTCCATAGCGTTGTTTGATTTCTAAACTTGTCCAAGCAACGGCTGCGGCAGTGTCTCTGCCTTCCGACTCGATCAGTAAGTTTTCAACTGGTAGATCGGGTAGTTGTTGTCTTACCCCTTCAGCTATCTGACTAGAAGTAATCACCCACAAGGAATCCCACCCGCCACCGAGTTCAATCAATCGATCGGCGGTTGCTTGTAATAGACTTCTAGAACTACCATCAAGACTTAAAAATTGTTTGGGTCGGTCTTTGCGACTCAGGGGCCAAAAACGTTCACCTTTACCACCAGCAAGGATTACGGGGAACAATAAAGTATTCATGTTGTCATACACGCCTACCGAAGAACATTACAAGTTTACAGTGAGCTTTTCCACTGGCAATATTTGTAGCTTGCATTAACATACTTTTAGGGAGTGGTTGAGTGGGGAGATAATTGTGATAAAACAAGTCGAATGGTCGGAAAATCCGGTGACATCTCAACAAGTAGCATTTGAAAATGAGGTGCGATCGCAGCAACTTCAACGAACAGAAAATCAAGTAACACCTACACCAGTAGACGACTTAGAGGAGGAGGAGGTCGAACTAAACCCGCCAGCCAATCCGAACCGTAGTGTCGTCGAATCTGTGGGCGCGATTCCCAATCAGCTTTACGAGAGACTGGGCTTAACCATGCCTCGTTGGCTGTTGTGGATCATGACGGTTGTCATCGGCATCATCTTATCTGGATTGCTAGTATCAACCTTAGCGCTGTGGACTCCTTTGTGGAGCAATCTAGATCGAACAGATGAAGATTTAGGAACTGCTGGTAAAGACGATGTAAAAATCCCACTACCAGGGGAATTATGGAGCAAACTCTCCCAGTACCAGCTTTCACGACCGATGAATATTTTAATTATGGGGATTGAACCAGTCAGCGGTACCGTTGATGGTTCACCAGAAAGCTTTGCTGGCAAAAGTGACTCCATGCTGCTGGTACGGCTTAACCCTAGTGAAAAATCTGTAAGGGTGCTTTCCATTCCCAGAGATACGATGATCGCCATCCCCGAAAAGGGAGAAAAGGGATTAACTAAGGTATCTGATGCCAATGCTAAAGGCGGTCCAGTCTTGGCAGCACGGGTAGTTAGCCGTACCTTAAATAATGCCCCAATCGATCGCTACATTCGTATTTCTACCAGCGGCTTACGGCAGTTAGTCGATCAGTTAGGCGGAGTAGAAGTCTTTGTTCCCCAATCAATGGAATATAAAGACTCCAGTAGTCGGCTGTCGATTAATTTAGTCAGTGGCTGGCAAACCCTCAACGGCGAACAAGCAGAACAGTTTGCTCGATTCCGCGAACCAGGTTTAGGAGATTTGCCGAGAGTGCAGCGTCAGCAAGCACTCACAGCAGCATTGCTGCAACGCTTAAATAGTCCTACCGTCTTACCCAGGTTGCCTCAATTAACTCGCTTGATGCGAAAATATTTTGATACCAACCTAAAGATGGAAGAAATGATGGCGTTGGTGAACTTCGGCCTCAACTTGGATCGGGATAACTTCCAAATGACCGTGTTGCCTGGTACGTTTAGCCGTTTTAGCAAAGACCCTGATAGCTATTGGCTAAATATGACTGGACAACAGAGCCTGTTGAATGATTATGTTGGGGTAAATGTACCTGGTCTGAAGCCAGATATGCGTCAGGTTCCTAACCTCAAAATTGCTATTCAAAATGCTTCCAATCAACCTCAGCTAACTGAAAAAGTTATTGCTTATCTGAAACAGAAAGGCTTTACTAATATTTACAAAGTGCCTGATTGGCCAGATACCCAACGTCAAACTCAGATTGTTGTCCAAAAAGGCAACCGACGAGTTGGAGTTGATTTGCAAAAAGTCTTAGGCTTGGGTCAAATAGAAGTGTCGGCGATTGGTGATTTAGAATCTGATCTCACAATCCGGATTGGTAAAGATTGGAAATAGGCAAGAGTCATTAGTCATTAGTTAAATGACAAAGCGCAAAGTCTGAGCGGAGGTTTCCTCCGATCAGAACTTTGTAAGAGAGAGCTAATGACAAAGGACTGCTGAGAAATAATAAAGTTATGAAAAAGATTTTACTGCGCTTTTTTGGTTTGATTGTGATTTTGATACTAGCACTTTTGTGGATAATACTTAATCCCAAACCGGCTTTTGCTCAACTAAACACAATCAACTACAACAATATAAATTTAGAAAATCGTGACTTTTCTCATGCTGATTTGGCAGGTGTGACTTTTGTAGCAGCAGAAATGCGGGGGACGAATTTTCAAGGAGCGAATTTAACCAACGCAATTCTCACTAAAGGAGTTTTGTTAAAAGCAAATCTGGAAGGTGCGAACTTGAGTGGCGCTTTAGTCGATCGCGTCACTATGGATGGTGCTAATCTCAAAGATGCCATCTTTACAGAAGCAACTTTGACCCGCAGCCGTTTTTACGATGCTGAAATTACAGGCGCTGATTTTACAGACGCTTTAATTGACCGTTATCAAGTGTCGCTGCTGTGTGAAAGAGCTGATGGCGTAAATCCGGTTACGGGTATGTCAACGCGAGATAGTTTAGGTTGTCGATAGTAGGGTTTGTTGGGTTTCACTTCGTTCAACCCAACTTACTAGCGCAGCAAGCTTAAAACATTGGGTTCAAAAAACCTAGAATATCCAAAACGAAACAAAACTATCCTATGATGACTCAACCCAATAAATTAAGCTTGCCACGCTACTACAAATATTCTTAACCGAACCGTATTGTATACGCTCCTAGCCCTGTATCTGTATCAGGTATTTCGTAAAATAATATTATTAGAATTCTCGAAAATCAGTTGCCTCTAATCATTGTTGGGGATTTCAATCAAAAACTCAGTTCCTTCTCCTGGTTTAGAGGAGCATTTAATCTGACCATGATGTTTTTCAACTATTATTTGATGGCTGATAGACAATCCTAACCCCGTACCTTTACCTGGTGCTTTGGTAGTGAAGAAGGGATCAAACATGTGCGATCGCACCTCTTGTGGAATCCCAAGACCATTATCAGCTATTCTAATTACAATCTGATGATTAACGGCTTGCGTACTAATCCAGATAGTTAAAGGTATTTTCGGGCACCTTTGGGATAAATTTAAATACTTTTGCTGTATAGTTTTAAACTTTTCCTCTAATGCATCAATACTGTTACTCAAAAGATTCATAAACACTTGATTTAATTGCGCGGGATAGCATTCGAGCAAAGATAAAGTAGCATATTCTTTAACAATCTCAATAGCTGGGCGTTCATTATTGTTTTTGAGCCGATGCCCTAAAATCAGCAAAGTACTATCCAAGCCTTCATGAATGTCTACTGGTTTCAATTCGGCCTCATCTGTACGAGAAAAGTTCCGCAGTGATAGTACAATCTCACAAATACGCTCTGTTCCTACTTTCATTGACTCAAGGGTTTTGGGTAAATCTTCGATGAGAAAGTCCAAATCAGTCTTGTCAATTTGCTCTTGGACAGTTGGCAACACGGAGGAGTTTTGCCGATAAAGTTTTACTACTTTTAGCAGTTCTTGAGTATATTCATTTAAATGGATGAGATTGCCAAAAATAAAACTGATAGGATTGTTGATTTCATGCGCGACTCCAGCAAGTAGTTGTCCTAATCCTGCCATTTTTTCACCCTGAATTAACCGAGTCTGAGTTTGTTTTAATTCTTGCAGGGCTTGAGTAAGTTCTGAGGTTTGACGTTTAGTTTGTTCGAGTAATTCCGCTTGCTGAATCGCAATTCCTAATTGCACCCCGACTTGAGCCAATAAATTGATTTCTTCCTCTTTCCAATAACGCGGTTGCGAATTTTGATAAGCAACTAATAGTCCCCATAATTTTTCACCTTCCCGAATCGGAACAAAGGTTTCGTTACGCGGAAGTTCGTTATCGTCGTCTGTGTCCTCAAAACTTTCTATAATCATTGGTTGGGCTTGTGCAACAGGTTTCCAACCATCTTTAAACGAATCTGCTACAAATTTACCGCTCCAATCTGGGTTGAAGCGGTAGATTGCAACTCGCTCAACTTCGAGCAACTCTCGCACAGCTTGAGTAGTAGTTCTAAAAATAGTTTTAATATCGAGTGACTGGCGGATTTTATCAATGGTTGCAGCCAGTAATTCTTGCCGTTCCATTGCTTTCTCCCGTTCAGTGGCTTCTGCTAACTGGACAACCTGCATTTGAACTTGTTTTAAATAAGAATCCTGTTTTAATGCAACTCCCAATTGCTCGGCTATTTGACTGGCAAATTCAATTTCAGAAGGTTGCCAGTAACGAGGAGCGGTGCATTGGTGAATACACAGCAATCCCCAAAGCTCACCTTTTTTCAAGAGAGGTGCGACCATATTTGCACGCACTTGAAATCTTGCTAGGATTTGGACGTAGCAACCGGGAAACTTTCCTTGATAAATGTCAGCGATCGCATTTACTCGACCTTGGGCGTAAAGGGGTGCAAAGTTTTCACCGAAACAATAGTCATAAACTTTTTCTGCGATTACTGAGTTACATTCAGGTACAATATCCTCTGAAATAAATTCTCCTTCCCAATCTTTTTGAGGATCAAAACGAAAGACTGCAACTCGGTCTGCTTGCAGCATTTGGCGAGCCTCGGTGACAGTAGTCTGGAAGATTGTATCTAAATCTAAAGACTCCCGAATTCGAGTAATCACGCTAGTTAATGTCTTTTGTTGCTCTGCTTGGTACTGAGCGTGTGCTAGTAACTTATAGTGTCGCAGTGCTACACCAATTTGTGTGCCGATTTTGGTCAATGATTCGACTTCATAAGATTGCCACTGTCTGGGTGAGGCATTTTGGTAGGCAGCGATGATTCCCCAAAGCTGATCTCCCTGGAGAATGGGGGCACTTGCAAAGGCTTTTGCCTGGAATTGCTCCAACAAGGTTACATGGCAGTCTGCTAATCCGGCTTGGTAAATGTCATTAACTGTAAATGTCTGGTTGTTAACGTAACGTCCGCCTTGTGTTTGTTGTAAATAAGTATCAGCGATCGCAGGCTCAACACCAACTAAAGGAGTCCATCCTTCCACAAATGATTCAGCAACGAAGTTACCACTCCAATCTGGATTGAAGCTAAAGATGGCAACTCGATCGGATTGCAGCAGCTGGCGTATTTCTTGAGTTGTGGTTTTAAAGATGGTTTCAATATCAAGGGGTGAGCGAATTTTATCGACAATCTGAGCAATTACTTGGTCGCGTTGAGCTGCTTGAGCCAATTTTGCGGCTTGCAATTGGACTTCATGGAGATGCTTTGCTTGTTGAATCGCGACAACAAGATGGTCAGCAATTTGACGAATAAACTCAATTTCTGATTCTTTCCAGTCACGAGCCTCACTACACTGATGAATACAAAGCAATCCCCACAATTCCTTCTGGCGCGATAGAGGGACAACGAGGTTGGCCTGTACCTGAAAATTACTCAAAATTGCCACATGACAATCACTCAGTCCCGCTTTGTAAATATCTGCTACTGCTTGCACTCGACCTTGTTGATAACTGGAAGCAAATTGTTCTCCAAAGCAGTGGTCATAAACTTTTACTGCCATTGCTGAGTCCCAGCCAAGTGCAACATCCTCAGAAACAAATTCTCCTTCCCAGTTTTGTTCATGGTCGAACTGAAAGACTGCTACTCGGTCAGCATTTAGCAACTGACGCACTTGTGTAACGGTAGTTTGAAAAATTGTTTCTAAGTTAAGAGACTCCCGAATTCGCACAATTACACTCGCCAGAGCTTTTTGTTGCTCTAGTTGTTCTTGAAGTTGAGCGCTTGACAAGAGAAGTTGATCTTCCGTGAAATTTGAATTGGGTTCCATTGCTCTGGATTATGTTGTTTTTATACAAGGGTTCCTCATACCAAACTTTATGGGGTTAAAGGGTGTCAAAAATATGACAAACTGCAAATTTTTACAGTGTTCAACTATTTCCCAGAAGATGGTTATTGTTATAGTTCCCCTTTCTTGATCTATCCTCATAATGTGTTAAAAAATAATTTTGGCTTGTATACAACGAAAAACATAACTAACGTTAGTCTTGCCAAGACAAATCAGAAAAGCTATCTGACCCCTTTTGAGTCGTTCTGACTGGCTGATAATCAATAAACCCATGATTTAGTTTAATTTTTCTCATGTTCTCTTTGTGCAAGAGTTCCTGCCTTCACCTGAAAATGAGAGCTAAAATGCGTACTATTATAGCAATCTCAGGAATTTCATTTTGAGCGTAGGCGTAGCCCAACCTAGGCATCGCTTTGCTAATACCAAGGGCGAACGCATTAAAAATGACTAATTTGTCAAAATTTACCTGACAGACTACGGGATTTCAGGTTAAATGTTTTAAAATATGCACTCTGCAAGAGTTGTCGGGTAATATTCGTGACACAACAAGACCAAAAACCCTCTCGTTCTTTCGCTGGAATTGCTGGCATTGTTGCCGCAGCCACATTAATAAGTAAAGTCTTCGGTTTAGTGCGGCAGCAAGCGATCGCTGCCGCTTTTGGTGTTGGTGCTGCTGCCACTGCCTATAGTTATGCCTATATTATCCCTGGCTTTCTATTGATATTACTCGGTGGTGTCAATGGGCCATTACATAGTGCAGTTGTCAGCGTTTTAGCCAAGCGGCGGCGAGAAGAAGCGGCTCCCCTAGTGGAAACTGTGACAACGCTGGTGGCTGGATTACTGTTGCTGGTGACAGTTGCTCAGATTTTATTTGCGGATGCGATCGTTGATTTAGTCGGTCATGGCTTGGAAGAGACAACCAGAGCGATCGCAATTCAACAACTCCGCATTATGGCACCAATGGCTTTATTTTCAGGATTAATTGGCATTGGTTTCGGTACTCTTAATGCAGCTAATCAATATTGGTTACTCTCCATTAGTCCTTTATTATCCAGTATTACCGTTGTTGCCGGCCTTGCGATCTTGGCTATGCAACTGGGCAAAGACATTATTAAGCCAGAATACGCTTTAATCGGGGGAATGGTGTTAGCTTGGGGAACTTTAGCAGGAGCAATTCTCCAATGGTTAGTGCAGCTAATTGTCCAGTGGCGGTTAGGATTAGGCACATTACGCCTGCGGTTTGAGTTCAAATCCCCAGGCGTTCAAGAAGTGATTAAAATCATGACTCCGGCAACAGTTTCCTCTGGAATGATGCCAATTAATGTTGCCACTGACCTTTATTTTGCCAGTCCTATTCCTGGTGCTGCGGCAGGGTTTAACTATGCGAATCTATTAGTCCAAACTCCCTTAGGGATTATTTCTAATATCATTTTATTGCCCCTGTTACCCATATTTGCCAAACTTGCCGGCCCAGAAAATTGGCCAGATTTAAAATTACGCATTCGCCAAGGACTTTTACTCACCGCTTTCACCATGCTACCGTTAGGGGCGCTGATGGTGGCGCTATCTGTACCCATTGTTCAGGTGGTATATGAGCGGGGTGCTTTCAAGCCAGAAGCCACACAGTTAGTTTCATCATTGTTAGTGGCTTATGGGATTGGGATGTTTGTCTATTTGGGACGTGATGTTTTGGTGCGGGTATTCTACGCTTTAGGCGATGGACAGACACCTTTTCGCATCAGTATTTTTAACATCTTGCTCAACATCTTATTAGATTGGTTTTTCGTTAAACCTTTTGGCGCGCCCGGTTTGGTGTTAGCAACAGTGGGTGTAAATTGTAGCTCAATGTTGATGCTGTTGTGGTTGCTCGATCGCAAACTCAATGGTTTACCTTGGCGTGAGTGGAGTTTGCCGATTCTGGGCTTGACTGCGGGTAGTTTGGTAGCTGGGGTAGCAAGCTATGGGACATTGGTTGCTTCTCAGCAATTCTTAGGTAAAACGGGTTTACTGATTCTGGTATTGCAGTTATGTGTATCAGGATTCGTGGGGATTGCTGTATTTGCTGCGATCGCTTCATGGATGAAAATACCAGAGGTGAGTATATTTATATCTCGTCTACGTCAGCGCTTTTTGAAGAAATAGCTGTTATTTGAATATTTCAGTTGGTACACCCAAGTGGATGAGAAATAATTCAGCCACTTGGGTGAGCCAGGTGTGCGAGGTTACATTTTGTAAAAAAAGAGATTCTAGTACTAGAGAACATTGATTTTACCTAACTCTAGTGAGAAGAATCCTATGAAACTTACAAAATTAGCTGCCTCTGCAATTGCAGTTGCTTCTATTATCCTCTCCGCGGGAATTGCTTCTGCTCAAACAGCGGGTACAAACGGCAATTACATCGGTGCTGGTGTTGCGGTTGGTGCAACCAGCGGCGGACAAGGAAACGATGAAGCACAAATTGGTGGCAATATCCAAGGACGTTACGCCGTTCCCAATGCGCCTGTTTCAGTGCGGGGTTCTGTGCTGTATGGTGGTGATGCTGCCGCAATTATGCCCATAGTGACTTACGATGCGCCCATCGCTAAAAATACTAACGTTTACTTCGGTGGTGGTTATTCTTTTGTAACTGACGAAGGTCAAAAAACCCCATTGGGCAATCAGAATGCACCTGTAGTCACCCTTGGGATTGAATCAGAAGTTAGCAACAATGTCATTGCCTATGGCGATACTAAATGGGGTATTGACGCCTACAAAAATAGTGATGCTGATGCTGTCAGCTTCCAAGCTGGATTAGGCTATCGCTTCTAGTGATTACGAGCTAGAAAACAGCTTATTTGTAAGCTAAAGCAATGATGTTTGCTAGCCGTAATAGTAATTATTTCTGTCATATCTGAGTATAAATACTCAGATATGACCCATTTTTTTAATCATTTTCATTTATGATTTTGATAAACAATTATATTGGCTATTATCAAAAGTATTTCTTAAAGTAAAATTACCAATTTTGAATATGCGTAAAATATATTACTCATGGAAAAGATTAATCCCATTCCAGAAATACTTGGTGAAACAACTGACGTGGAATCTTGGCTGATTCGGGCTGGGCTAAAATTTTCCGACTTAGGTAACGATGCCGCAAGTCTTGCAATCCGTAAGCAATGGCGAGAGTACCAAGCCGCAGTGCAAAGATGTTGTGCAACCCTACACCAACCACCGTCACGTGTTCAACTAAGCGGCGACTATGCCAACCTGAGAATACCTGGTGCGGCATCAAGCAATTGTGGGATACGCTGTCGAGTCATGCCAAGTCCTTAGACTAGGCAAAAGATAGAAATGTGAATACAAAATTTCCATTGCAGTTAGAGAATCAAGTGTCAGGTAGGGCAACTGATAACTGTTTGACTAATAATCCTGTTCTACGCCGCCTACTACTGGCTTAACTTCAGTAAATGGATCAGTGCCGCCACCCCAGTTAAAATCACTAATTCGAATGCTGAAGCCGCCTAACTCCAGCACCGGATTGTAACGCAAGGTGATCCCATAGGTGCGACGGCTATATTCCAAAATGTAGTCGGTGCTAGTTTCTTTACCAGTATCCAAGTTGACAGATGTTTGAAAGCCTAAGCGAAAAGGTCCGTAGATTTGCTGTGATATCCCAGCGCTCAACACTTTGTTATCAACGGAGCGATCGAACAAAAAGGGTGATAATCCGTTGTTTAAGCCTTGAGAATAACTAATATTAAAAGCGGTATAGTCGAAAAAAGGTCGAGAAAAATGACCAATTTGACCTTGTAAGCCAACTGTAGCAGTTAGGGTGCTTTGGTTATCACCATTGGTATAATAACTGGAAGTGCCTGTGAGGCTAGCGATCGCTTGCAAGTAAGGAACTACAGGGTTAGCTGTGTATCGTAATCCCTCAGTGGCAGTAGGTGGTAATGGTTTTCCCTGCCACAGCAACAGCCCTCTACTGAGGGAAGCACTGCCTTGTAAACGACCTAGTGAAATGCGATCGTTTTCCCGCACTGGTTCTAGTAAGTCTTGGCGATCGGTGTTGGCATTGATATATCGAGCGCTTGCCTGATAGGTGAGGTTGATGCCACTCTTGCCCAAAGGAATTACAGGAGAGGTAATAATGCCGCCAAGACTGCTCTGGACGGTTTGAAAGCCGAGGGTACCGTTGTAAAAACGATCGCGGTAGCTATATTCCAGATTCAATGTGTGGGGAAGAGAAGTCCCTAATATCTGGCGCAATCCCAACCTCGCCCGCAAATTATCTTCCACCTTGTTCAGGTCAAAACTGGTTAACTCTCCAGTCCCTTCAACTACTGCTCGTGGACTCAAAACAGAATTTATTTTTGTCTTGACAGCAAATAGGGCGCCTAAGTCACCCGTTCCTTCTTGCACAGCTCTCTGTACTAGAAATTGGGGCGTGATTGTCCAGCGTGTCTTCTCTGTATCGATCACTGGAAAGCCACGCTCAAGATACAAACCACCCCGATCTTCTCCATCATAACCAGGGGAAACTATTGCAGGTGTAACGTCGCGCTCCCGGCGGTCAATAGTCCGCTCACTCACCGGAATTGGTAAGGAGACGCCTTGATCAAATACCAAACGCTGCTTCTGTGTCCTGATGCGGTCTACCAAGGGTGATTCTCGCGTCAGAGTTACTTTATCTGCGCGTAATTCTAGTTCTGGGGGCGAAAAAGGATCGTTGGTGATGCGGACATTACTTGCTTGCCAGCCTTGCGGATAAAAGTCAATTTGTTCAGCTTCAAACCTGAGCCGATTGACTGCACCCCCTGTTTTCGGTGGCGGGATGTTGCTAGCATCTGCCTGACCACCAATTGTCACATCAATTCCTCCAGGGCTACTCACACCGGAAACGGGCTGATTGGCTCTAATGCGGTCGCTGGGTGGACGTTTTGGGACTCCACCAGCAGTTATACCCGTGGGTGAAAAAGCAAAATCTGTTTGTGCTGAAGGTACGTAAATTTCTCCTCTACCATTTTCTAGTTCCCCACTATCTTGAACAAAGTTATAGGTAAAGCGTTGTCCACGTAGTACCTGATCGCCCCGTGTTAAAGTTACGTTGCCTTCTCCTGCAGCGATCAAGTTGTCCAAATTGACTTGCAAGCGATCGGCATCCACCACCGCCCCATCAAATCGCACAACTACATTACCAACAGCTGTAATAATTCGCCGTTGCTCGTCATACTCTTGCCGATCTGAAGTGACTTCTACAATTCTCGGTTTAGCTGGCGGCGTGCTAACTGGCGCAGTTGTACCAGATGGTTGACCTTGTGGCTGATTAGTGGTGTTTGACTCTGGTGTAGGGGTTGGTGCTTGAGTTTGTTGTTGGACTTGAGACTTGAATTCTACAGTGATGGGCGTTGAGAGT
The DNA here is from genome assembly GCF_034531305.2 of Nostoc sp. ChiQUE02. Taxonomy (NCBI): domain Bacteria; kingdom Bacillati; phylum Cyanobacteriota; class Cyanophyceae; order Nostocales; family Nostocaceae; genus Nostoc; species Nostoc sp. ChiQUE02. Next base: position 43,449 of record NZ_JAVRBN020000039.1, read on the forward strand.
TTGTTTGTCGGGTTACGAGACTTAAATGTTATGAAATTTTGTACTGATTGAGAACTCGGTGTAAGATCAGCAGCAGATACAGAGATATTGTCTCCTTGTGGAGACTGTTGTGCAGTAATATCACTTTGCTGTTTTTGTTGGGTTAACTTTTCAGCTAAAATTTCCGCCTTGGACTCGACTAACTTGTTGCTGTTTGTGAGATTTGGGGCAATTTGAAGAGGACGCGGAGATTGGACGACAAGGGGACTTGGGGAAACTCTATAGCTAAAGCTACCATCCAAAAAGGTTTGTTTTTCTCCACTAGAGTTGGAAGTTGGCGATCGCTCACCGAATTTTTGAGAAGGTTCACGCTTTGCGTCTAGGTCGGAAACCTCCGCTGCAACTTTTCTTGGCAACGCAGTGGCTTCTCTTTGCGTCTCCCGTTTACGCAACGCTGACTTGAGGATAAGTTCCGAGCGCCGGAGGCTGACGCTCGGACTTGTCTTTGTATTTTCGTGATCTTGGCGATTAGAGGTTTTAACCTCTTGTGTGGGATAACCAACGACCAGCGATCGCCCTAAAAGTGCAGCACTTCCAGAACCCTTGAGTGGAGAAGTTTCTGGTGGGAGGGTTTCTGGTGAATGAGGTACAGAGGAAGTTTCAGCAACTACTAAGTCATCCTGAGTTGAGTTGTTCGGAGTTGGCAATAAAGGATCGCTCTTGGTGTTACCCGCAACTGCCAACTGAGCCAAATCCTTGGCTTGCTTGAATTTGTCTGTCTTTTCGTGTATTCCAGTATCTACACCTGAAAGAAACTTTGTATGACTAGCAGATGAGGCGGGATTTACAGGTTGTAAAGATTCGAGGATAGGAGGCGGATCGGGTGGCAGAACTGGATGAAGCATATTTGAGCAAAATCGGGCTAACAAACAGCCAAATGACGAAGGGAAGGATAAACATACATTTTGCCTTCCGACTGTCGCCTTCTGCTACCTACAGCAAGCTACCTGGAGGAAGAAACTTACTAACTTTCGCTTAGTAAGTTTCTGTGGCGTTTAGTATTTTCCGCCTTCCAAAGTCGCGGATGATTTATCGCCCTTTTACTCTAAGTCCCGACGGCCGGGGTTACGAGCGGGATCGTTCGACAAAAATCCGAAGATGAAGATAGTTACGAAGAAGGCAACAACAATATAAACAGCGATTTTTAAAGTCAGCATAGAAATATCTCCAACGGGTAAAACAAAGAGAGCTTTTCTTTCAGGATTGTGCCATGCAGAAAAGATAGCTACTTTATATTACCCAAATCTCGTCCCTTTTTTAGAGGACTCTGGGGACTGAGGACACAACTCTTGGAGAGGCTGCGCCAACGACAAGCTGAGTGCATCGCTGGGGATTGGGGAACTCGGTGCCCCCTCTGGGGATAAGGGGCAATGGGGATTGAGGACTGGATACTAGCAGTGTCTATCTTATGGTTATTGAGAATGGTGCAAGATGTCAGTTGTCTGACTCTTAGATGACCCTAAGAAATAACTCAGAGATTGTTTACTCTCATGACGTTCACTGACGGCAAAAGTTTCTTAAAAAAAGGGTAAAGGTTACAAATTACAGGTTACAGGAAATAATTCTCTTTGTCCCGAATCCCGAATCCCCATTGGTGTCAACTTAACATCAAAACCAGTCCAGACAAAGCTTTGATAGATTGTCTCGTCGAGAGTCTCTGACTGGGAATACCTAATGCGAAGCTCCGCCTTAAGACTTGCGGCAGAGCCGGAATAAGAGCATTTCCAGCCTCTGGCTGGAAACGAGGTTTTAAAAGGGTTTTAGCTTAAGTTGACACCAATGCCTAATCCCCTACTTCTCAGCTTGAAGTAATGCTTAAGTCTTTGCCAATTCGGTTTTTGATTACTCGTGCAGGTATGCCTACAGCAACGGAGAAAGGAGGAATATCTCTATTGACAACTGCTCCCGCACCAATAACACTGCCTTTGCCGATAGTAACGCCATCTAATACTGTTACTCCATGCCCTAGCCAACAATCATCCTCAATCACAATTCCTTTGCGAGTAATACCTTGGTATTTAATTGGCTCCATGGGATCGGCAAAATTATGATTATTGGCATATATCCCTGAGTGGGCAGCAATTAAGCAGTGTTTACCAATTTTAATGTCTCCTGGCCCCTCAATAGACACGTTGGGGCCTATGAAGGTGTCTTCAGCAATATATATACATGTATCTTCCAAAGACCCTATATCAACGTTACGCTCAATAGCGACTCGATTTCCTAGATGAATTCTATTATTTTTGTGTCCTCTAGCATCCATCCGCACACCCTTGAAAATATAGACTCCATTGCCAATTTCAATACAAGAAGTGCCGATAAATTCAACACCATTTTGAATATACACTGGGCTGCCTATCTGAGCAAAAATACTACGATATCCCAAATTACGCAACTTTGGGCCCAGAATAAGTGTCGGAATATCTCCTAACACCGTAGTTACTAAAAGTTCTTGCACTCGCTGCAATTTCGAAAAATATTGCTCGTTATGCATGGCTACATATCTCTTCAATCAATTGTTGTTGACAGTGTTCAAAGTTGTTTTGGCTGTATCCTAATCTTCAGCTAATGCCAACAGCGTTAGTATTTTTTTACGCAGGAGATAAATTGGCAGTATTACCGAAATTTCCCAATATCTTTTGATAGTTTTTCAAATATTGAAAAACCAGAGTCTGGCTTTGACTATGTGAGCAATTCTTAAAATTAGGTGTGTGGAATTACCCAGTTGATATGTACAATTGCGTTAAGTTACTAGAAGCTTTTTTACTATATTTACGTAAAAAATTGGCTTCTTTTTCACCAGAGCAATTAACAAAACAATTTCAGTGCATTGCAAAGTCAAGCCTCAGACTATTAAATTGTCTGATGGGAAAATTTGCTGGTTTAGATAGGCTACTGGTTTGGTTATTCGGCAAATTTGAAAAGCTTGTTACGCAACTAGGGATAGAGTTATTTACCTTGAGGCTACTTTTTCTCAAGCGGTTTTAGTCTTTTGAAACAACTCAGTTCCACAAGCTATTTTGCAACAAAAAATACATTTAACTAGACTATATTCAAAGTTTAGATAAAATTTATGCCTAGCATAACAATGTAATTATTGTTGGATTTTTTTGGGTATTTTTGCCCAAATAAAAACCCAATTAGGGTGGATTATCTCCCACATCAGCCATCACATTGAAGTTAACCATCGGTGCAAACAAGTAAGCGCTTCCCCGACTGCTATGACGGCTTTCTTGCAACGAATTTCTAGAGTATGCTGCTCCAATCATGTTGCACACGGATGATTTACAGACTAGTCAATTCACGTTTGTAATTAGGTGAATTGCTTTTAATAACAATTGTTTTTAACGATAACACATTTTATTTTTTGTGGAACACTCTTATTAAATAAATAAGTTGATTTCCAGGTTGCTTATTGATAAGAATGGTGGAAATCAGTTAACTTTTTTACTGGAGCGATGCCTAGGTTGGGCAAAGCCTACGCTACTTGCAAATAAATTTATACACTTATAAAAGATACATTAAGTATGGAGATTTGAAAAATCCTGTAAACGGTTAATTGGCATTTTTGTCTATATTTCTACCGTTGCTTGTCCAAGTTATTTTATGATTTTGCGTTCAACTCAGAATGATATCTACTATACTGATTACACCCTCTTCCTAAAAAAGCTAAAAATATTCCTCTTCCCTATTACTTATATCTAAAAATTTGTAAATCACCCATTCGGGTGAGCCAAGCGGGTGATGCGTGCTTGGTACTACTTATTATAAATTTTATTGGAAGAAAGCTAAAACGTAGCTTAGTTTTTAGGAGAAGTCCACGACACAACATCAAATTGCCAAAATTGAGGTATCAGTTTTAACTCACACACTTGGTTCAAATTATGGCTTTAATTAAAGAAATTGTACAACAAGCTCTAAATACCGGCTCTCTGAGTGTTGTAGCCGAAGACCAAATCCGATCGCAACTTCAAAGTAATTATGACTCAGAAGACCTAGATGCTTGGATCATTTTACAACGAGCTATTGCAGCAGGTGATGTCAAACAAGAGTCGCGCCGAAAAAAAGCTTCTCCCTCTCCTAAAGCCAAGGACACTTCATCGAGTATCAAACTTGCTTATCAAATGGCAGCAGAGATTGCTTATGCCGCAGCTGTAGCTCTGACAATGACAAAAAATACTAAAGATCAGCCTTCACTAGGTGCATAAAATAACACCTTCGTAATTTATTTTCCTGGTTTAGTGTCAATGATTTAATACCAAGTAGTTAACGTAGGCGTAGTCCGCACTTCCGCAAGCTCAGTGACCACCGCAGGCATCGCTTTTCCTGGTTAACTGCTTGGTAAGGTTTTCATCCGATTAATTATGGGGTTTACCTCCTGCCTTCTTACACTGCTTCTTTAACAGCGCAATTTTATTAAAAAATAATTAAAATTTTAACTTTCCTGGACACAGCTATGGGGAATTTTCACCCTCAGCTAAGACTTTAGAATTGATCCCCGAACGCAATACTAAAATAAATATAAATTATTTATTCAAAACTAGATTTTTTTAAGTGATACATACCAGTAAATGATTAAATCTTAATATACCAAGTATATGGCTCAGAGTCAGGCATAGAATTAGAAACACCTTGGTGTAAACTTTAGCAACGAGGTTAAAAATAATTCTCAATGCTTAACAAAGTCATCGCTTTTTCACAAAGTACAGTATAAAGAATTGGCAACATTGGTAAAGAGAGTAAACAATAACCATAGCTAAACTTGGAGTTTTGCCAACCTATGCAGCCAATTCGCACATTTAACGTATCCCCTTCACTACCGCCGCGACTCGAACCACTACGGCGCCTAGCATATAACTTGCACTGGGACTGGAACGTTGATACTAAGGATTTATTTCGTCGCTTAGACTCTGACCTGTGGGAGTCTAGCCATCATAACCCGGTGTTGATGCTCGGTACTATCTCTCAATCGCGGCTTTTGGAAGTTGTCGAAGATGAAGGTTTTCTCGCGCAAATGGATCGAGCTGACCGTCAGTTAGACGATTATTTGCAAGAGCGTACCTGGTATCAGAAACAACGGGAGCAGAAACCAAAAGAATGCTACGCCTATTTTTCGGCGGAATTTGGACTTGTAGATTGTTTGCCCGTCTATTCTGGAGGCTTAGGCGTTCTGGCGGGGGATCACCTCAAATCTGCCAGTGACTTGGGGCTACCGCTTGTGGGTGTAGGTTTACTGTACCAGCAAGGCTATTTTGCCCAGTATCTCAATGCCGATGGTTGGCAGCAGGAACGCTACCTGCTCAACGATTTCTACAATATGCCCTTGCATCTAGAGCGCAATGCCGATGGTTCAGAACTGCGGATTGCGGTAGATTATCCCGGACGCAAGGTGTATGCCAGAGTTTGGCGTGTACAAGTGGGAACAGTGCCTTTGTATCTGCTGGACACCAACATTGAACCCAACAACACTTACGACCACGACATCACAGATCAGCTGTACGGTGGCGACATCGATATGCGTATCCACCAGGAAATTATGCTGGGGATCGGTGGTGTGCAAATGCTCAAAGCTTTGGGGCTGAAAGTCACAGCCTACCACATGAATGAAGGCCACGCCGCCTTCTCCGCCCTAGAACGCATCCGCTTGCTGATTCAGGAAGAAGGACTGAATTATGCTCAAGCTAAACAGGTGGTGGCTTCCAGCAATATCTTTACCACCCACACGCCAGTACCAGCAGGGATTGACTTATTCGCTCCCGACAAAATGCTGTACTACCTGGGGTACTATGCAGAGATATTTGGGTTGCCCAAAGAGCAATTTTTAGGACTGGGACGCGAGAATACAGGCGATTTATCTGGGCCTTTCAGTATGGCGGTGCTGGCGCTGAAGATGGCAACATTTTCTAACGGTGTAGCACAACTGCATGGTGTGGTGTCGCGGCAAATGTTCCAGGGCTTGTGGCAGAAAGTGCCAGTAGAAGAAGTGCCGATCGCAGCAATTACTAACGGTGTCCATGCTCGGAGTTGTGTTGCGAAATCGACTCAAGAATTGTACGATCGCTACCTGGGACCAAACTGGTCATCAGCACCACCAGATAGCCCATTGTGGGAGCGAATGGACGCCATACCCGATGAGGAGTTGTGGCGCAATCACGAACGCTGCCGTTTGGATATGATTTTGTATGTGCGGGAGCATTTGGTCAAGCATTTGACCGATCGCGGCGCTTCCGCTTCCGAAATTGTCCAAGCCCAAGAAGTTTTAGATCCTTACGCTTTCACCATTGGCTTTGCCCGTCGGTTTGCCACCTACAAACGCGCTACTCTTTGGATGCGCGATCTGGATCGCATTAAGCGGCTTTTACTAGCTAACAAAGACCGGAAAGTGCAATTTGTGATTGCTGGTAAGGCACATCCCAAGGATATTCCTGGTAAAGAACTGATCCGCGAGATCAATCACTTTATCCGCGAACAACATTTAGAAAAACAGGTGGTGTTTGTTCCCAATTACGACATTCACATCTCCCGGTTGATGGTTGCGGGTTGCGATATCTGGTTGAACACACCGCGTCGTCCACGGGAAGCTTCTGGTACTAGTGGTATGAAGGCGGCAATGAATGGATTGCCGAATTTAAGTGTACTAGATGGCTGGTGGGATGAAGCTGATTATGTCCGCACAGGCTGGGCAATTGGACATGGGGAGAATTACGACGATCCCAACTACCAAGATGAAGTAGAAGCAAATGCTCTCTACGAATTGTTAGAGAAGGAAGTTGTACCGTTATTTTATGAACACCGGGATAGTGATGGTTTACCCCGTCCGTGGGTTGCCAAAATGAAGGATGCAATTCGGTTGAATTGTCCTTTCTTCAATACAGCGCGGATGGTAGGAGAATATGCACAAAGAGCTTATTTCCCAGCTAGCGATCGCTATCATACCCTGACTGTTGATAACTATGCCCCAGCTAAAGAATTAGCCGCTTGGAAAGAAAAACTAAGCGAACACTGGTTCAACATCAGAATCAAAGATGTTGACGTATCGGCAGCTTCAGACATTGAGGTTAACCAAACCGTTGCTGTCAAAGCCAAAGTTGACTTGGCAACTTTGACCAATGATGATGTGCAGGTGGAGCTATATCAAGGTGCGATCGATGCCAATGGTGAGATTGTTAACGCTGTGCCAGTTGTGATGGATTACCAAGGGGAGGATGCACAGCAATTGAGCATTTACACGGGTAATATTACTTATACCGCTTCTGGTTTGCAAGGCTTGTCTTTGCGTGTATTGCCGAAAAATCCACACCTGGCTAATCCCTATGAACCAAGGTTGATTGCTTGGGCAGAATAAAAGTAGTGAGTAGTTATTGAATACTCAAGATTAGGCGTTGCTAATTTAAATTTAGCAACGCCTTTTATATTACACATTTTCAGGTAGATAATTAATATCTAGTAGCTGTTCTAATGTATAAGTACAATGTTGAGGTAAGTTATCTAATTTCCTCTCAGTTTTCTCAATTACATATCCTAAAGCATCATCATAAATTGATGCTAATTCATTTTCTAAATATTGATATAAGTTCGTTGTCAAATTACGTTTTAATTGATTCCTAAAACTTCTAATTTCTGCTTTCCAATGTCCAGAATTATATTGAGTTTCTTCTGTCCAATATTGCAGCAATAAAAGATGTCTAATAATTTGTTCTAATAAACTAGCGACCTTGGCTTTGTCTCTACGACCCAAATTTTCTAGCTCCTCAATTAAATTTTCTAAATCTAATTCTTCTAAATGGTTAGTTTTCAATAGTTTGATTGTTTCCTCTAACCAGAGATGATCGTCAATTTCATAAAGCTCTTTTAAACTCAAGTTAGAACTAACTCCTTGCATAAAACCTCTTTGAGTTAAATCTTACGAGATTACAATTTTAGGCTAACATTCTTTGAGGGATGATAATGTAGCCAGTGGTGCGATCGCCTAATACCAAATTACGCTGTTCTCCCCAATACCACCAATAAGCAGCAACATAAGCGCAAATTAAGCTATCTAGTTTATCTTCGGTTGCTTTGAGGGCTGCGCCTGTGGTGGGAATTTCGGAAGGAAACGAACCGCCAAGACGCAGAGGAGGAGAAAGAGAGGGGAGGATATCGAGAAGATAATTTTGGAGTTTGATTAGTTCTAGGCGACGCTCACTGAGGCGTCCTTTTTTGTATTTGAGGATGCGTTCTAAGTTAAATAGGTTAACAATTGCTGGGTGGGGGAAGACTTCTATTTGATATCTGCTGAGTTTTTGCGGTTCAATGGTGGGTGCATGTGCAAAGCCGCGTGATTCTAATTCTAAGCCAAAGTTGATGGTGCGCTCTGCGAAAGGTAGGTTTTGATTAGCTGGGTAGCATCCTGCATGATATTTGCCAAAGTACTTGTGGCTGAGTTTGTCGGGGAGGCGACTCCCGGTAGGATTAGGTATGAGGGTAGGTGCATCTACGGCGATGATGGCTGGTTCGTCTGGTTGGACGCTGCGATCGATCCAGGTGAGGATGTCTGCAATGGCTTCTTTGCGGTCTAAATCGAGTAATTGCAGTTGTTCATCTATCCATTCTAAACAGCATAGTCCACTTGGTTGCGATCGCCAGCCTAAATCAATGCCAATAAATTTCATGGTCATAACACGAATTTGCGATTATTTTCGCATTTTCGGGCAACCATTTACCTAAATTTACTTGCTAAAAATCGTGAAAAATAATCTTATAATCTTAAGCAGCTTGTCTTAATTTATTTTATCTGGCAATAAATTAATCAAGATTATTCCGATGAAAATTTTATTTTTACATCCCAATTTCCCCTCGCAATTTCGCAACCTAGCGACAGTTTTAGGTAAAGATCCTAATCACCAAGTCGTCTTTGGGACAAATCGTCGTGAAGGGGAAATACCTGGCGTTTATAAAGCTATTTACACTCCTTCTCGTGAAGCTGCTCCCCAAACCCACCACTACGTTCGCAGCCTGGAAAATGCTGTTCTCACCGCGCAGGCTGTCTATCGCGTGGCAGAAAAATTAAAAGCCGAGGGTTTTGTTCCAGATATAGTTTATGGTCATTCTGGTTGGGGGCCGACTTTATTTATGAAAGATATTTTCCCCAAAGCCGAATTATTGTGTTATTTCGAGTGGTTTTATCATGCTCACGGTTCGGATGCAGATTTTGATCCCAGTGAACCACTGAATGCTGATGATGAATGCCGCATACGCGTAAAAAATACCCCGATTTTAACTGATTTATATAGCTGCGATCGCGGTCTTTCTCCAACGAATTGGCAGCGGCATCAGTTTCCTAAAGAATATCATAGCAAACTCACTGTAATTCATGATGGTGTTGATACCAATTTTTTTGCTCCCAAACCAGGTGCAAAGTTAGTTTTACCAAGAATAAATCTTGACCTTTCTCATGTGGAAGAGTTGGTAACTTATGTGGGGCGGGGAATGGAACCTTATAGAGGTTTTCCGCAGTTTATGGAAACCGTGGCGCTAATTCAGCAGCGAAGACCTAACTGTCATGTGGTAGTTGTGGGAGAAGATCGGGTGGCTTATGGCAAGAATCTCCCCGATGGTCAGACTTATAAACAATTAATGTTGGAAAAACTATCTTTGGATTTATCGAGGCTGCACTTTACAGATAGGCTTCCATACAATGAGTACCTTCAGGTTTTGCAAGCTTCTTCTGCTCATATTTATTTAACCCGTCCTTTTGTTTTATCCTGGTCAATGTTAGAAGTAATGGCAGCAGGATGTTTGCTAGTAGCTTCTAAGACTTCACCAGTATTGGAAGTCGTACAAGATGGGGTAAATGGACTGCTGGTAGATTTCTTTTCTCCTCAAAATATTGCTAATCGGGTTGAAGAGGCGCTAAATCATCCTCAGGAGATGAATGCAATTCGGGCGAATGCGCGAGCGACAATTCTGAAGCGTTATGATTTGGCGAAACTGTTACCACAGCATTTACAATGGATGTTCGCTGGTAAAAGTTCTGAGAGTTTGAAAAAGCGCCCACATTCTAAAGGATTTGGCAGAAATTAGATGATGTTAGTCATTAGTCATTAGTAATTGGTGATTAGCCTCTTGCATAAATATTTTTTTGTCTTATGGGAAGGTGTGAATAAGAGCGTGAAAAGGATGACTTTTGCAAAAAGTATATTAGTCATTAGTTATTGGTAAATAACAAAGGAAAAATGACAGAGAAAGATAAAAGCGATATTTAAAATGCGAATTATTTTTACTATTGCCCATTTTTTCAAACCTAGCAGTCAGGGTCGTCATACTTCCCAACGCAAAGACCCGCAACCCCGCTTGCAGGCGTTAATTAATAGTCTTACTGCCTTACACCAATTATTTGATAAATCTCAAAGTATCATTAACATTGCTCAACGAATAGCTTTTCCAGCTAACCAGCCGCAGTCGCATGAACTAGATATTGTTATTTGTACAAGCAAAGATAATCATCTTTTGAATCAGCTTTCCTTGCCATCCCATTTATATAAGCATCATTCTACTAATGTAGAACCTCTGCTTTTGGGGTTTGAGTGCCAAGCTGTTCTGCAAAGTTGTCTCGGTCAGTATGATTATTACTGCTTCTTGGAAGATGACTTAATTATTCATGATCCCTGGTTTTTTATAAAATTAAACTGGTTTAACCAACAAGCGGGTGATTTAAATTTGCTCCAGCCAAATCGTTATGAAATCTCCCCTTACGGTTTGGTTCATAAAGCTTACATTGATGGGGATTTGGCATTGCGAGTAACTGCTCCCTTTCAAAATGTGCAGGAGCAAAATGAACTCAAGGCTATAATTCTAAATACACCAATTACCTTTAGTCGTACCCTCAATCCTCACGCAGGCTGCTACTTTTTAAATGCAAATCAAATGGCTCAATGGGCTAATCAGACTTATTTTCTCGACCGGGATATCAGCTTTGTTGGGCCTTTAGAAAGTGCTGCCACTTTGGGAATTATGAAAACATTCCGAGTTTACAAAGCCTCACCGGAGCAAGCAAGCTTTTTGGAGATTCAACACTTTGGATCTGGATTTCTGGGGCTAATTGGCAAAAAGGTGGGTTTGGCAGAAAGGTAAATCGAATTTAAGAGTTTGGTTTTTGTAAACAAGATTAATGCGATCGCTATTTATAAAAACACATTAGCGATCGCTCAACAATCAACTAGTCTTAAATTGTAACTAATGGTTTTTCAACAGGGGTAGGCGTAGTCAGCGGATCAAATCCTAGCTGCTCAGTAATGCGCTCTCTGGCTAAAAGCCGATATTCCCAAAAATGCTCGCCAGCGGCACATAAACCCAAATACATATTCACAAATTGGGGTTTGGTGCGGAGAATAGTCCAAAGCTGTTGCCAAAATTGACCCCGAATTTCCTGCCGTTGCCAACCTTGTCGCCAGAGCAAGTGTGCAAGTAGTCGCAGTCCTTTGCCAGGAGGAAAATACATCGTTTGCTGTAGTTGAGGATTAGGTGTAATCTTGAGGCACTGTTCAAAACAACGTCGGAGATAGTTTTTGGGTTCGTACATTCTCCAAATTGCCTCTAAATATTCTTTAGCAACTTCAGCCATCGGACGCGTAGGAACAAAATTCATTAAGGAATTTTGATCTCCCACCTCCAAACCTCCAAATCCTTCTAATAATCGCTCCTCTTGTTTTAATCTTTGCCACAGGGCGGTATTGGGAAGGGCTTGCAGTATACCTAGCATTGGTTGAGGAATGCCTGTTTCTTCAACAAAAGCTTGAATTCGCTCGCCAGCGCCAGTTTTTTCTCCATCAAAGCCAATGATAAATCCTGCATAGATGAGTAATCCAGCTTGATTGATCGTACGACAGGCTTCTAAAAGGGGATTGCGGGTATTTTGAAACTTGCGAGTGACTTGCAGGCTGTCTTGATCTGGTGTTTCAATACCCAAAAAGACTGCGTAGAAGCCAGCTTTAGCCATTAGTTCTAATAGCTCAGTATCTTCTGCTAGGTTGACGGAAGCTTCAGTCAGGAAGGTGAAGGGATAATTGCGTTCCTGCATCCAGGGGATTAATTCTTGTAAGAGGCGTTTCACATTGCGCTTATTGCCAATGAAGTTATCATCCACTACGAACAGAGATCCGCGCCAGCCCAAGTCATAGAGGGTTTGCAGTTCTGCTAGGGTTTGACTGGGTTCTTTGGTACGTGGTTTGCGACCGTAAAGATTGATGATGTCACAGAATTCGCATTCAAAAGGACAACCGCGAGAAAACTGGATTGCCATCATTAAGTAATCATCTCGTTTGAGTAAATCAAAGCGAGGTATGGGGCTTTGGGTTACATCTGGTTTTTCAAGGGCGCGAAAGGTTCCTTGTTCTTCACCTTTAGCGATCGCTTCTAAAAAGTGTGGAACTGTAATCTCCCCTTCATCTAAAATCAAGTAGTTAGCTCCTGCTTTTTGGGCAGGTTCTGGCACTGAGGTTGGATAAGGACCACCCACAGCAACTTTTTTCCCCAGCTGCGCTGCTTTGTGAATTTGGGCGAGAAAGTCTTCTTTCTGTGCAAGCATGGCAGAAAGAATCACGATGTCGCACCATTGCCAATCAGCATCCGTTTCTTGGTTAACATTGCGGTCATAAAACCGAACTTCCCAGTCTGTTGGTAGCATAGCGGCCACAGTCAGAATCCCTAACGGTGGAATAAATGCCTTGAGTCCCGCTATTTTCATGAATTCGTCGTAAGACCAAAACGTTTTGGGAAAGCAGGGGTAAAGTAAGAGTACTTTCATTGCTGTAGTCCTCTAATTAAATTTTGTTTGGAAGATTTTTTACTTTTGATAAATCCGTATTTTGGATGCTCATTGCAGAGATGATGCTACGATCCCACTACCCTGATTTTTTCTCTATCTGTCTTTAGATAGACATTTGCATCGGCAAAGGTGATTTTTTATTCAGTTAGCAGGATTACCGCCGTTGTAATAAAAGCTAATGGCGGATTTGTGCAGCGAAAAACTGCCAGATCAATGGTTTGCTGGTAAATCCAGAAATAATTGAGCATTTTTATAGGTCAGAGTAGTAAAGCTTTCGTCAGCAGACTCCCCTGAGTGAAAAAATTAACTCATAATTTTGAGATTACTGCTACTTTCTCTGAAAAAAACTTAAATTTTGTCTATTTCTGTAAATAAAAAGTACATAAACTACTTTGATGAGGAGAAAAAGCTTTAATTACAGAGTTTTGCAGTTTAGTCTTTGTATTGCCGTGCTATCTAAACGCAACCTTTTGCAATGGCAATGCATCGACCAACAATGCCATTGTATCGACTGACAATGCCATTGCATCGATTAACAATGCGATTGTATTGACTGACAATGCTATTGCATCGACTTTTTATTTACAACAAGGCATTAGAATGCCTACTCTACAAGCTGTCGTTACTACACTAAGTTGTCGTTTTCCTTCGTGAAGAGTTTTTATAGCAATCCGAGTTGAGTTAAAATGTCTAATCTTGCAACAGCGAGTTGACCTGGAAAATGTCAAAATTAAATGAGTTTTGCGTAGGCGCATTCGCGCAGCGTCTCCAAGAGTTGCGACTTGTCACCAGACATCGCCACTTTACTAGCGCGGATTTGAGATAACTAAGTTGAAATTTATGGGCAAGCAACGTGTTCTTTCTGGAGTTCAACCAACAGGCAATTACCATCTAGGTAACTACTTGGGAGCCATTCGCAACTGGGTAGAAGGTCAGAGCGAATACGAAAATTACCTTTTTGTGGCTGATTTGCACGCGATTACAGTGCCACACGACCCAAAACAATTGGCAGCTGATACCTACACTCTTGCTGCTCTCTATCTAGCTTGTGGTCTTGATTTAAATCACTCCACCATTTTTGTGCAATCGCACGTTTCGGCCCACAGTGAACTCACCTGGTTGCTCAACTGCATTACACCTCTAAACTGGCTGCAAGACATGATCCAGTTCAAGGAAAAGGCTGTTAAACAAGGAGAAAATGTGAGTGCAGGCTTATTGGATTACCCTGTGCTAATGGCAGCTGATATTTTGCTTTATCAAGCTGATAAAGTGCCAGTGGGTGAAGATCAAAAGCAACACTTGGAATTGACACGGGATATTGCAGCTCGGTTAAATCACCAATTTGGTAAACCAGATCAACCAGTTCTGAAGTTACCAGACCCTTTGATTCGTAAAGAAGGGGCAAGGGTGATGAGTTTGGCGGACGGTACACGCAAAATGTCGAAGTCCGATCCTTCGGAGTTAAGCCGGATCAGTTTGCTAGATTCACCGGAACAGATTCAATACAAGATTAAGCGTTGCAAAACCGATCCGATTCGTGGGCTGACTTTTGACGATCCAGGGCGTCCAGAGTGTAATAATTTGTTAACGCTGTATACATTGCTGTCTGGGAAGAGAAAGGAAGATGTAGCAGTTGAGTGTCAAGATATGGGTTGGGGACAATTCAAGCCATTGTTGACGGACACAATTATTGAGTCCCTGAAACCAATTCAAGAAAAATATCAGGCGGTAACGGCGGACAAAAGCTATTTGGAGTCTGTGTTGCGGGATGGAGGGGAAAAAGCTAGAGCGATCGCAAATCAAACTTTATCACAAGTAAAAGCTGCTTTAGGCTACTCTCTTCCTCTATAAGTTTTCACTTTTAGGTGTGATTTGCTATACCATTTAAGAAATTGAAATTCTTAATTTTATGCATCACACCCATAGCCCCACAGCCTTCCGCAGAGCTGTACAAGCAGGTGAATTTCTAGTTACTGCTGAGGTAGCACCGCCGAAAGGGGGAGATCCAGCGCACATGATTCAAATGGCGGCGACTCTTAAGGGAAGGGTTCATGCTGTCAATGTTACTGATGGTAGCCGCGCAGTCTTACGGATGTCTTCGTTGATGGCGTCGGTGATTTTGTCACAAAACGGTATAGAGCCGATTTGTCAAATTGCTTGCCGCGATCGCAACCGCATTGGTTTACAAGCTGATTTGATGGGCGCTCATGCTTTAGGTATCCGTAACATTTTAGCTTTGACTGGCGACCCAGTAAAAGCAGGCGATCATCCAGATGCCAAAGCAGTGTTTGACTTAGAAGCGGTGCGACTGTTGCAACTGATTCGGAAAATGAATCAAGGCGTTGATTGCAACGAAAAACCCTTGACTGATGGAGCGCTAGATTTATTTGTTGGTGCAGCAGTAGATCCACAATGTAAGAGTTGGTCGGGTTTACAAAGTCGATTTGAACGTAAAATCGAAGCAGGAGCGCAGTTTTTTCAAAGTCAGTTAATTACCGATTTTGAGCGACTGGAAAAGTTTATGGATGCCATTGCTGCTGGTTATAAAAAACCAATTTTAGCAGGAATCTTTCTGTTAAAATCAGCAAAAAATGCCCAGTTTATTAATAGATGTGTTCCGGGTGTAGATATTCCCCAACATATTATTGATAGATTAGCAAAAGCCAAAGATCCTTTTGAGGAAGGGATAAAAATTGCAGCCGAGCAAGTGCAGATAGCGCGGCAATTGTGTCAAGGTGTCCACATGATGGCGGTGAAGCGAGAAGATGCGATCGCACCAATTTTAGATTTGGCTGGGGTTGCTCCAGTTAATCAGTTGGTATCTATGTAAAGCAGATAACGAAACTTTTATTAAAGCGGATGTAACCATCTGCTTTTTTTTATGCTGAAACAGACGCGTACACAGTATTTTTGATAGACTTTCAATATCCAATTTTCGCTTGACTAAATCTAGGTGCAAGCTGACAAAATATTTTATAGCTTATTTCAAGCTTTTCCTAGCATATTTTTTGCAATAATTGGCGACACGACTGTCAATGTCAACGCCTATGAATTTGTTTCAGTTGAACTAAAAGAAACTGCTTTTAGGATTGAGTGTAGAGCAAGTGGCGGTGGCTCTCGATTTAACAGTGGCGCAAGTACAGCAAACAGCGCAGAATCAGTCTAGCTGATAGTGGGCGCTGCTTGCGTGTAATTTAATCAGCAAGTGCGACGCCGATAGCTTACCCCTACGGGGAAACAAGCTACGCGTAGCGTCTCGTAGAGAAGCGTAAAGCCTTCTCCTAACGGAGACGCTGCGCGAACGGCATAGCTTCGCTTAGAGCGAGTCCCCCACCGTCATAGCCCGTTGTAGACATCGCCTCTTTTTGTTTTAGCTAAACCAGAAGCAATGTCTACGACGGACTTACGCCTACGCACTTAAAACCTGGGTTACATCTTACCTTGTTGCATCACTTCTTGTAGATGTCGGCGAACCTCTTGTGCTTGCTCAAGATCAGATTGGCGCAATTTCTGGAATAACTCTACACAAGGCTGCGACCCTACTTGTTGTGCATCTTTGATGTAAATATCATAAGCTTTAACGGCTTCAGCTTTGTTGTGCAACACAGTGACAAAATCGTACTCCAAGTTGCTAATTGGTTCTTGAGACTGTCCGTTACCTGTATTTTTAGCCATTGCTTCAACCTCTTTTTAAGATTTCTAATTAACTTTATACTCACCCTGAAAGAGGGATTCATCTTCCAAAAAGAGTATATTTAAATACGTCAGATGTACCTTATGAGGGTAGGTTATAAGATTTTAGATTTTAGATTGTAGATACATAAAAGTTTCTGATGCAGCCTCAAGCAAAAGAGTAGAGAGTAAGAAAATACTTTTTCCCACTCCCCAGTACAGACGCGATTAATCACGTCTCTCCCACTCCCCATTTTCATAACAATTTATCCAAGCGGTTGATTCTCATCACATTGACGTGAATACTGGAATTCCAAATCATTTTGTCGTTCTCTACCTCCTCTATAGACAACCGGACAAAACTTAGTGTTAGCACTCATACAATCCATGTGTGGCGTTTTAGCACATACCACGAGTAGTCCACCCAGAACAAACAACAAACCACAAATTGCAAGCGTATTAACCCAAGAAATTTCCAGTGCTCCGTGAACTACTACCTCTCGCAGTAGAGATACAATTGTTACCTCAACTGCTACTCCTACAGAGATACTATGTTCTTGCAAATAAACCATTAATAATCGAAATAACTCGACTAAAATCAACACAAATAGTATTTTTGCAGTCACATGTTTATAGTCTAGTGGCTGCATGAGGGCAATAGCTATCCCCCACAATTGGATTAGCATGACGGCGAACAAACCTAAACACAGAACAATCACAATTAAGTCTTGAAAGGCTTCCATGTTGCGAACAATCGATTGCCGATCAAGCCAGCGATCGCTAAATAAAAATCGACTTTTCTGGCGCTTTTGCATGTACGTTTTTTCCAATCTGGACTAGTTCAGACAACACCAGCGAGTCAACCCAATAGTTTTATGTTATGCAATATTAAGTTTTTCCGCCTCAGCGAGGTTGGTAATTTAAATTTTGTGCTTGTTGCAACAATTGTTCGGCGTTTTTCGCCCACTGGGGATTACCCTGAGCATTATATAAATCTCTAGCAAATTGCAATACTTGTACTGCATCTCCATATTGCTGTAACTGCATGAAAACTAACCCTGCACCATAATAAGCGTTGGGATAGTTAGAGTTAGCTTCGGCTGATTTTCTAAAAGCCTCTAATGCCTCTTGTAATTTGCGTTGCTGAAACCAAATTGAGCCAAGATTGTAGTAAGCTTCTGAATACTTCGGATTAATTTTTACTGCCTGATTAAAGGCACCTCTTGCTTGATCGAGTTTGCCTTGTTGGAGATAACACATCCCCATATGATAAGGAGGCTCTGGTGCATTTTTGCTATATTCTATGGCTTTTTTAAAAGATGCGATCGCGCGTTCACAATCTCGTTGCTGTTCTCGTACCAATCCCAAGTTATAGTGGGCAAATCCTAGTTTGGGATCAAGTTCCAACGAGCGTTGCAAGTAATCGTTGGCTAACTGTAAATTATTCCCTTCTAACAACGCTCCACCTAAATTCGCAAAAGCTGGAGCAAATTTAGGATCGGCTTGCGTCGCTCGATAAAATGCATCCGCAGAGGGTTGTAATTGTCCCGTTTGTCTGAATGCTAACCCTAAATTATAGTGCGCTGGTGCCAATGCCGGATCTAACTGGGTTGCTTGTTTAAAGGCTGCGATCGCATCTTTTACCTTTCCCGCCTGAATTGCCTGTAAACCTTGGTTCAACCAGTCTATGGCAGTTTTAGTATTAGATTGTGCCAGCTTTGAGGCGACAGGAGCAGATAGAGAAACAGAGGGGTAGGAAATGTTAACAACCAGTATCAAACTTACTAACCCTGCTATGCAATATTTAAAGAATGATAATCCCATTGATTTTCTGACTTGCAAGACTTTCAGTTAAATTTACTTCATAAAAACTTTTTTACAAAAATTTTTAATTTACCATAAAACTTTGTGATAGTTAACTTTTCTTAAGCTAAATCTTACGACAGGCAACAATTTTTTTAACTTTCGATTAAAGAGAGGATAATAACAAATTAAAGAAGGGGTAATTTTGACTCCAGAGAACCATTTTTTATCCCTGATATATACAGAATCATGCGGTTATAAATGACTTGCCGCAAGGGAGGTTTTATGAACGAAAAAGTAAAATCGGGTTCGCGGAATGTTGCAATTGTCGGGCCTTATTTAAGTGGAAAAACCACTTTACTAGAAAGCTTGTTATTTGTCACAGGGGCAATTTCCCGGAAAGGGAGTGTTAAGGACAGCAATACAGTGGGAGATAGTGCTGCCGAGTCGCGCGATCGCCACATGAGTGTAGAAGTCAGCGCCGCTAGCACTGAGTATAACGATATTCGCTTCACCTTTATTGACTGTCCGGGAAGCGTAGAATTTGCCCAAGAGACATACAATGCTTTAATCGGAGTCGATGCAGCAATTGTAGTTTGCGAACCCATCCGCGATCGCGTCCTCACCCTCGCCCCTCTATTTAAATTCCTCGACGATTGGGAAATTCCCCACCTCGTCTTCGTCAACAAGATGGATCGGGCAAATATTCACGTTTTGGAAACGTTGCACGCCCTAAAAGCAGTATCTAGCCGTCCCCTGGTAGCGCATCAATATCCCATCATGAGCGGGGAACAACTCACCGGCTTTATTGATATGGTGAGTGAACAGGCATATCAATATCATCCAGGCGCACCTGCTGACCCCATCCCCTTTCCCGAAAGTTTAAAAGAAGAAGAACATATAGCACGGGCAGAAATGCTCGAAGCCTTAGCAAATTTTGACGACCATTTACTCGAAGAACTTTTAGAAGACATCGAACCACCTCAAGAAGAAATCCTCAAAGATTTAAAAATGGAATTAGGGGCAGATTTAGTAGTGCCCGTTTTCTTTGGTGTAGCAGAACAAGATTATGGTGTTAGACCTCTATTAGAAGCCTTGTTACGGGAAGCCCCCGAACCAGAAACAACAGCAGAACGTCGTTTAAAAAACTTAAAAGGTGATACACCTCTAGCGCAGGTATTAAAAACTTATTACACTCCCCAAGGTGGCAAACTCTCTCTCGTGCGTGTTTGGCGGGGCAAATTAACTGATGGTATTGTCCTCAATGGCATTCGCACTGGCGGAATTTACCGCCTGATGGGACAACAACAGCAGTCAGTTAACCAAGTTAGTGCTGGTGAAATTGTCGCATTGAGCCGTTTAGAAGGAATCAAGACGGGCGATACAATCTCTACAGAACAGCAGTCGGCAATAAAATTACCCAAAGCTGTAGAGTTGGAACCAGTGTATGCCCTCGCCATTACACCAGAAAAGCGCAACGATGAAGTTAAACTCAGCGGTGCCATCACCAAGCTATTGGAAGAAGACTGCTCACTTGCTTGGGAACAACACGGCGATACTCACGAAGTTATCTTGTGGGGTCAAGGCGAAATTCATTTACAAGTCGCCCTAGACAGACTGCGCCGCAAATATAATTTGCCGATGACAACCCATTTACCGCAAGTGCCTTACAAAGAAACCATCCGCAAAACAGTGGCTTCAGTTCATGGACGCTACAAGCATCAAAGCGGTGGTCACGGACAGTTTGGTGATGTTTTTCTCGAAATCAAGCCCCTACCACGCGGTACAGGTTTTAACTTTAATGAAACTATTGTCGGTGGCGTGGTTCCTAAACAGTACATTCCCGGCGTAGAAATGGGCGTGCGGGAATTTTTGACACACGGACCTTTGGGCTTCCCAATAGTTGATGTGGCGGTAACTCTGACTAATGGTTCGTATCACAACGTTGATAGTTCCGAACAAGCCTTTAAGCAAGCTGCCCGATTGGCAATGCAAACGGGGATACCCCAAGCGGAACCTACGTTATTAGAACCAATTCTGCGGGTGGAAGTGACGACACCGAGCGAATTTACCTCGAAAGTGCTGCAACTGTTGAGTGGTAGACGGGGGCAAATTTTAGGCTATGAGGGGAGAAACGATTGGCAAGGCTGGGATAATGTCTCTGCATACTTGCCACAAGCAGAGATGCAAAATTTTATTGTAGAGCTGCGATCGCTCACCTTGGGCGTTGGTTCCTTCCACTGGGAATATGACCATCTCCAGGAAGTACCAGAAAAGCTTGCCGAACGTGTCATTCACAGCAACGGCAATGGTGGTAATGGCAACGGCAAGTAATTTTGAATTTTGAATTAATTGTAGAGTAGCGTAGGCTTTGCCTGTCGTAGGCATCGCTCTAAGGCTGAGATTCCCGACTTTTCTCAGAAGTCGGGAATCTTTTTTAATCTGTAAAAGGATTTGTAAATCTTGGCTCTTCAGTACTTGTTATGCTTAACTAATAATTAAAATGCCAATTCAATAAGCATCTTACTCTAAAATTATTAA
>NZ_JAVRBN020000040.1:0-64001 GCF_034531305.2 Nostoc sp. ChiQUE02
GTGGGCAACAAGTACCACCAGACAAGACGTTATTTCAACCACGACCTGCATCCAATCAAGGTGGGCAACAAGTACCACCAGATAAGACGTTATTTCAACCACGACCTGCATCCAATCAAGGCAGACCACAAGTGCCGCCAGATAAGACGTTATTTCAACCACGACCTGCGTCCAATCAAGGCAGACCACAAGTGCCGCCAGATAAGACATTGTATCAACCGCGACCTGCATCCAATCAAGGCAGACCACAAGTGCCAACGGATGACACTATTTACCAACCAAGGCTAGGTGGGCAGCTAGCTACAAGAATTACTCCCAATTTTTTGCGAATCCTGGGGGTGGTTTTGGCAATTGGGCTGACTCTAGCATTAGTAACCTATATATATACTCAATCGCAATCTGGTAAACAGCCAAGCAATCAGCAAAATTTACCTAATAGCGATCGCATTCAGAACTAAATATTCTGTCAGCATAAGCATTCCCCAGATTATTTTGCGTACCTGCCCAATCTTTAGGAAAGGCGCTGCGGGTATATACTCAGTGGCGTCAAAAATGAGGAGGAGAGTAGAAGCTTTGGTTTCCATCCCCGTGAGGGGTAAGAGATTTAAAACCCTACTCTTACAGAAAGCTTACCAAATAAGGCTTACAGAACTGTAAAACTGAGGGCGGTCGATTTTACCTGTCAATAGACCACAATTATTGACAATAACTACAGTCTCCAAGTAACTCAAACCCTTATACAGCAAGTCTCCTGAGGGGGTCTACGAAACAATAAGCTTTTCAGCTTTTGTCCGACCCCCTCAGTTTACACTTCTTAACAAAATGGCTGGAGGAAACTAACCATTAGGTTAGATGTAAAGAATATGTACTTATTCAATTTTCAAGGTGCATGTGTTGGTATAAACCATACCATTAGCAACCGACAAAATGCAATCTCTCTATCAAGGTTTCCAAATCATTGGTCGATATATCTTAACCTCTCCCATTAGACAAGCTATATACTCCTGCGCTTGTAACTCTAAACACCTGCGAAAACTAACTTTCCTTAACTATGTTCATCCCAAGCCACGGGAAAGGAATAATCTGAAATCGGCGATAAATCATGATTTTCGCTGCGGGTTTCTTCATCCAGAACTTTGACAACTTTGTTATAAATGTCTTGTGCTTGTTGCGGGGAATCACCGATGCTGGTTAATCCCAACTTGCCAAACTGGGAAAGGCAACCCATAAGATGAAATACTGTACCAGTCTCAGTACCGCTGTCGAAGTGTAGTCTGTGGTGAGCGATGATATCCATCAAATCATTAGGTAATAATCCCTGATAGCGCTCTTTTTGCAGATTGTCAGTGGCAATGTAGTATTTTGGACGACCTTGCTGACTATAAAATAAACCCGTGGAAAGGTCATAGCGACCGTTCGTTAATAATTTTAAAGTCATGAATGGATGAGTTGTACCGCCTTTACGCAGGTTAATTTCGATCGCCTGAATGTCCCACTCTCCATTACCATTGTCAACAGCGATAAAATCTACGCCAAATCGCTCTAAAGTACCTTTCTCTGCTAGCTTTCTGCCAACTTGTAGTCCCAATTGCTGTAATTGCAATCGATATCTTTCATCAGCGGGAAAGCGACAACCAAGATAAATCTGACCGTCTGGGCCTCCAAGAATTTGGTCGTGGGTTGAAAGGATTTCCACTTCCCCAGTGGGTGTGATCCGTCCTTGGACGCTGGGCGATCGCTTAATTTCTCCCTCCACAAATGCTTCAGAAATTGCTCCTAATTCCGGGATTCTTCCCGAAAAATTGTCCCAAGTTTCTTGTTTTGCTTGAAAGCGCATTGTTGAAAAGCGATCGCTAATTGCTGCTACCCTTTGGGAATGAGTAGCAATACTTGGTGCTAAATTCTCAATCGGTCTCAGATCAAGCAATGCATTCCCCTCTCCCGAAATGCCTTCGTTGAGTTTTACCACTACCCGTTTTAATGTCGGTTGTCGTTCCCACAAATCACTAGTAGCTTCTGCCAAATCTGTGTGGTTCCAAACTTTTTCGCTGCCATCTGGATGCGGTACTCCGCTTTCAGCGAAGATTTGCCGACTGCCACTTTTTGTCCCCCAAATCTGTAAATCTGGTGCAGCAGCATAGAGCGGTACACCCAATTTTACAGACAATTCGCCTTCCCAGTGCGAGGAGTTGTAGCAAATCATGAATGATTTATCTAGCCTCAAAGCTTGATGAATCCGCTTTAGCAGGCGGGGGCGTTCTAAAATCTTTTGGCTGAGAGGCTTAAGCGAGGAATCGTAAGTAGAAAGTAGCAGCAAGCGATTGCGAGCATGAGAAAAGGGAATTCCTGGCAACAGTTGCAGATAATAATCAATGATACTAGGATGCAGCGGTACTGATGTTACATAAACCAGCCGAGTCCGGGGATTCTGTAACCGAATTAAGGAAAATAGTAATCTTTCTTCATAATGTTCGCAGCCTTCGATCTTTCGGAGTTCCCGCTGGTCGAGACTCAGAGAGGGAATAATTAAAATATCCGCTTCATTGTTGTCAAATGACTCGCTCGTTTTCCAGCGATCGCTTAGGGTTAATTGTAAGTGGCGAAACTTTTCAACCTGCTCTAACTCGGAAATATTTAGTATTGCCATAACCCCTGCCCTCTAATAATCTCAATGTAGCGCACCACGCGGGCTTTTGGGCTATTATGCGGACTAGTTGTCAGATACTTGTGCAAGGAATTTAGTCTGCTAGAAGACAACTATGCAGATATCAGCCTAAATAAATATTAACATTAACGAAAATCGATGGTATTGAAGTAAGTATTTTTGCAACTACGAAGTGAGAAAGTATAAATATTGATTTTCATTTAGTGAAAATGGCTCAATTATTGTGCCTCAAGAATTGATTGTAAGCTCATGCAGTAACTTTTATTTATTTCATTTATTTTACGTCTTAAGGTTGAGCAAATTTAAGTTTATTTTACCTCTATAGAGTGATAAAGTACAGCAACATAATAGTTAACTTAAAAGCAGATGAAAAGTAGAAATCCTTCATTGCATGAGAGTTGTATACTTGCTTTTTCGTGGTTAGGTGAATAGCGTGTGTCAAGTGTGAGGAGAAATAATTTAAGCTACGTACAATTGCCAGTAAGAAGTCCATTTGGTAAGCATTCGGGGTATAAACGCCTAAAGTTGCAAATGGCTAATGGGAGCCAAAGCAAAAAATAAGCCTTGGGTTGAATTTTCGATCCAAGGTTTACTTTTGAAATAGTGACTAGAGACTGGAGAAGGCTTTTCCTAACATCCAATTACATTCAATATTAAATTACCGAGACAAAACTTATGGCTAAATCAAAAGAGCAAAAAGAGCAGAAATTACAACCGCCACAGCAACAACAACCACCAGGTGTTGAATCAGAAATGACGCCAAAACCTAAAGCAGATGATGCTCAGTATCGGGGTAGTGGCAAGTTACAAGACAAAGTAGCATTGATTACAGGTGCAGATAGTGGTATTGGTCGTGCTGTAGCGATCGCATTTGCTAAAGAAGGTGCAAATGTGGCGATCCTTTACCTCAATGAACACGATGATGCCAAAGAAACAAAACATTTGGTAGAAAAACAAGGACGTCGTGCAGTAACTATTGCAGGTGATATTGGCGATGAAACTTTTTGTCAGCAAGCGATACAACAAACAGTTGGTGAGTTCGGTAAGCTCGATATTCTCATCAACAATGCTGCCGAACAACATCCGAAAGAAAGTATTGAGGAAATCACCAAAGAACAACTGGAGCGAACTTTTCGCACTAATATATTCTCGATGTTTTTCATGACTAAAGCTGCACTCAAACATTTACAAGCAGGCAGTTCTATCATTAATACCACATCGGTAACAGCTTATAAAGGTAGCCCACAACTACTAGATTATTCCTCTACAAAAGGTGCGATCGTTGCCTTTACTCGTTCCTTATCACAAAATTTAGTACCAAAAGGAATCCGCGTTAATGCTGTCGCACCAGGCCCAATTTGGACTCCTTTAATTCCCTCAACCTTTCCCGAAGAGAAAGTTGAAACTTTTGGTAAACAAGTACCGATGCAACGAGCCGGACAACCAGAAGAAGTTGCTCCTAGCTACGTATTTTTAGCTTCTGATGATGCTTCTTATGTCTCTGGTCAAGTATTACATGTCAATGGTGGAGAAGTTGTGAATGGATAAGTAAAAAAGTTAGTCATTAGTCATTAGTTATTCACTTTGGACAAAGGACTAATGACTAATGACAAAGAAATAATTACTTCTAACTATACCCTGATGGTATTCCATTGGAGGGATGAGTTAATGTTGGAGTATTGATAATCTATCTAGCAGCAAACATTTAAAAAATAATAAGTACGTTTATGGCATCTCCTACACCACTGCATGGCACGGAACTAGTAGATTGTGCTAGAGCAAATGCCAAGCAAGGAATTGAAACTGCTGCTTATCAATGTGGCTATGGTCAAGACCTCAACAAATTTGCCAGAGAACTCAGACAAGCTTGTGAAGAAATGAATTTACAAGTAAAAGAACTCAGCGGATTGATTACTGAGCAGGACTTGATACTGCAATTGGGTACTGGTGAAATTGTGGCTCCAGAAACGGAATCAGAATTGTAAAAGTTAGTCATTTGTACTTTATTCTTCACTAATGACAAATGACTCTTTTCATAACTTCAGAATAACCCGCGCCAAATTAAAGTAAATCAAAACGCCCACGACATCAACTGCTGTGGTGATGAATGGTGCTGACATTAATGCCGGATCTAAACGGAGGTAGCGAAATAGAAACGGCAGGGCTGAACCGGAGATAGAAGCCAAAATAGAAATAGCTACCAGACTAGTGCCGACAGCGATCGCTACTTCTAATCGTCCTTGGAGAAAATAAGCCCAGACAGTAGCGATCGTACCTAACATTCCTCCCAATAATGCCCCAGCGATCGCTTCCCGGCCGATTACCTGCAATGCGCCAAGTGATCGGATTTCATCGGTGTTCATCCCGCGAATCACCACCGTGGAAGATTGAGCGCCCACATTACCACCAGTACCAGTCAGCAAGGGGATAAATGCTGTCAGTGTCACCACTTTTGCCAAAATATCCTCTTGCGACTTAATAATCGTTCCTGTAATGGTATTGGTTATAAGTAAAACCAACAACCAGACAACCCGCTTCCGAGCAATTTCCAGTAGATTCATCTGAAAATAGTTGTCGCCCCCCGACTGCACACCACCACCTAAGGCATAGATATCCTCGGTGGTTTCTTGTTGCAGAATATCAATCACATCATCTACTGTGACAATACCTACTAGACGCTGTTCTCGATCAACTACAGGCACAGCCAGAAAGTCATATCTTTGAATTAATCTGGCAACTTCTTCCTGGTCTGTATCAGTGTGGACATAGACCACATCACGGGTCATAATTTCGTCAATAATTTGCTCAGGCTGAGATGTTACCAACTCCCGTAACGATACAATTCCCGTTAAGCGCCTTTCCGCATCCATGACATAAAGATAATAAATCATCTCACTGGCATTAGCTAAGTTGCGAATTCGCTCTAGAGCTTGAGATACTGTAAAGTTTTCTTTCAGTGAAATTAACTCTAGTGTCATGATTCGCCCAGCAGTATCAGCTTCATAACCCAATAGTTGGGCTGTGGCTTGGCGTTCTGCTGGACTCAGTTGTTCTAGGAGGCGATTGACGACTTTTGCTGGTAATTCGTCAAATAACCTAGCTCGGTCATCCGACGACATTTGATCGACAATATCGCGGACTTCTTGGCTTTTAAGTTCCTCGATTAACCGTTCTTGAACACTGTAGTCGAGATATTCATAAACCTCGATCGCTTCATCCTTAGAAAGTAAGCGAAAAGCCAAAGCGTGCATTGCTTCTGGTAAACCCTCAATCGCCTCGGCAATATCCGCAGGCTGCACAGGTACGAGAATAGCTTTTGCTCCCTGCAAGTCTCCTGCTTCTAGGAGCATTTGCAGCTGAGTCCGCACTAAATCTCGCAATTCCCTGCGTGAGACATTCTGGATGGTAGAGTTTAAATTGTTTGTCTCAGTCAAAATCCACTTTCCTCAGCCAGTTTGAACAAGGTTGCTGCCCCTAGTCTAGGGGAAAGTGGGAATGTGCAACGGCAAACTTGTAATTTTTCTGACTTGGAGTAAATTGAAAACTTTTGTAAATGAACGAAAGAGTAGGGTTTTGGACGTCGAAAATTCTTTGCGTTTAGCGATCGCGGAGCGTCTCGTTAGCGCTGCCTATTGTAGAAAACAGAAACTGTCGCGTAGCGATTCGCTGGATAGTCTACCTTACAACAGAGTTACTCAAAAAGTATGAGCGATCAAAGAATTCTAGCGGATTGTGTTCCCTAGCTTAAATGCATAACTGGTGAGGCTTTTGCAAAACTTTTCGATTTACTGACTTTAGGTTAGTACTATATCTTTGCTGCTTCTTGTAACAAAGATATGAATTGACAACCAACATCAAGCAGAGATAAATAATACTTTTTCAAATCTTTAAATATTAAAAACTTTCTTTATCTAATTTTTATTTAATTAATAACTATGCGATAAATAATATGAGATTATCCAGTATTTTGGCAATTTTTATTTAAAAATCATCAAAACTTTGATATTACTTTAAAAAAAATATATCAATGTGAATATTTAAACAAAGTTCTCCAAAAAAGATAGACATAACACCGTGATCTATTGTCAAATGTGTAGTTGATTAATCTCAAAGCAATACGTAGGATAATTATGTGAAATTATAACCTTTGACTACTTAAGTATGTGCTTACCCCGATTGGCGTTGCTTCATCTCAAGTTCATGCACCTGCACATCAGCGAGATTAGAAGCTCTCAAAAATGGTGATTTATAATTTTTTCTGAAATTCACCAAACTGAATTGACATAGATCAACAACTTAGAATTTTGTCGAAAGGAAGCAAAGATTAATAAGGACTAATATGCCCTTAAAGTAATCTCTAGTATTTCTTACTGTCATACACATTTTTCTATAGATATGCTTTCAGAGTAAATTTAGGAAGGTATATCATCGCATCATTCTATTTTAATCTTGATACAAATAGACAGCAAAGTAGTAGAGCAGATGGGCAAAGGAGCAAACAGATCAGAACTAATTTGTATCAGGAATTGAGTGAATAGTATTGGTAGTAATTAATATATCAATAGGCAAACAGTGATTTGCTTATTAATATATTTACGCTATGAATATTACGCATTTTTTGTTGAAAATATTAAACATAAAACTAATCCCAAAGCATTGATTATGGCATTAGTTTTAGCACAATTGTGAGGCATATATCTCAATGAATGAACAAAATCAAGGTCTTAATCAACAGTTGTCAACAGATGCAAGTCCAGTAATTGGTGCTCCATCACCTTTACAACAATCCAATATTTCCACTCTGGCTAGCAGCAGCGTGCTCTCTCAGGGAGATGGACTCAAAGCAGAGTACTACGACAACATCGACTTCACCAACCTGAAGCGAACTCGCACAGATGCGACGGTGAACTTTAACTGGGGTTCTGGTTCTCCAGATCCGTTAATTGGTGCAGATACTTTCTCAGCGCGTTGGACAGGTCAGGTAGAAGCCAAGTACAGTGAAATTTACAAGTTCTACACCACTAGTGATGATGGTGTGCGACTGTGGGTCAACGATCAACTACTCATCGATAAGTTTGTCCTTCAATCTGCCACAGAATATAGCGGCGCAATCACACTGGTTGCAGGTCAGAAGTACAATATTAAACTCGAATATTACGAAAATCAATACGATGCCGTTTCCCAACTGGCTTGGTCAAGTGCTTCTCAGACCAAGGAAATCATTCCTCAGTCCCAACTCTATAGTAATGTCAACGTACCTGCTGTAGTTGGTAATGGCAACGGACTCAAAGGAGAATACTACGACAACATCGACTTCATCAACCTGAAGCAAACTCGCACAGATGCGACGGTGAACTTTAACTGGGGTTCTGGTTCTCCAGATCCGTTAATTGGTGCAGATACTTTCTCAGTGCGTTGGACAGGTCAGGTACAAGCCGAGTACAGCGAAACTTACAAGTTCTACACCACTAGTGATGATGGTGTGCGACTGTGGGTCAACGATCAACTACTCATCGATAAGTTTGTCCTTCAATCTGCAACAGAATATAGCGGCGCGATCGCATTGGTTGCAGGTCAGAAATACAACATTAAAGTCGAATATTTCGAAAATCAATACGATGCCGTTTCCCAACTGGCTTGGTCAAGTGCTTCTCAGACCAAGGAAATCATTCCTCAATCCCAACTCTATAGTAATGTCAGCATATCTGCTAATGGCAACGGACTCAAAGCAGAATACTACGACAACATCGACTTCACCACCCTGAAGCAAACTCGCACAGATAAGACGGTGAACTTTAACTGGGGTTCTGGTTCTCCAGAGCCGTTCATTGGTGCAGATACCTTCTCAGCGCGTTGGACAGGTCAGGTAGAAGCCAAGTACAACGAAACTTACAAGTTCTACACCACTAGTGATGATGGTGTGCGACTGTGGGTCAACGATAAACTACTTATCGATAAGTTTGTCAATCAATCTGCCACAGAATACAGCGGCGCGATCGCACTGGTTGCAGGTCAGAAGTACAATATTAAACTCGAATATTACGAAAATCAATACGATGCCGTTTCTCAACTCTCTTGGTCAAGTTCCTCTCAGACCAAGGAAATCATTCCCCAATCTCAACTGTATTCACCAGAAATTCAGACCAGCATCACCTTAGGATCATCTTCCACCACTGTGAACGAAGGTGTTGGTAGTACAACCGTAACTTTACTTAGAAGCGGTAATTTAAGTAGTACTTCCTCAATTAAATATGCAACCCTATCTAATACTGCCACAGCAGGAGTTGACTACGGGAGTGAAGGCGTTGAAACCGCTGGAACACTGATTTTTGCACCGGGAGAAAGCAGCAGACAGATATCCATTCCGATCAATAACGATTCCTTAGTAGAAGGAAATGAAATCTTTAATGTTGTCATCGATCAGGCAGAGGGAGCAACACTAGGACTCCAAAGAACTCTCGGAATTACGATTCAAGATAATGATAGCTCTGGTCTCGACTTTACTGCGCCAGTAGTTAATGAGGGTAACACTACTGCTACGGTGACAGTTACACGAGGTAACACTGTGGGGGCTGCTAGTCTGGATTACATAACCGGGGATGGGACTGCGAAAGCGGGATCTGACTACCAAGCTGTATCTGGAACCTTAGCCTTTGCAGCAGGACAAGCCAGCAAGACCATTGTTATCCCCATTATTAATGACAATGTTGGGGAATCAAATGAAGAATTTACTTTGAAGTTCAGTAACGCAGTTGGAGTGCAACTAACTACTCAACAGACAACTATCAGTATTCTCGATAATGACTCTGGTAACTTTGCTTTAGATACAGTAGCTTCTGGTTTGAATCAGCCCACGGCTTTTGACTGGACACCTGACGGTAAGAGCTTGTTCGTTGCCCAGAAAAATGGGGTAGTGCGAGTCTTGAAAAACGGCACCTTATTATCAACACCATTTATCGATATTTCTGGAAAGGTAAATAATACTCGCGATCGCGGTCTGTTAGGCATTGCCGTACATCCAGATTTTGGCAAGGCTACAAACCCCAAAAACTACGTTTACCTGTTATATACCTTCGATCCACCAGAAACTAATCCAAACAATCCTAAGAACAATCCCAATAGCACATTAGACAATCCCGATCAGAATGGGAATCGTACTGCACAGCTAATTCGGGTGACAGCTGACCCCACCACTAATTACACTACTGCGATCGCTGGCAGCGAAGTTGTGTTGCTAGGCAAAAATGCCAGTTGGCAGTATATCAGCCACCCAGATGGCAATAGCACAAATGTCTCACTTAACTATGCACCATCAGGAATTCTCAACAAAGATACTGGTAAGCCGTTTACCAGCTTGCAAGATTATCTCAATAATCTCGATAAAGTCCAAAATGTCCAGGATTTTATAGCCAATGATAGTGAATCTCACTCAGTTGGTTCTGTGCGCTTTGGTACTGATGGTTCTCTGTTTGTTAGCTTAGGAGATGGCACTTCCTACAATGGAATAGACCCCCGAGCAATTCGCGTCCAGGATGAGGATAATCTATCCGGTAAGATCCTGCGGATTGACCCGATTACTGGTCAAGGCTTATCAAGTAATCCTTTCTACAACGGTGACCCTAATAGCAATCGTTCCAAGGTCTATAACTTAGGTCTGCGTAACCCCTTCCGTTTCACAATTGATAAAAATACCAATAGGCCCGTAATTGGTGATGTTGGCTTAAATTCTTACGAAGAGGTGAATGTCGGAACACCAGGAGCTAACTTTGGCTGGCCATTCTATGAAGGTGGTCTTGATGCAAATAACAAAATTGTCAGCCTGCAACAACCAAAATATTCTACCCTAGATGCAGCGCAAGACTTTTATAGTAGTGGCGAAACTGTCACAGCACCAGTTTACACCTACAAGCATTTTAGTTCCAATTCGATCGTCTTGGGCGACTTTTATACAGGTAATACTTTCCCCTCAATCTATCAAGGTGCTCTATTCGTTGGTGATTTCAGCCAAGGAACTATCGATGCTTTGAAATTCGATAGTCAGGGCAAACTTGTCTCAGTTAAGCGGTTTGCTTCTCCAGCAGATACGCCTAATCTAGGGGTAACTGCACAAATTACCACTGGGCCGGATGGTAATCTGTACTACGCAAACTTGACCGGAGGTGCGATTAATCGTTTCCGACCTGTTTAGAGATGACTTGAAGGAGGCAGGTGGTCACTGAGCGTAGTCGTACCACTTGCCTACGGCACGCTACGCGAACGTGGAAGCAAGCTAGCAAGAGCGTCTCCGACAGGAGAAGTGAGGCAGGAGACAGGAAGTAAACTCTTTATGTCTGATTTTGAGTCCTGTACTTTATGCCTCATCTACTTAAAAACTGCTGTATTAATTATCAGTGAACAGTTATCTGACTGTTCACTGATTTTGGTCAAGATAATTTTGTCAGAAATCCCAACAATTTTTTGGTATTTGATGTCAGTAGTGTTCGACGATAAGCATCAGCTGCTTTTTTAATAGCTTCGGCTTGAGTGGGATAAGGATGAATCACACTGCTTAACTTACTCAAACCGATCTTATTCACCATTGCTGTAGTCACTTCTGATATCATCTCACCCGCGTGACTGGCGACAATAGTTGCACCGATAATTTCATCAGACCCCTTTTTATGATGGATTTTGAGAAATCCTAACTCTTCACCATCTGCGATCGCTCGGTCTACACTATTAAAAGGTATGTTGATGGTCGTCACCTCAATACCCAATTTCTGCGCCTCGTGTTCGTACAACCCTACGTGGGCAATTTCTGGGTCAGTATAAGTTACCCAAGGCATCACCAAACTACTGAGTTTGGTGCGTCCCAAGCCAAAGGGAGAAAACAGCGTATTTTTAATCACAATTCGCGCAGCTGCATCAGCAGCATGGGTAAACTTCCAGTTCATGCAGATATCGCCAGCTGCATAAATTTTGGGATTGGTCGTTTGCAGGTAATCATTTACCTTCACGCCTTTGTGCTTGTCATATTCTACACCCACAGCTTCTAAATTTAGATTTTCGACATTTGGCGATCGCCCTGCACCAACTAAAATTTCATCTACTGTCACCGAATCTCGATGACCATTAGAGGAAAAGTAAAGCCGTTTCCCCTCAGTAACTGTTACCACTTCTTCCAATTTGGAATCGAGTACCACGCGAATTCCTTCGTTAATCAAAACCTTTTGGAGAATTTTAGCGGCTTGGGCATCTTCTTTATTCAAAAGATGAGAACCGCTATGGAAAAGTACCACCTCAGAACCTAAACGCCGGAAAGCCTGTGTTAATTCGCAACCAATGGGGCCGCCGCCAATCACCGCCAAACGTTCCGGTCGTTGAATTAGGGAAAAAACTGTCTCATTGGTTAGATAACCCGCCTTTTCAATTCCCGGAATCGACAGTTGTGCGGCTCTTGCGCCAGTAGCAATTACAGCTTTTTTAAACCGCAGGGTTTTGCCGCCAACTTCCACGGTATTTTTACTCGCAAATCGACCGCTACCCAAAAAGACATCGACACCCAATGAAGAGAAGCGTTCAGCTGAGTCATTATGGCTGATATCAGCTCTTATCTTCCGCATCCTGGCCATAACTTTGGGAAAATCAACATCAATATTATGTTGGGGAATATTAACTCCTAAGTCTTTAGCATCCCAGATTTCGCCAACTACGCGAGCAGACCGAATAATAGTTTTAGATGGTACGCAACCAACATTTAAGCAATCTCCACCCATGAGATGCTTTTCAATCAACGCTACTTTTAAACCCAAATCCAGACCCGCTGCGCCCGCCGCCACCACTAATCCCGCCGTACCAGCACCAATTACTACCAAGTCGTAAACATCGGCGGGTTGAGGATTAACCCAATTTGGCGGATGGACGGAAGACACCAACTTTTGGTTATATTCATCCATTGGACGAACTGTAACTCTCTCTAAATCTGAATTGGTCATTGGCGAAACCTCTTTTAAGAATTGAAAATACTAAAGTCAACTGCCTTTGCGGTATTCAAAATTAAGAATCCCGATAAATTTAGGCGGCTCAGTCTTTTATTTTTTATGCTTGTTTAATAAGGAATACAGTCTTTGAATTGTTTTGTCCGTTTGGGAATTGACAGATACGATTGAAGCTTTCCTGTATAAACGTTTCAGCAATCGATAATCTACAGCAATTTGCTGTTGAATAGCCCACAGTCGAGTACCTACAATTCCTCTTCTAAAGCTTTACGTGCAATCCGGGTTATATAAACTGTAACGGCTACTGTCGCAATCAAACCCAAAATCCGAATTGCCCATTGTAAAGTTGGGTTAGTAGGTTGAGCTTCAGTACCAATCATGGCAAGATTACTTGCAAGGGAACCTATATAAACGTACATAATGGTTCCAGGAATCATGCCCACGGAGCCGATAAAGTAATCTTTGAGCGAAACTCCGGTGATGCCGAAAGCATAGTTTAATAAATTGAAAGGAAATATCGGCGACAGTCGCGTTAGCAGGACGATTTTTAATCCTTCTCTGCCAACGGCTTGGTCAATGGCGGCAAATTTTTTATTATCTGCAATTTTTTGAGCAACCCAGCCCCTTGCTAAATAACGTCCCACAAGGAAAGCAGCTGTAGCGCCAAGGGTTGCACCAACGAACACGTACAAAGAACCCCAAATTACGCCAAAGATAACGCCAGCACCTAAGGTAAGAATAGAACCTGGGAAGAAAGCGATGGTGGCAATAATGTAAAGTGCAATAAAAGCGATGGTTCCCATTGCACCCAGGCTATCAATCCACTGCAAGGCGTCTCGTAAAATTGCTTGGGGATTGAAAGAATTCAGATTTGCAGATTCTTGTGCCAAAGCCGGGTCTGTATTTAATGAAAAAGCGTAGGCGTAGCCCGTCGTAGACATCGCCAATATCAGTAATATTAATACACTTAAGCTAAAAAACTTCTGCAACTTTCTGGCATCATTACTTTTAACACTTCGGCTACCTTGGCTTCTCTGCGAGACGCTACGCGAACGCTCGGTACAAGTTCGCTCAGTGTTAAAGCCGAGCGGAGTCGTTCGCGTAGCGTCTCGCAGAGAGGCTTTAAATATCTGAATGATTGTTAGTTTTGTCATGGATTGTTATTTCTTCTATTGCCACACTTTGAGCTAATGCTTTCTGAGCAACTTTTGTGATATATACAGTCACAGCAACGGTAGCAATCAATCCAACCACTCGCATTATCCATTGCCAGACTTGAGTTTCTGGAGTAATTGGTTGATGAGACGTGTTAATCATGGCAATATTACCAGCTAAAGAACCGATATAAACGTACATCACAGTACCGGGAATAATGCCAAAGGAACCTAATATATAGTCTTTGAGAGAAACCTGTGTCACTCCAAAAGCATAATTTAATAAATTGAAGGGAAAGACGGGAGAAAGACGAGTTAGCAAGACAATTTTCCATCCCTCTTTGGCAACTGCTAAATCAATCGCTTTAAATTTAGGATGTTTGTCCATTTGTCGAGAAACCCAATCCCGTGAGAGGTAACGTCCAATAAGAAAAGCCAAGGTTGAGCCGACGGTTGCAGCAATTAGCACATATATTGAACCCCAAAATACTCCAAACAGACAGCCACCTTTGAGCGTTAGAAGAGAACCAGGTATAAACAGTAATGTTGCCAAGTTGTAAATGACTATGTAGGCAATAGGCCCTAAGACGCCAAGACTCTCAACCCAAATGACTGAGGTTTGTAAAAGTCCCTGAATGTTTAACTGTTTGGCGGCAATTATGAGAGTAACAATTAGGCAACTTAGCAGTAGGAGTTTGAGTTTGGAATTTAATAAATGCTTCTTCATTTTTATAAGTTTCACCTTCCGAGGCTCAATGTTGACCTTTTGAGGCTCAATGTTGACCTTCTGAGGCTCAAATTTAAAACTTACATCTCAAATCCAATGCCCCTAAGATATACTACCCACATGAGAAACAGCTTAAATTCTCTTCAATTTTTCTTAGCGATACCAGCGACGAATTCGCTCAGGTGAAACGCCGAGCAAATAAGCAATAATTACTATTTGATTAAGTAGCGTAGTTTTAAACACTCCCTTTTGCAACCATCTACGCGCTGAGGTGACAACTGGCGTGGGAATAATTACAACGCGACCGATGCTTTTTAAACGACGCATGAGTTCAAAGTCTTCCATGATAGGCAATTCGGGAAAACCACCAATTTGCTGAAATACTTCCTTCGTTAAAAAAATTGCTTGGTCGCCATAAGGCATTTGGTAGAAATGCGATCGCAAATTTACTCCCCACTCCACCCATCGTAAACTTAAAAGTGACGCATCAATCCGCAACTTAAAAGCACCAGCCACAGTTCCAGGCTGTTGTAGTGCTGTGCGAATCATCTCATCAAACCCGGTTGGCAAACGGGTATCTGCATGGAGAAATAACAGAATCTCACCGCTAGCCGCTAAAGCACCGACGTTCATTTGCACAGCACGACCGAGAGATGATGAGATAACTTTGACACCTAATGATTGAGCAATTTCTACTGTGCCATCCTTTGAGCCAGCATCTACTAATATGACTTCTATATTTATGCTCTGTTGAGTTGTCGCAATTGCTTCTTTAATATTTCCT
The DNA here is from genome assembly GCF_034531305.2 of Nostoc sp. ChiQUE02. Classification (NCBI taxonomy): domain Bacteria; kingdom Bacillati; phylum Cyanobacteriota; class Cyanophyceae; order Nostocales; family Nostocaceae; genus Nostoc; species Nostoc sp. ChiQUE02. The sequence continues at coordinate 15,308 of NZ_JAVRBN020000040.1, forward strand.
GCTTCATTAATAGCCGGAATAATAATCGAAATTTTAGCAGCGCCAATATTCTGACTCATGATTGCTGAGTTTTCTTTTCCGGTTGGTCAGGAAATGAACACTCTACCGTTACCTTAAGATTACTTTCAGCCGTGCCTTTAGTTACGTAAGGTATACCTGCTTCACCGCCAACTTTGATCCCAAATTCTAGAGTGACTTTATCAATATTAGCAACAGGGATTTTCTTAAAAGCATTAAGTGAATAAACAGTGTAAGCCCGAATTGTACCTTCAATTGCTTGGAAATTTTGGACTATTTGCTTTTGTGCAGCATCAGCATCCCATCCCTTATCAATTAGTGCTTCTTCTCCCTCTGGAGAAACTTCGGTAATCACTGGTGGAGCATCTACATTATCTGTAGCTTCAATGTAAATAATAGTGCCATCTTCTAACTGAATAGGTGTGAGTTGAGTCATGGGATAAATCTCGCCTAAAAGAATTGCGTGTAGTCAATTTAACGCGAAATGGGCGGTTAGAATTCGCGTTTAGACAAAGGAAGCCAGGGCGAATAGAATTCGCGGCTACACAAACATTCGCCCTTGGCGTTCCCGAAGGGTAGGCCGCCTCCGCAGACTAAAGAAAAATCAAGGTTTTGAAACCCACCTCCGTGGGTTTTGCCTGTGTAGACAAGCCAGTGCGTTGGGCGGCTTTGCCGACTTGAAGCATCTGGCGCGCGGTTTCTAACCGCCCGTTTAACTCTATACATTTTTACGGAAAATGCGGTAAATTTCTTGTAGAAGCTGGAAATAATGCGACTAAACTATCATAAAGCTTACTAAGATGAGTCGAGACGCTTTGGTGGTGGGAATTAATACGTATGACCGCTTAAAATGTCTCAACGCACCAGCTGCCGATGGTGAAGCGATCGCTCAAATCTTACAACAATATGGTGAATTTCGGGTAACGCGGCTACCAGCAGTCAAAGACAAGGAAAATGAGACGATTCGCATTGGCAAGCAAACTAAAGTTAGTTTAACTCAGTTAGAAAAAGCGATCGTCCAATTATTTAAGCCAGATGGAAAGCCGCCAGACACAGCACTACTGTATTTTTCTGGTCATGGATTGCGGAAAAACTTAGGAATTCAGGAAGGCTTTTTAGCGACGAGTGAAGTCAACCCTGATGCAGGTAATTGGGGATTATCTCTACAATGGCTGCGGCGACTGCTGCAAGAAAGTGAGGTTAGACAACAAATTGTGATTTTGGATTGCTGCTATAGCGGGGAAGTGCTAAATTTTGCAGAGGCAGATCCAGGCGATCGCGGTAAAGGCAGAGACAGGTGTTTTATTGCGGCTTCTCGTGATTTTGAAGTAGCTTTTGAAGATATTAACAGCCAACACAGCGTTCTCACTGCCGCACTGCTAAAAGGTTTGGAACCAAAACAAGACCGTTGGGTGAGTAACTACACTTTAGTAGACTTGCTCAATCAAGAACATCACCCCTTCCCCCAGCGTCCCATTTTTGCTAACTCTGGTGAAGCAATTAATCTCACCCGCAAATGGAATTCCTCTCCTGTTAACCCCACAGTACAGATATCAGCTATTTGTCCTTACAAAGGGTTGTCTTATTTTGATTGCACAGAAGCAGATGCAAACTTATTTTATGGCAGAACAGCGTTAACCGACGAATTATTAGAAAAAGTGCGATCGGGTAACTTCCTCGCTGTGTTGGGAGCATCAGGAAGTGGTAAATCTAGTGTTGTTAGAGCGGGTTTACTTTATCAATTACAGTTAGGACGTAGGTTATCAGGTAGCGATACTTGGCAGTTGAAAATATTTCGACCAGGGATTAACCCCTTACAAAATTTAGCACTGGCATTTTTAGAATCAGAATTATCAGATATTGAACGTGCATTTCAATTGGCGAAAGCAGAAGAATTAATAGCTAGAGGTGCAGTTGGTTTAGGACAGTTGATTACTGCTAGTCAAACTCAGCGCATAGTCCTAGTAGCAGACCAGTTTGAGGAAGCTTTTACTCAATGCCAAGACATTATAGAACGACAAAAGTTTTTTGAATGTTTGCTAGGTGCTTTGCAGCGCAATGATAACAAAATCTTCCTAGTAATTACTATGCGAGCCGATTTTTTTAGTAAATGCCTGGAACAAGAATATAGCGGACTTGCCAAGAAGATTCAAGAGCATTTAATAACAGTAACACCGATGAATAGGCAGGAATTAGAAACAGCAATTAACAAACCTGCCCAACAAGTGAACTTAGAAGTAGAATCTGAATTAGTTTCCCAGATGATTGCAGATGTAGAAGGCTCACCAGGAAGTTTACCGTTGTTGCAGTATACGCTAACAGAACTGTGGAAGCAAAGGACTGAGGAACGGTTAACTCTTAGCACCTATACCAAACTGGGTGGAGTCAGGGGAACCTTGCAAATACGCGCTACAGAAGTTTATGAGTCATTGTCACCAGAAGAACAGCAGGCAACCAAGCGAATTTTTTTGGAACTGACCCAGTTAGCAGAAGGAACAGAAGATACCCGCAGACAAGTTTTGCAACGGGATTTAGTTAGTCCGCAGTATTCAGAAGTTTTAATTAATCAGGTAATTCAGCGGTTAGCTGATGAGAAGTTAGTTGTCACCAGTACCTTAATTGAGAAGGGGTCAAGTTTTGGTAAAGTAGCTGTAATAGATGTAGCTCATGAAGCATTGATTCGGTATTGGTCATTATTACGCAAGTGGATTGAAGAAAGTCGGGATGTACTGCGACAAAAACGGAAAATTGAAGTGGCGGCTATGGAATGGCAAGATAGCGGCAAAGGCAAAGACTATCTGCTTCAGGGGAAACTTTTAACAGATGCCAAAATTTTTCAGAAGGAACGAACTGAAAATTTGACATTATCTAACCTGGCTATGGAGTTTATTCAAGCAAGTGCCAGACAAAGATCGAACCAGCGTTTTTTGATTGGTTTTTTCTTAATTTTTCCCTTAGGTTTATCAGTATATTTGGGCATTGTGGTTGAAACACAGAGCCGGATCAAGGAATCTTGGCAAACTGTCGAAGCTGTAAAGGGAGTTGAGTACAGTCAGGCAAGAATTCAAGCGCTTGAAAAGCTGGTAAAACTTGGTGAGAGCCTAGCTGGTAAAGACTTTAGCAATACCGACCTCAGTGAAGCTGACCTCAGCCATGCCAATCTAAGTAGTGCTTACTTCAGTAAAGCCAAATTTAACCGTGCCAACCTCAGTGGTGCTAACCTTAGCGATGCCAAATTTAACAATGCTTACTTCAGCCGTGCAAACCTCGTCAATACCAAATTCAGCCTTGCTGACCTCAGTGCTGCCTACCTCGGCGATGCCGACCTCAGCAATGCTCAGCTCAAAGGTGTCAATCTCAAGTATGCTTACTTCGGTGATGCCAACCTCACTGATGCCAATTTGAGCCGTGCTGACCTCAGCGATGCCAATTTGAGCCGTGCCAACCTCAGTGGTATTGATATCAGTGATGCCGACCTCAACCGTACTGTCTTCTATGATGTCAAAAACCTGACTATTGAACAAATTAAATCTGCGAAAAATTGGGATAAAGCTAAATATGACAAGGATTTTGGTGCAAAGCTAGGTTTACCACCAGAAGCAGCTAAGTGATTTAGTTATCAGTTATCAGTCAATCCGCCATAAGATTTTTAGATTAACTGACCATAAATATATTTCTCAGTATTATACTAAACTTCTGCAAGCGATTTATTGGAACATCTAATCTTCAAAAATGGCATTGAACAGCGATCGCTTGACTCTGAAATTCATTGCCAGGATGTCTTGATACAATTGGTCTGTGCTACTAATGGTGATTTTGCCATCTACCTGAAGTTTCTTGATGACTGCTAAGGTTCCCTTAACATTTAATCCCAGTCGAGTTGCTTCTTTTCTGGCTGCGAAGTCATCTAAAATTATGTAATCTGTTTGTAATTCAGTGCCTAAAGCAATGGCCTCTGATTCTCCTCTCCCTAGTCGCATATTTAGGCGATTGGCTAAGGAAAATAATTGAATTTCTTTAACTAATATTTTGTCGGCATCAATTAAAGCTTTTACCTGCTGACTAGCTGCATCAGATTTAGCACTGATTTCTTCTGCAACAAAATTTGGCAAAAAGTTATCGTCAGAATCTAGAAAAATATCGAGAAATTCCAGACGCGATAAAAAGATTAATGGAGAAGAGTTAAAAACAACCTTCACACACCCTACCAATCCTTTTCTATAGCGATATCTTGTTCAGTCAAGTAGGAAAATTCCAGCCCCATCAAATCTAATAGTTCAATAAATACATCAGGTTTTATTTCCATGATTTCTGCGGCTTTTTTCAAACTAATAACTCTTGAAAATAACGCCCCTATCACAAACAAAAATGTTTCTTTTTGCTCAATATTATTAAATAATGGAATTTCTGAGGCAACACTTCTTAATTCTTCCTTGCTAGTCATAGGTATTTCAAGCTACCGACTGAATATCTTCTAGATTATGCCAAACTTCTGCAAGCGATGTCTACCCACAAGCGAAATGAGCGGTTAGAAACTGCACGCCAGTTGATTTCGATAAAGATTTTCGTATCAAGCTGGGTTTACCACCAGAACCAGCTAAACGACTTCCAAAGAATGAATTATCACAAACATAACCGCCTTTAGTACAATTATATTAACTAGCCCCAATAGCTACTTTGTCTACATATCAGGGAGAAAATGCCGGCAAAAGATGTATACCATGATGCGGTTAAAAATGCCTTAATTCAGGATGGTTGGATAATTACAGCCGATCCTTATCCGATTAAATATGAAGAAGTTAAACTGTTTGCCGATCTTGCTGGTGAAAAAACCATTGCCGCGAGTAGAGAAGGACAACAAATTGTTATTGAAATTAAAAGTTTTCTGAGTCGCTCTCCTATGCGTGATTTTGAAACTGCATTAGGTCAGTATCTCATTTATAAAGCTCTACTTTCTCTTGAATATTCTGAAAAGCAATTATATTTAGCAATAGGTGAAATAATTTATGAGGATTTCTTTCAAAAAGTTGCAATTAAATTAATTTTGGCAAAATATCAAGTTTCACTATTAGTTGTTGATATGAATAAACAGGAGATTGTGAAATGGATAAGTTAAATCAATATCAAAATACGATCAAGCACATATTAACAGAGTATCAAAGAATATCTTCACAAGTTACTGATGTTGATGTAGATGAAGTGTTAATGTTTGATGATGATAGAAATCAATATTTGTGGTTCAATATTGGTTGGAAGCAAGGGAAAAGAGTTAAAGGAATTTCTGTCTATATTCGCATCAAAAATGAAAAAATTTACATTGAAGAAGATTTGACTGAAGAAGGAATTGCAACTGAGTTAATGCGTTTAGATGTTCCTGCAAGTGATATTGTCTTGGCTTTTCAGCCTCCAGAAGTGAGGAAATACACTGAGTTTGCAACGGTTTAAAGCAGCAAAGCGGATTCAAATTTAAGGAGGGTTAGGGATAATCAAGCCTTAACCCAAGAGTATTTGCAAATAATTAACTGCGATTATCTATCTGAGCGCGTTGCAAACTTCCAGAGAAGTCAACATAGACACTTTTCCATTCTGTGAAAACATCCAAAGCAGTAGTTCCAGCTTCGCGGTGTCCGTTACCAGTTTGTTTCACACCACCAAACGGCAAGTGTACCTCTGCGCCAATAGTCGGGCCGTTAATATAGGTGATACCTGCTTCAATGTCCCGCATGGCAGTAAAAGCCCGATTGATATCGCGGGTGTAAACTGAAGAAGAAAGACCATAATTGCTATCGTTGAGAATTGCGATCGCATCCTCAAAGGAACTAACCTCAATTAATGCCACCACTGGCCCAAATATCTCTTCACGGGCGACGCGCATATCAGGAGTTACATCATCCAAAATAGTTGGTTGAAAGAAGTAACCGTTTTTCAATGAGCCTTCACTAGCGATTTCTCCACCAATTAAAACCTTTGCTCCTTCTTCACGGGCGATATCCAAATACTTCCTCACCTGTTTGAGTTGCTTTTCATTGATTATCGGGCCAATATCTGTATCAGAGTCAGTGCCAGCACCCAAGCGCAACTTACTGGTACGCTCATAAAGCATGGTGGTAAATTTTTCCTTGATATCACGATGCAAAATCAGCCGACTAGTAGCCGTACACCGTTGCCCAGTTGTCCCAAATGCTCCCCACACTGCACCATCGAGAGCAAGTTCTAAATCCGCATCTTCCATCACAACTTGAGCATTTTTACCACCCATTTCCAAACAGACACGCTTGTGAGTACGTCCGCAAGTAGCGCCGACAAAAGCACCCGTTTCTGAGGAACCGGTAAACGATACCAAATCTACATTGGGATGCTCAACTAAAGCTTTCCCTACCTCTTCTCCCACACCATGCACCAAGTTAATTACTCCTGGTGGTAAACCTGCTTGTTGAAAAATTTCAATCAATTTAGTTGCACAGGCGGAAGTATCTTCGGCAGGTTTGAGAATAACTGTATTGCCACACACCAAAGCTGGCATAGCTTTCCAGCAAGGAATTGCCACCGGGAAATTCCAGGGAGTAATTAAGGCACAGACTCCAATGGGCATCCGTACAGTCATGGCGAATTTATTGGACATTTCCGAGGGTGTGGTTTGCCCAAATAGTCGCCGTCCTTCGCCAGCACTGTAAAAGGCGCAGTCAATACCTTCTTGGACATCTCCCCTAGCTTCCGTCAAGGGTTTACCCATTTCCCGACTGATTAGCTGGGCAAGTTCTTCTTTATGTTCGAGTAATATTTCCCCAACGCGAAAAATGTATTCTGCCCTCGCTGGGGCCGGGACTTTGCGCCAACTGTGGTAGGCTTTACGGGCTGCGGCTACTGCTGTATCTACATCTTTAACTTGAGAACGGGGAAATGTGGCCACCACTTCGGTTTTGTCAGCAGGGTTGCGACTTTCTAGGGTTGCTTCCCCTATAGCACTCAACCATTGACCGTCTATATAATTGCGGCAAGATAGCGGAGTTGTCATCTTGAAAATCTCCGGCTGATGATCTACTGAAACTTATGTACTAAGTTTGCTTGCTTTCTAGGTTATCCTCAAGTTTAGGAAATTGGTGTGAGATAGAAATATCGATATAAAAATTAAGGGACTAACGCCAATACTCCAACAGGAGAACCAGAACCACCACGTAATCTTAGAGGTGCGATCGCTAGAGTAGTACCTTTAGGTGGTAGTTGATCCAAATTGGTGAGATTCTCTAATACAATGCGCGGTTGTTCTAAAACTAAGCGGTTAATCGCAAAACTGTTATCCTGTCCTGGGTCTACGCCATGAGTATCAATTCCTACCCCAGCTATTTGCCGTTCATCCAGTAAGAATTGAGTAGCATCGCTGCCAAACCCAGGAAAGTGGGCAATTCCTTGAGCATCATGATTTAGGAATGCACTTTTATTAAACCACTTTTTTTGCCAACCAGTATTCAGTATAACTACGCAACCATCAGAAATTTTACCGTATTGTTCTTCCCAAGCCAGAACATCAGCAATAGTCAGGGCATAATCCGGATTAACCGCTGTAGCTTGGCAAACATTTATGACCACCGCAGGTACAACCAAAGACTGGGCTGGGTATTGGTCAATTCCCACAGCAGAACGATGAAAACTGTTAGGGGCGTTGATGTGGGTAGCGCTATGTTCTCCCAAGGAGAAACGTCGTAGGTAATAGCCATCATTATTCAGTTCAGCCACAGTTTCAAATTCTACTTTGGGATCGCCAGACCATTGGGGAATATCTATGTCAATTACATGACTTAGGTGGATAACGCGTGTGTAGGTGATACTATTTTGACTTTGGGGTTGTATCATCCCAGCCTTCTGTTTTATTTGTACTGAGGGATTTTTTTCACAGGTGCAATACTTGTTTTGAAAAGTGATGCTCCTGCAGACGCCCGTTCTTAGCGACCGCTAACAGATACCTGCGGCAAGCCCAAAATTGTTTACAGCAAGAACCTGGCTCGACTTTTCGCTGGGTTGGGCTACACCAACGCAAAGACAATACTACCATTACAATGTTTTTTAGTCGATTGAACTGCAACATTCCTACTCCTAATTCCCTATAGTTAGGAGAAATAATCCCCCCAACTCCTGTAAATTTAGGTTTTGGGGGGGAATTCAAATGTTGCAGCAAAAAGTGAATTAATCTTAGTTAACAACCAATAGATTAACTTTTAATTAAGCTTAGGTTAAGGTTGTGTGATATCTACGTTGAGGGTTGCTCTTGTAGTGGAATCACAATGATAAACTCGGCACCTTCTCCTGGCGCTGAAATACACTGGATTTGTCCTCCGTGTTTTTTGACAATAATTTGGTAGCTAATTGATAAACCCATACCCGTGCCTTTACCTACAGGTTTTGTCGTGAAGAACGGGTCAAATAGGCGTTTGCGTACTTCCTTAGTCATGCCTGGACCATTGTCGGCAATGCTAATAATTACACGGTCTTCTTCGATAAGGGTGCGAATGCGAATTGTGGGTATGGGGCATTGGGGAGACACTGCGTTAGGGAGGGAGTGTGTTGAGCGGGTTTCCCAACTCCTAGGTCGAAGCAAGCTAGCAAGAGCGTCTCCGACAGGAAAAGCAACTGCTTTATTCGCTCTTAGCGTTCCCCCAGGGTAGAAAGTGGCGTCATTGGGCACTGGGAAAACTCTTCCCTTGTCTCCCTCATCCCCTTCATTTCCAGTCCCCATTGCCCCTAATCCCCAGAGAGTACCAAGAGTTCCCCAATCCCCAGTCGCTACTCCCTCCTCTAAAACATCGATCGCATTTGTCAACAAATTCATAAACACCTGATTCATCTGTCCAGCGTGACACACTATTGGTGGTAGGTTGCCGTAGTCTCGGATTACTTGGATTTCGGGATGTCCTGGTTTGGCTTTCAGGCGATTTTGCAACAGCAGCAAGGTGCTATCAATACCTTCATGAATATCCACTCGCTTTGTGCCGTCTTCATCAAGGCGAGAAAAATTGCGTAAAGATAGGACAATCTGCCGAATGCGTTCGGCTCCCATGTTCATAGAATCCAGGATTTTGGGCAAATCTTGCTTGAGAAAGTCTAAATCAATGGTGGAGATTTCTTGGTGAATTTCTGGTGTTGGTGGGCAGTAGCTCTGTTGATAAAGTTCTACCAAGTGCAGCAAATCCTTGGTATATTGACGGGCGTGGCTAATATTGCCGTAAATAAAATTGACGGGATTATTGATTTCGTGGGCAATACCTGCAACCAATTGTCCTAAACTGGACATTTTCTCAGTTTGAATCAGTTGCGCTTGGGTTTGTTGAAGTTCTAGCAACGCTGCTTCTAGTTGCTGGGCTTTGTCTTGGGCAGTTTGGGCAGCAATGCGACTTTGAGTGTAGAGTTTGGCTTGGTCAATGGCGATCGCTAGTTGAACTGTAACTGCTTGTAGTAATTCTACTTCGTTATCCAGCCAAGGGCGGAAGCCACTACAATAACCACAGCTAAATGCACCAATTTCGCCAGATTGAGTGTGTACGGGCAGCGACATAAAGGCAGTGAAGCCAAAATCCTGTAAAAACTGCTGTGCTATGGAATCGCCCACAGTCTTAACATCATTAATGCGGATGATTTCTCTATTTAAGGTTTTGGCTGCGATTAGTTCGATTTCTGTATTAGTTGCTTCTTGGTGGTGAAGCAGACAGGGTAAAAAGGAACTTTTCGCCTCATATACTCTCTCCCAGTAGGGTACATCAGCGTCTTGCCGATACCAAAAGAAGGCGCAGCGATCGATCTGGAATAAGTTGCGAATCTCCTGCACTGCGGTTTCCACAATGTAATTGAGATCCAAAGAAGCTCGAATTTGGCTAGAAAGACGATTGAGTAATGTTTCCCGCTGGACGCTTTCTCTGAGTGCAACTTCTGTTTGTTTGCGCTTGATACCGATGGCAATCTCTTGGGCGGCAAATTCCAGTGCTGTGAAAGTTGATTCTGTCACTGTTTGGCGAGCAAACATGGCTATCACCCCTACAGTTTCATTTTCGACAATCAGGGGATAGCCAGCGAAGGCGACCATACCTTCTCGCTTTGCCCACTCTTTGTTACCCATGCGGGGATCTGTCTGCACAGAGTTAGTGAGGTGGGGTTTGCCCTCTTCGGCAATTAAACCAATTTTGAATTGACCGACTGGCACACATTTATGAGGCCCATTAATGTGGGTGTACATTCCCGAACTGACTTGCAACTCCAATACATTGTCTTGTTTGTTCAACGTCCAGATGCGAGCAAAGGCAACATCAAGATGTTCAACTAAAGCCTCAGTGCAACGGCGCATCATGTTATCTAAACTGTCACTCTGGGTAAGGGCCGCGTCTACATCGGCACGAAAATTTGCTAAACGCGCTCGCTCTGCTAGAGCTGACTCTGCTTGTTTGCGGTCAGTGGTGTCATAGCAAATACCAACGAAGTTTACAACATTACCATCAGCATCTCTAATAGCAGATGAGTTGCTTGTATGCCATCGCCAACTACCATTTTTGTGTTTTACTCGATATTCGATTGCATTTTGTTTTTCGCCTGTTGTCAAAAGTCTTTGGAAATAATCGGTACAGATAGACACATCGTCGGGATGTATAAAGGGAATAAAAGATTTGCCTTCAACCTCCGCAATCTCATGCCCAAAAATTTCAGTCCAGTTAGGAGAAACGTAAGAAAATATCCCTTCAAGTGTCAGCGCAAAAATAATGTTATTCGCGTTTTCCACAATGCTGCGAAACTTGGCATCGCTTTCTATCAATGCTGGTTGTACTGTGTCGCTAGTGTCGCGGACAAGAACTATGATTTGCTGGTCTGGTAATGGTAATAACCTAGCTTCAAAATTGTTGTTTGTTTCTGGTAGCGGTAAGGTATATTCAAAACTGACTTCATATTGAGTTTCCAGTACTTGAGTTATTGCTTGGTGGAAGCGATCGCCTACAGCAGTCGGCAGGCATTCTCGCAAACTCTTGCCCTGACAATCTCCTGTTGAAATATACAGACTCTGCATCAATCCTTGCTTGTAATCCAGGATAGTTCCATCAGCATCTAGACGAAAGTACAAATCAGAAAGGACTTGTAAAATCGCTGCAAATTCTGATGTTTTTTGGCGTAACTGTGCTTCAACTGCTTGGCGTTTTGCAGTTTCAGCTTCTAGTTGATCCAGTAATTTTGTGAATTCTGCTGCCTGTTTTTCTTCTGTGAATCTACGTAGACAACAAGAAAAGTTTGTAGACGCCGAGCAGCTTTCTGCCAGGATAGGTCGGCTTCCTACTATCGTCACTTCTGTTATATCTACACAATAACCGATATAACCAACAAAGCTGCCATCTGCTGCAAAGCGTGGCGCGGCTGTATCTAGAATCCAGCGATATTTGCCATCAGCCCGACGCAGGCGATATTGCCTCTGGAACGAATTATGCACTGCAAATGCTTTAAAGTATATATTTTTACATTTTTGTCTATCTTCTGGATGGACGTTGCAAGTCCAGATATTGTTTATCTCCTCTTCTCGCGCAGACATAGACGGGCATATTGTTAGATATGTTCCAGTAAATTCCAGCCAATTGGAATTGAAGTAACAGTAAAGTGCATTGCATCCAGACATCCAAATCATTAGAGGAGCAGTATCCGCCTGCTGGCAAAATACTTTTTGATCCTCTTGTATTTCTGACGGGGCAACCATGATTTGGTTAATATAGCTCTGCACCTTTTTAGAAAACACTTTTGCCTGCCTGCTCTGCCTAAATTATTAAGGTAATAGTCTGAAAATATGATTTGTTAATAGATGTATATAATCTTCATGCCAATCTGCTTTGATCTTAATACTTTATTTATTTTTATATGTACGGTAATTCCTCTTTTACTGTAAATAAATTGAAAAAATGCTAAAGTTATCATTAAGATTAACTTCAACACTTTTCGGTGAATTTTAAACTATTCATGTGTCAGGGAAGTTGTTTAACTTTGTTTCTTCTTAAAACTACCTTTAAATTCATCCTAGCTATGTAATTGCATTGCTTAAAAACCTGACTTAGCTTCACAAAAACTATACGATTCTCTGGGAAGCGTTGACATCTTTATGAGAAATTCACAATAATCAAGAATTTAATACCAAATAAATATTGATTTTTTATCAAGAAGAATTCAGCATGAATTAGAGTCCGGCTGACGAATCTAGCTTGCTTAAAATTAGGTGTATAAAATGGTTTAATCTCCACATCTATATTAAGCAGTCACCACGCAACTGGTGGTATAAAACCCCACTTAAATGATTGGTAATCCTGGATTCTGACAAATGTATTCTTTTTTATTTTTGCCAACAAAAGCCGATTTCTCAAAATTGTCTTGACCGTTCAAAATGCCTTATAGCAAAATCGCAAATTAAATGAGAGAAATGCTAAATGTGATATCAACAGGTTGCAACAATGGCTGATGATCGCGTTTTATATGTTATAAAGCTCACAGAAATTAATGTTAGGCGGAAACTACTCTATGGAACCAGACAAACTGGGACGTTTTAAGGAGTACGGGGAATTCATCCTCCGGAAGATAGATTCTGTGCCCCAGTACCCTTCTAAACAAGAAGATTGGGTTCCAGCTAGTCTTGATGACTGTCTCCTTCGTCTGCGGTCAGCTGCCCAGAAAACTGTAGACCTGGCAACTTCCCCTGTCAAAATTGGTGTGATGGGAGAATTTAGTAGTGGGAAAACCTTACTTTTAGGCAGTCTAATTGGATATGCAGATGCCTTGCCAGTCAGTGAAAACCCCACTACAGGTAATGTTACCGCCATACATATTATCCCGCAAGACGAGTTTGCAACTACGCAATTAAGTAATTTCACTGTAGAGTACCTTTCTCATGAAGGAGTACATGAGTGTCTGCGCTTCATGCTAGGGGAAGCCAATAAACGAACAACAGCAGCAGGGCTTCCTCCTATACCAGTATCGAAACTCAACTCTGGCAACGATATTATTAGCTGGTGTGAAGAAGCATGGAATAGCAGTAACAATTTAGAGCTACGTTATTTACTCCGGGAGTTGGTACTATTCCTACGGGCTTATCAAGCATACGGGGAAGTTATGTGTGGTGGGCACTACCAGATTGATGCTATCACCGCCCGCGAGGGGCTACAGCTAGTCGAACAGCCAATGGCAATCCAAACTCTGAAATTTGAGGATCTACCTCCAGCACACATCCGATTACCGAGTCCACCCCAGAGGCTACCAACAAAGTTATTGCAAAACAGCTTCCCACTTATCCGCCGCGTAGATATAGATGTGAAAATCTCACGGGAAATTTGGGATTTTGCAGGCGCAGCTAAATTTATTCTCATCGACTTCCCAGGATTGGGGGCTGCTAATTCGGGGGCTAGGGATACCTTTTTGTCACTGCGGGAATTGGCAGAAGTACAGACAATTTTGGTACTGCTAAATGGTAAATCTCCCGGTAGCGATCGCGCCAATAAAATCTTTACCATGATGCAGCAGCAGCGACCGGGACAAGACCTGAAAGATTTAATTCTCGTCGGTGTCGGTCGCTTCGATCAACTACCCCTAGATAGCGAGGGTGGCGAAAGAGAACTTGACCAACTGATTGAAGATAGCCATTTACAAGAGGAAACCGTTTTCCAAAAACTCAAAGTTCTGCAAACTACCATTGATGGTGCAGAAGCGTTTACAACCCAAAAAGACCGCATCGTTTTACTGTCACCACTGTTAGGGCTGGCTGAATTGGCAAAACGTTCTAGTACAGTCAAAGCAGGCTCACCAGACTTTTTGGCTAACTTGGACTATCCTGATTACCTAGATCGGTCTAAACGGCTACAAGAGAAATGGGAGCGCTTAAGTGAACGGCTACTAGAATCTGACACCCGCAGTTATTTGGGCAGACAGCTAGGTTACTTTAGTCAAGATGGGGGTCTTAGTAAGCTGCGAGAATTAATTCAAACCCACGTAGCTACTCATGGTCTGAAGCAATTGTATGAAGATACTCGCAGAGCGGCTGATGTGGTGAGTCAGCAACAAGATTACTTGAAAGACATCATAGATGAAATTCACGAGCAAGGCATTCCTACAGGCGATAGCCCCGCTTTTATCGAATTGCGCTTTCTAGTCGAAAGCTTGGATAAAATTTACAGGAATTTTCAAAAAGATTTAGGCAAAGAACCACTTAAAGATCGTCGCGGTGTTGTTGTCAGCGATGTAGTGAAAGACGAACTTACCTTTAGAATCCTCAATTGGAACCAGTGGACTTTACTCTTCAACAAAGCCAACAATGGAGCGATCGCTCTGGCAGAATCTAAAGGTGCAGCCGGGAAATTGTTTGACCGAGGAAACCGTGTAAATAGTTCCCTTCCGACTAAGAGTGATGATTTTTATCCAGTCTTTGACAAAACCGTTAAAGAAGTAGAAGATTTTGCCCGCGATCGCATCCATCAAGCGGTGGTAGATTTGTTGAACCAATTGTCAAATTATGTAGCCCCAGAACGCGAACAATTGCAGGCATTTTTCCATCCAGAAATGGAACAAGAAATCGAAGAAAAATTTGGTTTTGAAGATGGCGATCTGTTTTACAAATTATTACTAGGATGCGATCCTAACGAATGGAAAGAGGCAATTATATCTGAAATCAGTAGCAAAGAGAAAACCGTTGCACCCGAAATTATCTTTCCTCTGGCACGTAAAGACGATAAACACAATGTTGGCCAAATCTTTGACTGGGCACCAGAGAAAAGTCAAGGCTTACCCAGATCGAGCAATCACCAACTTTTAGTACTGCGACTGCGAGATGAAATTACTGCTAGCGCTAGCCTCCATCTTGTGCAGTATGTTAGCGAAGTTAATCAGCAAATTAATTCCGAAATAGAAGGCATTTTAGATCAAATTATTCCTAGTTTGCAAAACCTCTCAAAAAAAGAAACTTTGTTAAGATATCTGGCAGCTGGAGAATTGCCATCTGAAACAGAAATTCCTACTTGGTTGCAAATTATTTCAGAACTTGCTGCTGTTTCTTACTTAGATGATTTGAGATAAGCCAACTGAGAAAATAACTGATTGCGATCGGCTACGGTTATGAGGATGTATTTGTGAGACGGGATGCGATTTTTTATACAATTTTCAAGCGTGTACCAGGGTTGCTTTTCGAGTTAGTAGAACAACCACCAGCCGAAGCTAGTAACTATCGCTTTGAATCAGTTGAAGTTAAAGAACCAACATTTCGGATTGATGGGGTATTTTTACCTCCAACTGATGCAGCATCTCAGACGATCTTTTTTGCTGAGGTACAATTCCAAAGAGATGAGTTACTGTACCATAGGTTTTTCTCCGAATCCATGCTGTATATGTATCGCAATCCGTCGCTTTATGATGACTGGTACGGGGTAATTATTTTACAGTCTCGCAGCTTGGAACCGGAAAACACCACTATTCATAGATCGTTACTGAACAGTTCTCAAGTACAACGAATTTATTTAGATGAGTTAGGTAGTCCTGATGAGCAAAAAGTAGGCATCAGTTTGATGCAGTTGACTATTGCCTCAGAGCCTCAAATGGTGCAAGAAGCGAAACGTTTAATTGAGCGGGTGCAACAAGAACAGATAACTGTCTTGGCTAAGAAGGAGATAATAGATGTAATCACAACAATTGCAGTTTATAAATTCGCAAACTTAAGTCGTGAAGAGGTAGAAGCAATGTTAGGAGTTAAGTTAGAAGAAACCAGGGTTTATCAAGAAGCTAAACAAGAGGGACGAGAAGAGGGACGAGAAGAAGGACGAGAAGAAGGACGAGAAGAACTAAAACTTGAACTTGTACCTCGATTCTTAGCTCGTGGTATGTCGATGGAAGAGGTTGCCCAGTTACTTGATTTAACTATCGAACAAGTAAGACTTGCAACTGAGCAAGAGTCTTCAACATCAACTTAGTAACTACCGTAATTTTCATAGCAATGCCTAGTTTGAGCTACGCCTACGTCCTTTCATATAAAAGCGTAGGCGTAGATATCGTGCCAAATAAAGAAGCCAGTGCTAAAGAGAATCAGTGGTACAAGACCAAAAATTAAAAGTTTTTACCATAAAGATTCTCTAAATTTGTAATTTTATGATAGAACATTACAGTTTTTAGGCAGCTATAAAATAAACAACAGAAAGTGATACTATGAACCCTTTTCAACTCAACAAATATAGCGATCGAGAAGCAAGCGAGAAACAACAAAAAAGATTTCCAGGATGGTTTGCTTTAGATTTTGGCACGTCGAATTCGACAGTTACACTTTTCGATCCGATTGAAGTACCGATCGCAGAAATTTTACCCAAAGAACAAGAAATGCGGTTACGCGATCGCTTATCGCAATGGCTAAGTTCTCCCGCTTCTGTAGCTTTACCAGATGTCAGTGCTGATGATTGGGAAAAGTTTATCGCGGAAATTAGTAAAAACCTGGAGATAGAACCAAGAAAATTAAGTGAAGTTTTTGAAAGTGACAATAAAGAGCGATTTTTGGAAGCAATTCGCCAAATTGAACTTTCTTTAGGAAACAGCGAAAGGTTCCGTCGTGCTGTCAGCAAAAAACTTTACCAAATCTATCATGAGGTGTTCCGTGTCCCTACCCTAGAGTCGCAAAATCTGATCCCAGTTGTGTTGGATATTGATCGCCGCGATACGGAAATTCCCAGCGAGTCGGAAATTTCGCACTTAGGGGACTTAAAACTGCGGATGGGTAGGGAAGCTAGAGATAACAGAAAAAAAGCGATCGCTCAAGGTACAAGCGGTTCTTTAAAGGAAATTATCAGCAGGTTTCACCATTCACCCAAACGCTATTTTGGTCAAGATCGTTTGTTTTCAGTGATTTTGGATGGTGAGGAAGAAATAATTACCGCTAACCAACTGATCCAATCTGCTTGGGCGCATTTAATCGAGTTAACTGAAGATTATCGCCAACGCGCCCAACGCAGGTTTTCAGAAGGGAATTTTTTAACAGCAGTTGTCACCTACCCCACTGTCGCCCCACCAGTTGTTCGTAAGGAAGTTAAGGAACTGGTTGAGCAGTTGGGAATCGATGATGTGCAAACTGCTTATGATGAAGCCGTTTCCGTGGCGATATTCTTTTTGTGGCGAGAATTTGGCGGTAATCTCAACATTGGGATCGAGTCATTCAAAACCCGTTGTCGCCAAGCAGTCAACAAATGGTCACAAAATGTCCTCGTTTTGGATATTGGCGGGGGAACCACAGACTTAGCTTTAATTGAACTGACTTTAGAAGACAAAACCCCAGCTTTTGCTGATTATGAAGACCGAGGTTTAGGAGGACGTTATTATAAACTCACCCCCAAACTATTAGGTTCATCCGGTCATTTACAATTAGGTGGTGAGTTAATTACACTGCGGATTTTTAGATTGTTAAAAGTTGCGATCGCAGACTTTTTATTGACAGCGGTAACCACAGGTGATATCGAAAATGAAAAGCTGGAAGATTTAATTAACTCTGAGTTAAATGAGCGTTTCTTAGAACAAGGCAAATTCAAAAGTGGCAGTCTTTTAAAATGTCTGGATAAAGAGAATCCAGAAGGGGATATTGCTTATAAAGATGCCTTAGATACTGCCGAGAAAGTATTGCCTACCCGTTGGCAACAAGCACCCCAACGTTTACAATCTTTTTATATTCTTTGGGATTATGCAGAAGCAGCTAAACTTAAACTAGGACAAAAGCCACCAGCAGATAATTCTCTATCAACCTTTACACTTTCTGAGCAGCAAATTGCCGAACTGCTCACCCAAAGTGCCTTGAAACTGCAAGTCAAAGATCCAAATAGCATCTGCGTCACTCTAGACAACCAGCAATTTGAACGAGCCGCCGCTTCTGGAATTAAAGAAGCGATCGGTATTGCCAAAGGATTAATGGAAAGTCGTTTGCGTCCCGATGATATTACCAAAGATTCTTGGAATTCCCAAAAAGTTGATTGGTTAATTTTGTCTGGTAAAACTTGTAATTTAGACATAGTGCAGCGCCAAATCTACCAGGAATTTAGTAAGTCTCCATATTTTGTCTGGAATCCAGAACGAATTACCTTTGTACTGGAATTTACCAAGCTAGCCACCTCCGCCGGTGCTTGCTATGCCGAGAAACTGCGAAGATTGAGGTTCGATCCAGAAGAATCCAAAAGCTTGCTGCGTAAGGGAGCCAACCAGCTAGAAATTGATGTCAAAAACCTGTTTTATTATTTACCTTGCAACTTCAAACGCAAAACCCAAAGCAACGATTTATTGACTATATTCAAAGCCGGACAAGAACTCTATCAACTTGCACCTTGGGAAACTGTCGCCAAAGTTCGTACTGCGTGGCAAGGTATACAATTAACTAACATTATCTATCGTCAAGATTATGAAGAGGGAGATTTACGACTTTGGGGTAGCTTTGACGGCAAAAACCTGATGAAGAAACTGGAGATGGAAGAAGTAGAGTTTCTGAAAAAAATCAAAGTCCAGTTTGAGATTGACCAAACCCTAGAATTTAACGTGTTGCTTTGTCAAGGAAATCCTCATTATTTAATAGATATTCCTGGCATTGATTTGGAATCAGTAGTTTCAGAAACTTCAGCACTATTTGCTGATGGTAAATTGAACTGGAATATTGCTGTGGAACGCTTCAATAAAGACTTGAATGATGGTGATATTGCCGTCAATGTTATTGAGTCAGCAACTGTTGATCAACCAGATGCCTATCATCTTGTCTTTGAGGTAGGAAATGATGGTAGTAAAACGTTTCAAAAATTTCACTATTTGCGCGATGGAGTGACGCAACCAGGAACCGGGTTAATTAGTAATCCTTTACCTCCTTTCCCGCAAACTGGCCAGCACACTTTCTATGTTTATCAAACAGACGCGGAAACCAACAGTAAAAAATGGATCAGAATTGGCGCACTCAGCAAACCAGATGTAACAACAGATTACCCTTGCCAATATCGTGTAACTCTTGACGATCAAGGCATTTTGCGGATGCACGCCGGTGAAGTTCCTTACTGGACATCGCAAAATCAAGAATGCCTCAAGCAAGAAGGATGTGTTTATCGTGCTGAATTAGAGTTGCAACCTAATGAAGTTGATAAAGAACGCGATCCCTTTTGCGGCATACATTAGAATTACCTTTTTAGCGACTTGCCGCAGGCATCGCGTTCATAGAAAATGGAGAAAGTCGAGCTAGTGAAGATGTCTAGAAAGTCTTAAAATATACTAAAAACCCCTCTCTAAATCTCTTCCCAAAAGGTCAAGAGGCTTTGAAATCCCCATTAGTTTGTAGGGAAGGAGGTTAGTTTTGGGAGCTTTTAGTGTTAACAATAATACTTTTAAAACGTCCTCTAAATATGCTCTTTTTCTCTGCGTGAGATAAAAAAGGTGATATGAATGCAGCACTTGCGTCAATTATTAGAAATAGAAAACTCAGAATTAGCCCGATTATTACGGTTTAGTCTGTATGGATTGGAGGCTACTTTAAATCAGGCTCGCGCAGAATTTCCATTAGATCCAGGAGTTGAGGTATGCAATGAGGTGATGCAAGAACTTCATTGCCTATTGCAACCTTCACCAGATGCACCTCCACAATCAGATAATGGTTGGGAAGATGTCATCATATCGCCCTCAAATGAGTTAAAACTCAGTCACCTCCGGGAAGCTTTTGATTCTGACACAGAACTTATTTCTTATTTGGGTAATTCCCAGCTGCAAAGCCAAACAGATTCAGATTTGTGGAATGAGATTCAACGGAAACTGCTGCGAGTCCCAGAGGATTTAGCTGCATCTTGGCGACAGCGCACCTTGGATTTGGCTCAAGAAGTTGGTGCGATCGCAGATAATTCTAATCTCTATCAACTTCCTTTTATTCGCGATGAAATTATCTACCCCGGTCTTAGTGGTACTGTTCAAACTCAGGGATTGACATTGTATCAACAAGCACTGTCAAATTTCCAGGATACTCAAGGTAATGCATCCGATTTACCAGCAGCATTCCTATTTTTATATATGAATTTTATCGAAATAGACCCAGATTTACATCATGCTTTAAAGAGCGTTTTTAGCTTCGATGTCATTTCCTTGCACTCGAAACCAGAACAGCGCGATCAATATATTGATGCTTTAAGCGATCGCTTCCAACGCACTCAAAAAGCTGAAAAAAACACTGATCCCCTGTCAATTCTCCGTGCTTGGATTGACATGGACGAAGCGATACATTCCCTAGTATTTGTACCACCGGCTGAACGCTATTCTTGGTGGGGAAAGCTACAACATGAATCACGCCGCATCCTGAAGAAAGTCGCTGATGAAGCTATTAATGCAGGTAATGAAGTGCGAATTCGCCAATTATCGGGACTTTATGCAGATATCTGTGCTTCATCCAAGGATGACTTACAACTAGACTGTGGTGGTATTCCTGGCGAAGTCTTAACTTGTCTTCGAGTATATGCGCGAATTAATCAGGAAGAATTTCCAGGTCGTGTAGTATTTCGCTCATCACGCTAGTTGCTGGCGAGTTTTCTAATTCTTGAGATTATGAGGCAAGGCAGACGATTTTGCTAATCCCCGCCTTGCCTCATAATCTAATGAAGATAAAAACGTTTAAATCTATAAAATGCCCCAGAAGTGTAAAATCCCTTGGCCAGAAAACACTTCAAGTGCAATGGCAGATAAAAAACCAATCATTGCAAAACGACCGTTCCAATTTTCGCTCTGAGGAGTGAAGCCCCAGCGCAAAGCATTAGGATCTTCTGAAACAGAAGGCGTAGTCTTTTTAACGTCTGCCATAAATAATACTCCGAGCTTTTATGTTGTAACAGTTATAACTGCCTGTAAAGTAATGTAACAGACTTTTACGAAAATGCAACATAAACTCAAGAGAAAATTCAGTAAGAGATATTAAGGACACGTAGTTTTGTGTCAGTTAGGTTTGCGATCGCCTACGAGGGCAAGCTACGCCCCAACAGCCAATTACTTCAGAAAATTGTAGCCATTCAGGAGGAAATTAACTCTTGCTTGGTCATTTCTATGCTTTAATAGCCAATGCTGAACTAAACTATGGCAAAAAGAAATATTAAGAAAAATTTTAATATATGGCAGAAGTTCTCCATTTTACAGGGTTTATCAAAGGAGTTACCTATAAAACTTACTTGGATGATAATTTAAGTAGGATTAGTTTAGATGTATTTGATGTCAATAAAGAAAGGGGTTATGGATTAATCAAATCACCTACAACTGAAATTGCTTATTCAAAATGGGTATCACCTAAGAGAACCAGAAGTTATCCATTTGCCAGAATTTATAATACATATAATTCCTCGAAAGTTATAACTATTATCCCGGTGATTAAGGATGAGGGCAAAGATGGCGATATAGATAAAATTCAATACTCTACAATTTCTTGGATGAATTTACTTAATATTTATATAGTACTTGCTTATTATGAAACAGCAAAAAAAAGTACTAAAAAGGGGCAAGTTAATAAGAATAAGTTGAGTAATCAGAAATTTGCTAATGATTTTGTGAAATTTCAAATCAGTGAAATATTAGCATATCGCCAAAGCGCACTTCATTGGAATAAGAATCTATTTGAAGAAAGATTTACACAAACTTTTGAAAAAGCTCTAGATTCTTATGATTCTATTTCTCATCAAACTGGAGTAATAATTCACTCACGAGAAGGATTAGATAAATATTTACATAAAATCAGAGAAGAGTTTGAGGAATTTAAGAATATTTCTCTTAAAGGCTCTCAGAGTGCTAGTAAGAGAGAAGCGCTGACTTCTCATAAGCTAGAATATTTAGTGGATGGATTAAAAGCAACTTTTAGTATTGAAAACTATCTTGGCGGAATTTACTATTTGACTCCTGATGAGATAACATTCGAGAACAATATGTATATTATACAAGAGTCAAAAAATACTTCAACAGCGTCTTTGCCAAAGCTCCCTGATATTCAAGATGGTTTATTCAAGCTAATTTTATTTTCTAATTTAGATTCTTTAATATTAAACGGTGAACCAGTATTATTTGTTACGAAGCTAAAGCTTACAGGTAACAACGTTGTTGGTTCTATTGTTTTTCCTGATGCATCACTAGAAGAGCTAGAATGTTTTTTAGAAGTTAATATTAAAATTTTTAATAAAAATCAAAAATTAGTTATTAAAAAATTGGCTTTAGAAGCTCAAAATAATCAGAAACTTAAAATAGAAGTATCCGGCAATTTTTAAAAATTATAATTTTGGGTTATGATTGAAAGTTACTTCTGATATCCTTGTGGTGGATTTTAATTTAGATATTGTGGGTTACGATTACAAGGTCATGTCTTGTCAATAAACTAAGCTAATATGACATTGATAGTTACATATAATAGCTGAGGTGTAGTGCGGTGATTCAGGTTTTAACCTTGGAATTAAGTGATGAAGTCTATGTGGCATTAGAGCAACAAGCTGAGGTTTTAGGCATATCTATTGCAGAATTAGTAGTTACTTTCATAAAACGGCAATATGGTTCTCTGAGACGTGAAAAGTCGCAAACTAACGCAGAGAAAGAAGCAAATCGCCAACGCTTCCGAAGTCATGCTGGAACCATTAACCTGGGTTAGGTTACAGGAGCCTACCATGAAAGTATTGATGCTGATTTAGTCAGAGCATACGGCAATATTTTTTAGCAAACAAATTGAGTATTTATATTACTCTAAATATTACAATTTATACAAATTATGATCAAAAGCCCTCTCCGATATCCTGGTGGTAAGTCAAAAGCAATTAATCAGATAGTTGAATACTTGCCAGAGAGCTTTTCGGAATTTCGAGAGCCTTTTGTGGGTGGTGGTTCCGTATTCATTTATTTAAGACAAAAGTTTCCCGATCTCAAAATTTGGATTAACGATTTAAACCGTGAACTCTTCTTATTCTGGAAATTTGCCCAATCTGATCTAAGTCAGCTAGTTCAAGAAATTCGACATATTAAAGTCAAATATACAGATGGCAAATTACTATTTAGAGAATTAACTAGTGTAGATGTAAATGATTTATCTGATTTAGAAAGAGCCGTTCGCTTTTTCGTACTCAATAGAATTACTTTTTCAGGAACTGTAGAATCAGGCGGTTTTTCTGAACAAGCTTTCCATAAAAGATTTACTGATTCTTCAATAGAACGGCTAGAAAAGTTAGAAAATCTTCTCTCAGAAAATGTCCAAATTACTAATTTGGATTACAGCCACCTATTAAAATCAGAAGGGAAAGATGTATTTTTATTTTTAGATCCCCCATATTTTAGTGCTACTAAATCAAAGCTATATGGTAAAGACGGTGACTTGCACACTTCTTTTGAACATCAGAGGTTTGCTAACCTTTTGCAACAATGTCATCATCGCTGGCTAATTACCTACGACGACTCACTACACATTCGACAAAATTTCCAATGGGCTAATATCTCAGAGTGGGAATTACAGTATGGGATGAATAACTATAAGCAGAGTGGTGCGGCTAAAGGAAAAGAGTTATTCATTACTAACTACGAAGTTAAACTTTTTTTGCAAAATAAAGCACAAAATCATAACCTTGTTAATCCAGCTTTGCAGTTGAGCCTTGATATTTCAAGCTAACTTTGATAACTGCCAATTTTCCGGTAGGATAGCTCCCATGCCCTTCAACGTAGCTACACCCTACAACACCACAAACCTTAGCTATGACAACTTTCCCAATCCCTGCTCAAGAATCCTCTGTTAGCTGGTATGTTCTGCTGCAACAATTAATAGATGGCCAATCCTTGTCCCGTACTCAAGCTGCTGAATTGATGCAAGGATGGCTCAGTGAAACGGTTCCCCCAGAGTTATCAGGGGCTATCTTAACAGCACTTAACTTTAAAGGCATTTCTGCCGACGAGTTGACCGGCATGGCTGAAGTATTACAATCTCAATGTTCCCCACTCAGCACTCAGAAATTACCACTCAATACTGTAATAGATACCTGTGGCACTGGTGGAGATGGATCATCAACCTTTAATATTTCCACAGCGGTTGCATTTGTCGCCGCAGCCTATGGTGTACCCGTGGCTAAACACGGCAATCGTTCAGCGTCAAGTCTCACAGGAAGTGCAGATGTCTTGGAAGCCTTGGGTGTAAACTTGAGTGCCTCTAGTGAAAAAGTGCAAGCAGCACTACAAGAAGTCGGGATCACTTTCTTGTTTGCCCCTGGTTGGCATCCAGCACTCAAGGCGGTTGCTTCATTAAGGCGGACTTTGAAGGTGCGAACAGTTTTTAATTTGCTTGGACCGTTAGTAAATCCCTTGCGTCCAACTGGGCAGGTGGTAGGATTATTTACTCCCAAACTTTTGGCAACTGTTGCCCAAGCTTTACATAATTTGGGCAAGGAAAAGGCGATTGTGTTGCACGGGCGAGAAAAACTTGATGAAGCTGGGTTAGGAGATTTAACTGACTTAGCGGTGTTATCAGAAGGAGAAGTGCAGTTAACTACGATTAATCCCCTGGATTTGGATCTAACGCCTGCTCCTATCGGTATGCTTCGGGGTGGAGATGTCCAAGAAAATGCGGTGATTCTCAAGGCGGTACTGCAAGGTAAAGGAACTCAGGCACAACAGGATGCAGTAGCGTTGAATGCTTCATTGGCGCTACAAGTAGCAGGTGCGATCGCATTCTTAGATCACGCCCAAGGTATTAAAATCGCTAAGGATATCCTACAAAGTGGGGCAGCTTGGACGAAGTTGGAGCAGTTAGTCCAGTTTCTGGAGAATTGATTTGCGATCGCGATTGCGGACGAAATTCTACAACATTACGTTTAATGGTGACATCATAGTTACCAAAAAAGTCATGTCCAAGAAGTCCAGTTTCTAGTTCCGCACCTGCGATCGCTACTGCTACCTTATTCACTATTACACCGCCAACTGCCATCGAATTAACATAGCCCACAGGAAATTCTACAGCTCTAGAACTAGCGGTGTTTGCCTTAGCTTTCCCTACTGGCACTATTCTCAAAGCATCGGCCATCTGTTGGGTGATTACAGTGCCACTGGCACCTGTATCCACAATCATCTCAAATTGTTGCTGACCATTGAAGGTGACTTCGACAATTGGCGTACCACCAATCCGCCTTTTAATCGGGGCTGTGAATACTGCTTCATCTGGAATCAGCACTACTGATGAGGGCAAAGCTGGCTTTGGTGGTAACGGTTTTGTTTCTTGTGGAGGTAATACAGGTGAAGTATACTTTGGTGTGATTGCTGTATGGGGAACAACAACTACTATCCTCTTCGGTTCGGCAAGGCGCACAGGGCGAGGAATAGCTTGCTGTTGGGCATATTTGATTTGCCGCCGATATTCAGTAATCTTGGTTTGAGCGATCGCAAATTCTGGGCTTTGTCGCCGCACTTTTTGCATCAGCGCGATCGCATCCTGGTACTGATTCGCCACCAAAGTCCAATCACTTGGAGATTGAGCAGATTGGCTGATACTCCAAGCGCCAACGGCTTTGTCTAGCCCCATCTCAAAAATACTTGGTTCACTTTCAGAGGGATCTAGCGGCTGTACTTCTGGGGTAACTGCTGGTGTTGCTGGTTTTACGGCAGGCTGTACTGATGCCAGATCCCCAATTGGCGCGGGTTGCTCATTGCCACCAGTCGCAGTGTTTCGTTTGTCTTCACTACAGGCAACACACAAAACCGTTAGAGCGCTTGATAGAAAAATTAGGGTTGCACGGGATAAAAAGGACTGAAGCATAATTAATTTTAACTGCCCAAGCTTTGCCAAAGCCACTCCCGCTAATTTAATTCCCTTTTAATTTTAATTAACTATCCTAGAAACTCCCAATTGCTCAACTCATGGGATAATTAACAATCGCAGTATTAGGGACTAGAAAAGAGTTTCTCAATTCCCAGTACCCAATCCCCAGCGATGCACTGAGTTTCGACTGCGCTCAACTACCGCTTGTCGAAGTGTACCCAATCCCCAATCTATCGCTTATGCCCCTGTCTGACGCAATACCTGCTTTACTTGTCCTGGCAGATGGAACCACTTATCGCGGTTGGTCTTTCGGTGCTACGGGAACCGCGATCGGAGAAGTGGTGTTCAACACTGGCATGACCGGCTATCAAGAAGTCCTGACCGACCCTAGTTACTGTGGTCAGATAGTCATTTTTACTTATCCGGAATTAGGCAATACTGGCGTCAATTCTGAAGATGAAGAATCAAATGGGCCCCAAGTGCGGGGTGCGATCGCACGGAATATTTGTCACCGTCCGAGTAACTGGCGATCGACACAATCCTTACCAGACTACCTTAAGCAAAACCAAGTACCAGGGATCTACGGCATCGATACCCGCGCCCTCACCCGCAAAATTCGGATGTTTGGAGCCATGAACGGTGGTATTTCTACAGCCATTCTTGATGAAGCGGAATTGCTAGAGCAGGTACAGGCGGCTCCCAACATGGCGGGATTGAATCTGGTTCGGGAAGTCACCACTCCAACAGCTTATGAATGGTCAGATCCCACAATTCCAGCTTGGGAATTCAACTCCGAGGCCGCAGAAAATCTTGGGGAACCCTTTACCGTTGTTGCCCTTGACTTTGGCGTAAAACGTAATATTTTGCGTCGCTTAACAAGTTACGGTTGCCGGGTGATTGTTGTACCCGCTGATACGCCACCAGAAGAAATTCTCAAATACAATCCAGATGGTGTGTTTCTTTCTAATGGGCCTGGCGACCCTGCTGCCGTTACTGAAGGGATTGCAACTGCCAAAGCGCTTCTGTTAAGTGAAAAACCCATCTTTGGTATTTGTATGGGACACCAAATTTTAGGTCATGCACTAGGGGCAGAAACCTATAAACTCAAATTTGGTCACCGTGGTTTAAATCAGCCTGCCGGCTTACAACAACGGATAGAAATTACCAGCCAAAACCATAGTTTTGCTATTGATCCAGATTCTTTACCTACGGCAGTTGTGGAAATCAGCCACCTGAACTTAAACGATCGCACCATTGCCGGGGTACGTCACAAATCTCTGCCTGTATTCTCCGTACAGTATCACCCGGAAGCCAGCCCTGGTCCCCACGATGCTGATTACTTGTTTGAGCAATTTGTCCAAGCCATGCGAACAGCACGTCAAGCCGTAGCTGAGGTGAGGTAAAAATAGGAAATGGGGAAGAAGCAGGGAAGCAGGGAGCAAGGGAGAGGAATTTTCTTCTCTGCCCCCCGCACCCTGCCCCTCTGCATCTTTTCAATGCCCAATCCCCTATTCCAGCAGATTGTAGACAACTTGCTCAAAAACCATCTATACTTGAGCGTTCACTTTAACTCATGAGGAGGGAATTATTGCTGAGCCACTGAATCTAACCGTTAGCCTGAGGGGTACTCGTGAAGTCCGGGATAACTGTCAGCTATTCCGCCTCACAGGTTTGTTAGATGCCTTTTCTGAGCCGACATTTCGCAAGACACTTGGCAGCAAGATTGACGAGGGCCCTAAGCACATTATTTTGGATCTCTCACAAATCGACTTTGTTGATAGCTCTGGCTTGGGTGCTCTGGTGCAGCTAGCCAAGCAGGCTCAAACTGCTGATGGCACTTTGCAAATTGTCACGAATGCCCGCGTAACTCAAACGGTCAAGCTTGTTCGCCTAGAGAAGTTTCTCTCCCTGCAAAAATCAGTCGAAGACGCTCTAGAAAACGTCAAGTAGTCTTGATTGCTAGACCTGAGAGATCAATTTGGCTATCCAGATTCAACATCGGATAGCTTAATTTTTAAAACTTCTGGCAGAAAACCTCTCTCCTTGTGGGAGAGGCATAAAGCCAGTTGAGCTATTATGTTTAGAGTTGAGTAATAACTAAAGATATAGACACCCAGTTCTTACGCATGTAACTGTCGGCTAGAATATCCGAACAAGAATCAAGTCTGAGAAATTTCTAATAAATACAAAACTAGAAGATTTGTCTATAGGTAGACTTGACTTGATACTGTATAGTTAAAAATTGTCGCTTACTTAAGTAAGCATGGCAATACGATCGAGTAAAAGGGTGAATTTGATGTCCAGATTTTACCCTATCTTAGGCACAGACCACAAGAAGTAGGCAAAATTTGGTTTATAGGCGTTGACATCAGGGTGATTTAAAATGCCAACTCTCAATCAAAAAGATGAAATTAGTAAGTAATTTTGATAGTATTGATTATGCTAAGTATACTATCACGGCATACTTCAGAAAAATCAGTCTTTGCGAAGAATGCCTGCCAAATGTAGCCCGTCAAGGAATGATTTATTTGTGAAGTCACAGGAGGAAGAGCTATTAGATGGACAAGATGAAACTTCTAAACAGAGTTTATCTTGGACTCAAGCACTCTTGGCAACCACAGGGCCATTCCAACAGATTTCTCTCTCACAAGTGCAACAAATTTCTCCTACTGCTTTAGCATATTTGGGGGATGCAATTTATGAGTTGTATGTTAGAATCTTCTATCTGCTGCCATTGCAGCGGTCAGGAATTTACCATCGTCTGGTAGTGGAGCAGGTAAGAGCGGAAACCCAAGCGCTACATTTGCGATCGCTGATTCCTCATCTCAGGGATACCGAATTAGAAATTGTCCGACGGGGTAGAAACGCCGCTACAGGACGCCCTAAGCGACTTAATCCCGAAATTTATCAACAGGCAACTAGTCTAGAAACCTTAATTGGCTACTTATATCTCACCGATTACCAGCGTCTAACCGAACTGTTGCAAATACTTCATATAGAAAAAGAGTGAGAACTCAATTTCACAATGGCCACAACAGTAGATTAGGTTCAAGAAATTGAGGTAATCGGGATAGTCAACCATACGCTATATCCATAACTCAAATGCAGAATCAACCAAGAAAAGTCAAGACTTCTAACGACCCAAATCGTGGACAACCCGTAAAAATTAAAGGTAAGCGTGTTGTTAGTAATCCCACTCGCAATCCCAGGAAAATAGATAGCAACCCGAACTCTGTAGCTAATCCCACTCGCAATCCCAGAAAAATAGATAGCAACTCCATTTCTGGCAACTCCCGGCCACGAAATAGCAATTTCTCCCAGCCGTCTGTATCTACACAACCGATAGAAGAAGATAGCGATCTCATCTACGGTCGTCATCCAGTATTGAGTGCGTTACAAAATCAGCGCAATCTCAACCGTCTCTGGATTACTACCCGTCTGCGCTACGATCCCAGCTTTCACCGTTTTCTGCTGCAAGCGAAGGAAAATGGCACAGTTATTGATGAGGTTGAACCCAAGCGCTTAGATCATCTCACTAACGGCGCTAATCACCAAGGTGTGGCAGCACAAATTGCTCCCTACGCCTATATGGAATTGCCGGATCTAATTGAGCAGTCCAAATCTGTAACCGATCCCGTAATTGTAGTGGCTGACGGAATTACCGATCCCCACAACTTGGGAGCAATTATTCGCACCGCCGAAGCAATAGGTGCTCAAGGATTGGTAATTCCTCAAAGAAGAGCATCTGGGATTACTTCCACTGTCATGAAAGTGGCCGCAGGCGCTTTAGAAAATTTTGCTGTAGCTAGAGTTGTCAACCTCAGCCGCGCCTTAGAAGAATTAAAAACCGCTGGCTTTTGGATTTACGGCACTGCTGCAAGTGGGAGCGAACCCGTGCATACAGTTAATTTCACTGGCCCAATCGTTTTGGTAATCGGCTCAGAAGGTGAAGGTCTGAGTATGTTAACTCAACGCTCCTGTGATTTTTTAGTATCGATTCCTCTACAGGGTAAGACTCCCAGTCTCAATGCTTCCGTAGCAGCGGGTATGACGCTTTATGAAATTTATCGCCAGCGATCGCTAAATACGCTGCACTTAGATAAATTGCAAAAAATCTCTTTGAAAAAATAACAGTAACAGAGTATAAAGAAATGTAAAAGATAATAAAGCACGCTATCGTTTAACACCCTGTAGACGTTTATAAATCTGCGAAAACCATGAAAACCATTTGGCATAACCTCAAGGAAGTGTTAATTAACACATTCGACTACATCGGCTTGGCTTGGTGGGTAGAGATTGTGACACAGAATCCCCGTTGCACGTACTACTTCGGGCCATTTCTAAGTTCTTCTGATGCAAGATTGTCAAGCATTGGATATATAGAAGATTTGGAGATCGAAGGAGCGCAGGGAATTTCTGTGCATGTCAAGCGCTGCAAACCTAATACCTTAACAATCGCCGAAGACTTGGGGGAAAGATTTGACCGCAAAGTACAGCCTGCCTTTGGCGGTCAAATTTAAGTTAGGCCAGAGAATGAAAAGGATATGGGGATGCGGCGACGCAAAGACATGGAGACACATAAAATTTTATGACCACGTTATTGTGTCTTTTTCACTCATCGTGTCACCACATCTTCCCTCTCCATTTCTTTTTCGTCAAATAGTCAAAATTTTTTAACCATTGGACTATTGACTACCAATTACCTGCGGATGTTCTTCCAGCCAATGGTCAATGTCACTGAGCACCAACTGGGGAACTTCCCACGGGAAAAGATGGGCGGTGTTGGGATAGCACTGCCACTGAGAATTTTGGAGGTGTTGAGCAGTTTGTAAGCTGGAATCAGATGTGATGTGGCGGTCTTGGTCACCAGCAAGTACTAAACTAGGACATTGTATTTGTTGCAAATCTAGAAGGCGGTTGTATCCCAATTGAATTGCACTATAGAGGGCGCGAGTAGCAGCAGGAGAGGTTTGCAAATAAGCTGGTACTGCTTCCTTGGCGATGTAATTGTAACTAGTAAATGTATGTTGTTGGATTAAGTAGCGGAAAAGCGATCGCTTACCAAAAGTTTCAATATTCCATTGCCAGCTTGGTTTTATATAGTTTAGTAGAGCAGCAACGCCAGTATATAAATTATCTTGCCAAGTGATAGGAGGATGACTGCCACGGGGTTTTGCCGCTGTCGCCACCAAAATCAGCCCTGTAATGCGTTCTGGCAAACGTAATGCCAGTTCCATTGCCAGAATGCCCCCAAGTGACCATCCCAATACTAGGCACTTTTCAATCTCAAAGCGGTCTAGCAGCGCTTCTAAATCAGTCAAA
Organism: Nostoc sp. ChiQUE02; assembly: GCF_034531305.2. NCBI lineage: Bacteria > Bacillati > Cyanobacteriota > Cyanophyceae > Nostocales > Nostocaceae > Nostoc > Nostoc sp. ChiQUE02. Next base: position 46,422 of record NZ_JAVRBN020000040.1, read on the forward strand.
TGGTCATTCATATCAAAATTGCCATTACAGCGACTTTTGCCGTATCCACGTAAATCAGGGGCAAAAGTTTTGTAGCGTTTTGATAAATGATTGGTAAAGACAGAAAGACTACGACCAGTACCAGGATGACCGTGTAAACCCAAAATTGGGAATCCTTGACCTTGGATGTAGACATTGAGGCGTGTAGCAGTAGTACGATTATGGCGATCGCTCATTACTCACCATTCTCCTGTCTGTCCATACTGCCAACTGCATCGATCGCAGCTTCCAAGGCGATCGCTACATGAGTCCAATGAGTCCCCCCCTGGCAATAAACCACATAAGATTCACGCAAAGGCCCATCTGCTGATAATTCCAAAGTACTCCCTTCAATAAATGTCCCCCCAGCCATGACTACCTGGCTCTCGTACCCCGGCATTTCATCTGGAACAGGGTCTAAGTAAGAACCGATGGGAGAATGCTGTTGTATCGCTTTACAGAAAGCAATTAGCTTTTCGGCAGAACCGAGTTTAATTGCCTGAATTACATCCCCACGGGGAGCAAGAGGTGCGGGATTGACTGGATAACCAAGTTTATCGAATACATAACCAGTAAGATAAGTCCCTTTCATTGCTTCTCCTACCATTTGCGGCGCGAGAAATAGTCCTTGGAACAGTAGGCGATTTTGGTCAAAAGTAGCACCCCCATAACTACCAATACCAGGAGCAGTGAGGCGACAGGCGGATGCTTCCACCAAATCCGCGCGACCGGCGACATAACCGCCAGCGCTGACAATGGTGCCACCAGGATTTTTAATCAATGACCCGGCCATTAAATCAGCACCTACGGCTGTGGGTTCTTTTGTTTCAATAAATTCGCCGTAGCAATTATCGACAAAGCAAACAGTGTTCGGATTTTGCTGTTTGACTAAGTGGACGATTTTTTCAATATCAGCAATTGATAAACTAGGACGCCAAGAATAGCCACAAGAACGCTGAATTAACACTAAACGAGTGTTTTCAGCCACACTAGTACTTAAAGCTTGCCAATCTATAGTTCCTTCGCCAGTTAGCTCCAATTGTCGGTAATTTATGCCAAACTCGATAAGGGAGCCTTGACCTTGACCCCGTAAACCAATGACTTCTTCAAGCGTATCGTAGGGAGAACCGACCACTGCTAACATTTCATCTCCAGGACGGAGCACACCAAACAAAGCACAAGCGATCGCATGAGTTCCCGAAACGAACTGCACTCGCACGGCCGCAGCTTCAGCACCCATAACTTCGGCAAAAACTTTATCTAAAGTTTCTCGTCCTAAATCATCATGACCATAGCCACTTACACCCGCAAAGTGGTGTGCGCCCACACGGTGATTACGAAAAGCATCCAGCACTCGTTTTAGATTATGCTTGACCTGAGTGTCAATTCCAGAAAAAATTTCTAACAGTGCATGTTCTGCTTGCCGCAGCTGTTCTAAGCTGTTCATCAGTTCCTCGTTCAAAAAAAATTATAGATATGCGGATTTTAAGATCGCGCAGACTAGGCTGGAAAATTCAAATTCAGGTTACTGCATGACAATTGCTACTTCAACCAAACCTCAAATTAACTGGGTTAATACCCTGTTTTTCATTGGACTGCACATCGGCGCTTTATTTGCCTTTGTCCCTGGTAACTTTAGCTGGACGGCAGTTGGTGTGGGTTTCTTGCTGTACTGGGTAACTGGTGGCTTAGGCGTTACTCTGGGATTTCACCGCCTTGTTACCCACCGCAGTTTTCAAACTCCCAAGTGGCTAGAGTATCTCCTGGTTTTCTTTGGGACACTCTCCTGCCAAGGAGGCCCAATTGAGTGGGTAGGGACACATCGCATTCATCATTTAAACTCTGATACGGACCCCGATCCCCATGATTCTAATAAAGGCTTCTGGTGGAGCCACATGGGTTGGCTAACTCATTATTGTCCCGCTCACGCTGATGTTCCTCGTTTCACCAAAGACATTGCCGAAGACCCAGTTTATCAGTTTTTAGAAAAATATTTCATTTTGATCCAGGTTGCTCTAGGTGTATTACTTTTGCTTCTAGGTGGCTGGCCTTTTGTTATTTGGGGAATTTTTGTTCGCATTGTCTGGGTTTACCACTGCACTTGGTTGGTGAACAGCGCAACTCATAAATTTGGCTATCAGAGCTATGATTCTGGTGATAAATCGACTAATTGCTGGTGGGTAGCCGTACTAGTTTTCGGTGAAGGCTGGCATAATAACCATCATGCTTTTCAATACTCAGCTCGTCATGGGCTGGAATGGTGGGAAATCGATTTAACTTGGATGACTGTTCAATTGCTGCAAGCAGTTGGTCTGGCGACTAATGTGAAGTTGGCCCCAACAAAAAGTAGTTAGGGGTTAGGAGTTAGGAGTTGTGTTCAATGCGAATCAGGCGTTGAAATTTTTATTTTGCCGTCGAATTTCCTCAAGACATGATTTTGGATAGACCCAGAAATCCTTATAGGACAAGGAGTATTTCTAATTCACGCCAGACGTGAGTTAAGAATCTAAGCTCCTAATCACTCCTAACTCCTCACTTTTCAAAACTCTATTTACGGGTGCGCTTGTGTCGGTTAGGTTGCTATAATCCGAAGCGCTAATGTGAAGAATTTTTACGGCAAGTTGCTTTTTGGTGACTTGGTGGAGGAGTTTGTTGTTTTTCAGGTGTTCATGACTACATCAATAATTAACAGCCAGAAGCTAAGTGACGAGTCTGGTAATTCCAACCTGAGGCTCAAAGATATTGTCAAAACCCTGCCACGGGAATGTTTTCAGCAGAACCGTCGCAAAGCTTGGACACAAGTACTGCTCAGTGTTTTCGCAGTTGCCTTGGGCTATTACAGCCTGATCGTTACTCCTTGGTTTCTCTTGCCCCTAGCTTGGATTTTTACGGGCACTGCTTTAACAGGTTTTTTTGTAATTGGCCATGATTGTGGTCACAGGTCTTTTGCCAAACGTCGTTGGGTAAATGATTTAGTGGGGCATTTCTTCATGATGCCGTTAATTTACCCCTTTCACAGTTGGCGCATTAAGCATAATTATCACCATACTCATACCAACAAGCTGGATGAGGACAACGCTTGGCATCCAATCAGGCCAGAAGTGTTTGAAAATTGGGATAAAACCCGGCAGTCTGCTTTTGAACTGTTCATGCGTAAACGCTTCTGGTGGGTAGGTTCCATTGGACATTGGGCAGTTGTGCATTTTGATTGGCGGAATTTCAAAACTAAAGACCAATCAAGTATCAAACTTTCTGTGGCTGTAGTAGTTGTGTTTGCGGCGATCGCTTTCCCGATTCTCATCGCTACAACTGGCATCTGGGGATTTGTCAAATTTTGGCTAGTGCCCTGGATGATTTACCACTTTTGGATGAGTACTTTTACTATTGTTCACCATACTGCCGCAGATGTTCCTTTTGTGACAGCGAACAAGTGGAATGAGGCTCTAGCACAGTTATTTGGCACTATTCATTGCGATTATCCGCGTTGGGTAGAAATCTTGTGTCACGATATCAATGTTCATGTCCCTCATCATATTTCCACTGCTATTCCTTCTTATAATTTGCGGTTAGCTTACAGCAGCATCAAAGAAAATTGGGAGCCTTATCTACATGATGAGTGTCAGTTTTCTTGGTCTTTAATGAAGCAGATTACAGACCAGTGTCAACTGTACACAACTGATGTTGGCTACAAGACTTTCAACGAATATTATACAGAGCGATAAATAGCGCTGTGATTACACTCACGCTCTTGAACCAACGAGAGCGTTTATCATACTGTGTTTAAATAGAATCTGGCATTGTTTACTGACTAAAATTATTAGGTAAACTGCCAGAAATTATCCTCTTGTATGTTAGCGATCGCAAGTGTCGTGGGCATCCTAGAGGTGAGATTATCTTGTCTCAAATAAAGTTCCGATTTATATCCAACAAAAGAATCCAGTGCAATCAAATATCATCAGGTTCAACAATCCTCTTAGCAGTGAAACGTCTGAGGATACAACTAAATTACCTTTCACACTTGGGGATTTAAAAGCTGCAATTCCTGCTGAATGCTTTCAACCCAATGTGACAAAATCACTTTTTTACTTTTTTCGTGACATCCTGATTATCGGTTTGCTTTACGCGGTAGCTAGTTACCTGGATTCTTGGCTTTTCTTCCCGATTTTCTGGTTAATGCAAGGAACGATGTTTTGGGCTTTGTTTGTAGTCGGACATGACTGCGGACACCAATCTTTTTCTAAGCATAAATGGCTCAATGATTTGATTGGACATCTTTCTCACACACCAATACTTGTTCCTTATCATGGTTGGCGGATCAGCCACAGAACCCATCACAAAAATACTGGCAATATCGATAACGATGAAAGCTGGTATCCTGTGACAGAATCTCAATACAAAGACATGCCTTTAGCCCAAAAAATCGGCCGATATTATGTTTTTTTATTAGCTTATCCTGTGTATCTGTTTAAGCGTTCTCCTAATAAGGAAGGCTCCCACTTTTTACCCAGCAGTTCGCTTTTCAAATCATCGGAAAAATGGGATGTTCTCACTAGTACTGTACTTTTGATTGGCATGGTAGGTTTGCTCGGTTTCCTCACCTACCAATGGGGTTGGATGTGGTTGCTGAAATATTACGCTGTGCCCTACCTTGTGTTCATAATTTGGCTAGATTTGGTGACATTCTTGCACCATACTGAGCCAGAGCTTCCCTGGTATCGTGGAGAAGATTGGACTTTCCTGAAAGGTGCAATTTCTAGTATTGACCGTGATTATGGTTTGGTTAATCATATCCATCATGATATCGGTACTCATGTTGCTCACCATATATTCCTTAACATCCCTCACTACAATTTGCTGAAGGCAACTGAGGCAATAAAACCAGTGATGGGTGAGTATTTCCACAAATCGGAAGAACCAATTTGGAAATCATTATGGAATTCATGTATCATCTGCCATTTTGTCCCTGATACTGGTAGTAAGGTTTACTACACATCCAACAATAAGTTAGCTAAAGGCTAAGACTCACATTCCCGACTTTTTAAATAAGTCGGGAATCTTGTATTTTCGTCAGTGCTTTCTGACTATTGACCGTTGAGCACTCCCTCATTCAGATAAACTTTTATAAAAGTTGCATTAAAGATTAACTAAATAGCCTACTAAACTTACCTTTTCAGGGGCGTTGGCGTAGCCCGCCGCAGGCATCGCATATTACATTATTAGTACTTCTAACTTTGTCAGTATTTGGCGTCCTTAACCTGCCGTAAATCTCAACTTCCTGGCTGTAAGGTTATTAAAATACAGAGGTAAAATAAAAATGGATAGATGACGTTCGCGGCTTCTTGCCCTCACCCTTACAAAAAGATTTATTTTTTCCAAACTCTTGCTGTCTCGGTGGGTAAAGATTAACATATCTGTGGGCAGAGGTAGCATCTCGTCAAATCAACTCTAACAACAGTGAAAACTCCTTCGGCTGTCTACCTTGAATCCTGTTGAGCGCCGTTAAGTTTATCTGCATCTAGTGACTTAAGACCATTACCTGCTAGGGTTATAAATCAGAACAGACTATACTATAGACAATTTAGCAAAAACTCTCTACAGATTTAAAATTCAGAGGTATCAATGATTATAACTAATTTTAGCAAACAAAGAAATGAATTTAAAGAACCTAAAGTACTCAAAACTAAACCACATTGGCAAGGGCAAAATTTGAGCGATACTGCTGTCAAAGGTAAAGATACCAAGATGCGAGATCCTGCACCTGATAGTTCTATTTTCAATAGCTTAAATCGTGGTCGAGTTGCTATTTTTATTGATGGTTTAAGTCTATTTCATACAGCTTTACAACTTGGCATAGAAATTGACTACGTTAAATTGCTTTGTCATTTAACTAACGGTTCAAGACTGTTGCGTGCTTTCTTCTATACTGGGGTTGATCTCAGCAATGAAAAGCAACAGGGTTTTCTATTGTGGATGCGTCGTAATGGCTATCGTGTAGTCGCAAAAGACCTAGTTTTGCCAACAGAGAACTTCAAAAAATCAAATCTGAACGTAGAAATTGCTGTAGACATGATAACTTTAGCTCCTTACTATGATACTGCGGTCTTAGTCAGTGGAGATGGAGATTTAGCCTATGCTGTGAACGCTGTCAGCAGAATGGGAGTTCGAGTGGAAGTGGTCAGTCTTCAAACGACTACTAGTGAAAGCTTGATTGATGTCGCTGATTGCTTCATTGACCTCGATAGTATTAAAGCACACATTCAAAAAGATTCTAATCTTGGCTATAGTTATCGCACGCCGTCAAATTCAAACCTTTAAAACCTATTTCAAATCTATCGAAATCTATACTGAGCTATTGCAAGCTTGTAGAAGGTTTATCAGGTTGGGTGGGGTTTGAATCCCCATCTATACCCGTCCCATTTCCTAGTACAGGTTGGCGAAAATCCGTCTATCATTTTCAACCAGACAACAAGGGGCAAAATCACCTTGGTAAAGGTAGGCAAACTGACGCCACAGTATACTAGTCCCCAGTTCTATCTGCATATTTTGCTCAGTTCTAATTGAAATGGATATTTTAATAGTTGAAGATGAACCAGAAATTGCTCATTTAATTGAACTATCTTTAGAAAAAGAAGGATTTTTTTGTCGCACTAGCCGTGATGGCATGAATGCTTTGCGGATGTTTCATGAGCAACCACCTGATTTAATTATTTTAGATTTAATGATTCCTGGTTTAGATGGGCTGGAAGTTTGTGCAAGAATTCGCCAGAAACCAGGTGCAAAAGATCCTTATATTTTGATGCTCACGGCTAAGGGTGAGGAAATTGATCGCGTCATAGGTTTGTCTACTGGTGCTGATGATTACATGGTCAAACCCTTTAGCCCCAGAGAGTTGGTAGCTAGGGTGCGGGCACTATTACGGCGTAGCCTCCGCCAAGGGGGACAACATCAAGTCAATCGTACGCAACACTTTATTGTCGATGTAGACCAGCGCACTGCTAGTCGTCAGATGAATTCCAAAGAAGTTGAGATTTTGGACTTAACTACCCTAGAATTTAACTTGCTAACTACCTTTGTCAGCAATCCTGGCCGAGTTTGGAACCGCACCCAACTAATTGATAAACTTTGGGGAGATAACTTTTTTGGCGATGAACGAGTGGTGGATACTCATGTAGCTCGGTTGCGAAAAAAGATTGAACCCGATCCGGCAAATCCTACTTTTATTAAAACTGTTGTTGGGGTGGGCTATAAATTTGAAGATCCTCTGGTAGCGTAAATGTTATGAAGATGGGGCTGAGAGGGCGCCTGTTTTTCTCCCACTTAGTAGTAATGATCGTGGGGGTAGCTAGTCTGGTGAGCATCAGCAAAATCTCTTCCCCCCGTTTCTTTATCTTGCATTTGGAACGATTAGAAAATCAGGGGTTCGACTTAATCGATATCCGTGCTGAATTGGTTACAGGATTTGAACTTGCTTGGCAGCGAAGCACTATTTGGTCAGTCTTAGTCGGTACCACCGCAGCTGGAGGATTGAGTTACTGGGTGTCCAGACGGATTATGCAGCGGTTGACCGAGATGGAACAAATCACCCAAAAATTTGCTGCTGGTCAGATGGATGCACGACTACCAGTATCTGACATTCCCGAACTCAGTGGATTGAGTGCTAGTTTCAACCGAATGGCAGCTAGTTTAGAAGGGGTAGAAGCGCGGCGGCGAGAAGTGATTGGAGACATGACCCATGAACTACGAACACCGTTAACAGTGGTGCGCGGTTACTTGGAAGAACTGGCTGATGGGGAAATTGAAGCGTCTCCTGAAATCTATCGGCGTTTAGCGAAGGAAACTAGGCGCTTAGAGCGGTTGGTGAACGATTTACAAGAGCTGTCTAAGGCAGAAGCTGGTTATCTGCCAATTAATATAAAACAGGTAAATCTGCGTCCGTTGTTAGAGTCATTAGTAGAGAAATTTACCGACCAATTGTTGGAAGATGGGCCAGTTCTGCTCTTGCAATGTCCATCTGTGCTACCTCTGGTATTGGCAGATATTGACCGCACGGAACAGGTATTGGTTAATCTCTTAGGTAATGCAGTGCGTTACACTAACGAAGGTTCAATTACTATTGCTGTTGGGACTGAAGCATCTCAACTCTGGATTGCAGTTATGGATACAGGCATTGGTATCGCTCCAGAAAATTTGCCCCATGTGTTTGAACGCTTCTGGCGAGCCGACCAATCGCGCGATCGCCATTCCGGAGGCACTGGTATTGGCTTAACTATTTCCCGTCGTTTGATTGAACTACAAGGCGGTCAAATTCAGGTAGAAAGCGAATTGGGAGTTGGCAGTACGTTTCGGTTTTTTCTGCCTTTAGCTTGAGGCAAAACCTTGATAGCCGAGAGATTGACACAAGGTAGTCATGGCTGTGTCATACCCAATTGCTAATTTGAAAGTATCCAAAATCTTGGTTTGTTGATGGATGCCAAGCTTTTGGAAATGCATAGAGTGTAACATTATGTCTACTTTTGTTCTGGCTGCTTTTTTGGTTAGTTTACTCAGTCTTTCTGGTTACGCTGCGATCGCCTACTTGTTCCCTCAAAATCGTTCCTAAGACTCACCAAATAATTTGTAATTGGTAATTAGTTAATCTCCTTTCTCAATAATTCTGGAATCTGAGAAGGGCGTTCAGCTACTGGAACTTCCGCTTCTTTGAAAGCAGCTAATTTACTTTGGGCTGTGCCAAAATTAGGATCGCGTCCGATAACCGTTGCTAAAGTCCCGGTTTGACGCCACGTTTTTCCTGGTGGTGCTTGTCGGCCTGCAATGTAGGCAATTACTGGTTTATCAATTGCCTCAGTGATGTACCTGGCTGCTGCTTCTTCACTACCACCACCAGGTTGACCGACTAAAACGATCGCCTGTGTGGTTTCATCCTCATCAAGAATTTGCAGCCATTGGAGAAATGAGGAACCAACGATCGCATCACTACCAATACTGACACTAATCGACTGCCCCAAACCTGCTTTTGTTAATTCGTAGGCAATTTCGTAGGTGAGGGTGCTGCTACGGCTGACTATTCCCACTGTTCCAGGGGTATAAAATTCGCTGGGTTGAGTCCCTAAGAGAATTTTCCCTGGCACAATGATCCCCGGACTATTTGGCCCGACTACCAAAGTTTCACAGGCTTCAGCTTTGCGGAGTAATTGCACCATATCCAAAGGCGGCACGCCAGCAGTGATAATAATAATCTGGCGAATATGAGATGCGATCGCTTCTAATGCTGCATCTAGCACGTCGTAAGGGTCTACACAGATAATTGTCGTGTCAATTGCCCCAAATTGTTCTATTACCTCCTCTACTAAATCAAATACTGGCAGTCCATGCAGTTCCTGTCCGCCACATCCAGGATTGACACCGGCTACTAAATTCGTGCCATAAGCTTGCATTTGAGCAACATGAGTGCCTGATATAAATTCACAAAAGCCTTGAATTAAGACTTTACTCTCTGGCGTTATGTTCATAAAAAATTACCGTAAGTTTAGCAACCCAGCGTCTTAAACTACTGGGGATAAAAACGACAAGTTTACAGTGTCGTATTGATTAAATTTTTACTACTTTTTATTAGCCGTTGGTTTAGCAAGACGAACTGCTGCCGCCACTGCCTCATCTAAGTTTTCTACCACGATAAGCGTGTTACTGTGGGTTTTTAGTGTTGCTAAATATTTTTTAGCAGCATTAAATTCAGAACCAGCAAGACGGACAACCAAGGGTGAAAAATTCGGTTCTCGCCGACTTTTATTACCATTAGAATTTACAACCTGTGATTGAAGTTCGCTATTGTCTTGTTGCACAACTCTGGCTATAACTTCAGCCACTTCCTCAGTTTGAGGAATACTACCCAAAAAGTTAATTAGTATTACTTGAATGCTTTTGTCAGCCTCCAGGATTTTCAAACCTGTCTCTAGGCGATCGCGGAAGGTAGTTGGTGTAGTATCTGTGAGAAAAGCATGACGTAGATTCAAACAAACACCTGGATTGCCACCAGCATTAGCGACTAAATCCAAAGTTGCCATCACTGAACCAGTACCATTACCTAAAATCCCGATTTTTCCATGCATTTGCACACCATCCCAGTCGCCCAAAATACCGTTGATTTCAGTACTGGTATGACGGCTGATAATTTTTGCCGCCATCTCGGCGAGATCGGGATGACGCTTGATCGCGCGTTCATTGACCCTGACTTTACCATTAAGAGCCATAACTTGACCAGTAGCACTGACTGCCAAAGGATTAATTTCAACTAAATCCAGGTCTTTTTGCACAAATAACTGATACATCTTCTGGACAACGCTGCTTACCGACTGCATCAGCGTTCCCTGCAAACCCATTTTCAAAGCCAATCGTCGGGCATAAAATGGCGAGAATTCCTGTTCTACGACAACGTAGTGCATTTTTTCCCCAGCGGATTCCCAATCGATGTCTGCTTCTTTGCAACCTAAAAGTACCGGTCGGCAGACAGCAGTATCTAAAACCACTGCGAGATAAAATTCTTGGTTGGCGTCGTATTGAGATTCTGCCAGCACAACTTCTGGCAATTCGCCCCATATTGGTAAACTAAAGATATTTTGAGCAGCTGCGATCGCATCGATAGTCGTTTGGGCAAACCTGACTCCACCTGCTTTTGCCCGTTCCGCTCCGTGTACTTGAGATTTCAGTACAATTGGAAAGCGAATTTTTAAACGTTTCAAATCTGTAGGATGGTCAATTCGTTGGGAAGGCAATACCGGAATGCCTATCTTCCCAAACCATTCTTTAACTTGGTACTCTAATAAATCCATTGATACACCTTAGTATTGACACTTTCCAAGCTTTTGGTTAGTGCTGTCTTAATATTTTGCAGCACCTTTATTGCATAATTAAGCTTTTGGCAGCTATAAAAACTTATTTTTCACGGATCAATTTTATCGAATTCAGCAAATGAGGTACATTAATTTCGATAGCCAACCTGTTTGTACCAGAGCCACAAGACTTAATTAATCTTCTCAGTAGGTTTCTCAGCATAGAAGATAACTAGCATATCTGTCAAAACCCTCTGACATAGCATCATTTCCTTAACCTTTGGATAATTTGGTCACAACTGCTCTGCAACTAGAATTTTGCAGAGCAGTTGCTCCTGTGAATTTTATTGTCGCGAAATAATGCAGTGAAAATACTCAAAAACTCTATTATTCCCATTTTTTATTTGTAATTTATATCTGAAGACAGATTATTTAATTTTGCATCTACCGCTATGAAAATGTAGCGACGCGAACAATAACTGCTTTTTTAAATTTTGGTGAAAAGTCAGAATTTGTGTTAGAAAGTTGGTCGTTCAGATTTTCAGGCTGTGGTTGGTTAAACTGTGCATTTGCATTCAACAAACCGAGAAATTTCGTTTCATCCTCTTAAAAATAATCAAAACAATATAGAAGTTCAGCGGGAAAGCTCTATGAAAGTAGCAGTCCAGCAGGAAGATTTACAGCTTTTAGCCAAAACTTTGCAGGAACAATTACTTGTAGAAGTCTCAACGGCTGAAGTCTTCGAGGTTAAGTGTGCCGTCAATAAAGACGAGCTAATGATTTTAACGCAACACGCATCAGATGTAATAGTTGATGCTCAACTAATTTTTGCAGTCATTGAGGAAGTACTTCAGTCTCTAGCACCCCACAAAGAGCAGCGGGTGCAATGTTTCCTCAGAGTTTTTGGTGAACAACTCCCTTATGCCAAATGTTTCTTGGCATTGAAGCAGACAGGGGGATGGCGGGATGGCGGGATGGGGAGATGGGGAGATGGGGAAACTGGGGGAGCAGGGGAAGCAATATCCTATTCATCCTCCTCATCAGCTCTGACATATTTTCCATCAATCGATGAGATTGAGGAAGAAGAACTGTTTGACCCGTTTGCAGATGTGGCGAATTTGTCCGCTTCAAAGCCAGGATTCCAAGTCAAACCTATCCTACTGGGTGCAGCATTGGTGGGAATTCTAGTTTTAGGCGGTGGTGCTTACTTCTTGACTCGTCCTTGTGTGATGTCTGAGTGCAAAGAGATACAAAACGCCGAGCAATTAAAAACAAAATCCTCGCAACTGATGCGCCACGCCAAGTCTGAAAAAGAATTAGTAGCTGTACAACAGCAACTTGTGGCGGCCAGTAATGCCCTGAATACAATTCCTAGTTGGTCGCCCCGTTACCAGGTATCAGAAGCACTAAAAGCAAGCTTGTCTGGACGAGCAGAGAAAATCAACCAAGTAGTCAAGGCTTTGCAGACAGCATCTTTGGCAACGCAAAAAGTTCAAACTCCTGCATATAGCCTAGAGGAATTACAAGCTAGGCAACACTTATGGCGAAAGGTTATAGCGCCACTAGAAGCTATAAGTTCCACTAGTGAACTCTATGAACTGGTGCAAGGTAAGTTACTTAATTATCGTGTCCGTTTGCGTGCTGTAAATCAACAGATATTTACTGAGGAAAAATGGCTGAAAAAACTAATAGCAGCAAAAGCTGTTGCTGTTGCAGCCGAGAACCGAGAAGCTACTGCTAAATCTTTGAATGACTGGCAAAAGGTGCAGTCTACTTGGCTGGTGGTACTTAATGCCTTGAATACCATTCCGCTGACTAGCGCTGAATATCAAGAAGCCCAAAAGCTGTTGCTAGATTATAAACCTAAGTTCGCAGTAGCACGCGATCGCGCTACTAAAGAACGATTAGCTGTTAAAAGCTACCAACAAACCCTTAGCACCGCCAAGCAAGCCAAAATATATGAGCAACAAAACCAATGGCAAGCAGCGGCGACATACTGGGATCAGGCTTTGCACTTTGCTAAACAGATTTCCGAAGATAGCTTGTACTACACTCAGGCTCAGTCTCTCATCGAACCCTATTCAGCAGCCCTCAAACAAGCACAAGAAAAACTACAAGTTGTTAGTAGTTTGCAACAAACCCGCACTGACTTAGATAAAACCTGTATTAATGGAATTCGGATTTGCACCTCTAGCATGGACAATGCAGGAATTATCGTCCGGCTAACCCCTGAGTATGACCAAATCAGGCAAAATAATTTGGCTAATCCTTATTCTGAGAACTCGGATACTGCTGTTGATGTTACCAATCACTTGCAAATCTTACGGGAAGCCTTAGCTGTAATTAGTGACAATGCCAATGTGTCCCTTTTCCTCTATGATTCCCAAGGTCAGGTAATTTATACACGGACTTTAGGCGGGTAAGTAGAAAAGTTAGGAATTAGGAGTGAGGAGTTAGGAATAGATTATGACCTTCATATAAGCGATCGCTCCTTCTACTCAACTTAGGTGTGGTGCGATCGCTGTTTCACAATGACATTCATACGAGCGATCCTAAACTCAGGTGTGGGTGCGTTGGCGTAGCCCACCGAAAGTATCGCAGATTCCATCATCCTCAACACCCAACACAAAAAACATATTTTATTTACTCAATCCTCTTGAGTGAGCAACGGTCAGTAGCTAGATTCATGAATGCTTTAAGGAAATCCGGCAGAAATATATGAAGTTTTATTACACAATGCGTAATTATAACTAGCCAAGCTGAAGTCATAATTATGGGAGTTCGCAAGAGCGTTAGAAACCTAATGCTGTCGTGCCACTCTAGACTCTGTATCCTTGATTTCTTCGTCGCCAAACTGTACTAATCGAAGTCACGTTAATTTAGTACATCACAAAATAGGTTCACATATTTACCAGTCTGCAAGGAGAGCAAAATTCATGGAATCTCAAACAGTACAGCCAACAGTTATAGATGATCACACATTACAGCTCTTAAAAGACGAAATTAAGCAGGAAATGCTGAATATCCTGAGTAACTCTAACTTAAGCAAAGTACTCGAAAAATACGGTATATCAGCACAAGATGTTTTTAAACTTCAGTATACACTCGATCTAAATCAACACCAATCTAATGACGTTGGCGGACATCAGCAAACCAAGAAATTTTTGCAAGCATTTCCAGACAAGAAATTGAATACATACTGCATAGTATTGCGTAAGCCTTGCCCGATAGACAACAATCCTGATGGTTGCTGGATGGACTGTCAATAAGAGCATCAAAATTTCAATAAGTTTACTAATATCCGATTAATCCCTACTTATTGACAAAGATTTAGGCATAGAAGCTTTGCGATTGCATCTTGCCAGTCCGAGGAGATAAATTCTTTGTCATGTCTATGGTCGTCATGGGGAATATCTGAATTGAAAAGCTGGTAACTTTCATCTTCTTAGCTTGTCTCACATTTTTCCTAATTCATATTTGGTGTAAGAAATTGATTAAGGTGCAAATTCTATGATGTATCAAAGCCGAAGCAGTCGGTACTGGAAGTTAAGGTTAGTTAGTGTTTTGGCATTTACTGGAACACTTACTTTTTCTGGAAGTCATGCTTTGTCTCAGATTACACCGGATGACACCTTGGGATTTGAAAATTCAATTGTTACACCCAAGCTAATTGATAGACTCCCTACTGACCAGATCGATGGTGGGGCAATTCGCGATACGAACCTTTTCCACAGCTTTGAACAGTTTTCTGTTCGCACTGGAAGCGCAGCTTATTTCAACAACGCCCCAAATATTAAGAACATCATTACTCGGGTAACAGGTAAATCTATTTCAAATATTGATGGAATCCTTAAAGCTAATAACCAAGCTAATCTGTTTTTGATTAATCCTAACGGGATTATTTTTGGGCCCAATGCTTCTTTAAATATAGGCGGTTCATTTGTAGCAAGTACAGCGAGTAGCCTGAACTTTGCTAATGATACTAAATTTAGTACTACAGATCCCAAAACCGTACCTCTGCTAATAGTAAGTGTTCCGACTGGCTTACAATTCGGAGCAAATCCAGGTTTCATCCGCAATGAATCCCAAGCTAGTCCAGATCAAGCAACCAATCGCTTAAATGCCCCCGTTGGTCTACAAGTGCAGTCAGGTAAAACCTTGGCGCTTGTAGGCGGTGATATAACCTTGGAGGGCGGGAATTTAACGGCAAAACGGGGACGAATTGAGCTAGGAAGTGTTGCTGGCAATAGTCTGGTCAGTCTGAAGCCAACGAACCAAGGTTGGGTCTTAGGTTATGAAGGTGTCCAGAATTTTCAGAACATTCAACTAATGCAGCGAACTGTTAACAGTTCTGCAAAGCGATCTCAGGTAGATGTTAGTGGCGAAGGTAGTGGCGATATCCAGGTACAGGGTAGGCGCATTCTGTTAACTGGCTTTTCACAGATTTTAGCTAATACCTTGGGTTCCCAACCGGGAGGAAATCTAACGGTGGCTGGCTCAGAGTCCGTGGAATTAATTGGTCCCGGCACACCATTGACGGCTGTCACTTTTGGTGCGGGAGACGCTGGAGACTTAACGATTACAACTGGTCAGTTGATTGTCCGCAATGGAGCACAAGTCAGAAATGGAGCACAAGTTGGGAATGTAGAACAAAGCTTGGGTTCAGGAGGAAAATTGACCGTAAACGCCTCAGATTCTGTGGACTTAATCGGTGGTTTCTCCTTGGGTCGTAGTTTTTCATTCAGTGGATTGTTTAGTGGAACTCCGGATGTTGGAAATGCTGGTGATATAACGATCAATACTGGAAAGTTGCGTATCCAGGGTGGGGCACAAGTAACAACACAGTCTTCAGGAACGCTAGATTTTAACAAATATTTCCCAGCTACAGGGAAAGGAGGAAATTTGACTGTAAACGCCTCCGAGTCTATAGAAATAACTGGAATTTCAGCTAATGGTTCTACACCCAGCGGCTTGTCTGCTTTTACTAACGGTTCGGGGGATGCAGGGAAAGTGACAATAGATACAAATAAATTAATTATCCGGGATGGGGCTACAATAACTGTGAGCAGCGAACTTCCAGGGCTTCCAGAGAATGTAATCTATCAAGGGGATGTAAGCAATTTAGGAGCAGCCGGCAATCTAAATGTAACTGCTCGCTCCATACTTCTGGACACCAAAGGAAAACTCACGTCTAATAGTGAGTCAGGTAAGGGCGGTAACATTACTCTAGAGGTGCGAGATTTATTACTAATGCGCCGCAACAGTCAAATAACCACTAACGCCAGGGGTAATGGAGATGGTGGTAATATCACCATAAAAGCACCTAATGGCTTCCTCGTCGCCACTCCTTTTGGAAATAACGATATCACCGCCAACGCCGTCTCTGGCTCAGGTGGTAAAATCACAATCACCACTAAGAACATCTTTGGTTTTGTGCCGCGCACTCGTGCAGAGGTAGAGAGACTTGATCCAAAGGAAATCAACCCGAATAACCTGCGAACAAGTGACATCACTGCATTTTCTCAGCAAAACCCTTCATTAAGTGGCACTGTACAAATCAACTCACCGGATGCTGACCCTAGTAAAGGATTAGCAGAATTGCCCGTAAATCTGGTTGATGCTTCACAACAAATTGCTGCTGGTTGTGATTCTGGTGGAAAAATAGCCAGAAGTTCATTTATTGCTACTGGGCGTGGAGGATTAGTAGCCGATCCCACAGAGCCATTGATAGCTGATGATGTGGTGCTGGCAGATTGGATCACACTCTCTCCAGAGAGTCAGAATCGTGCTGGCGGTATTCAGAAAAGAGCCGTTGTTCAGGCGCAGCGAAACACAGAAGAAAAATCACAGAAAGTGAATTCTGTCAATGAACCTACTCAAATTGTAGAAGCCCAAGGATGGGTAATAGATGCCAATGGGAACGTGGTTCTGGTTGCTCAAGTACCCACAGCGTCGCTCCATAACTCCTCGCTCACCGCTACATCTTGCGCTGCTCATTAGAGTTTGAGACATGGCGAGATTCTCTTTACGAATTAGCTCTTAGAAAAAATTAAGTTTTGTTTTGTAAGTAGAGATTATTGCAAGTAGAGTAGCCTCATATCAGGGCATGAATTTAGAATTCGAATGGGATAACCAAAAAGCTAGTTTGAATCTCAACAAGCACCGCATCAGCTTTGAAGCGGCTAAGACAGTCTTCAACGACTCTCTAGCTTACATATTCAACGATGAATGGCACTCTGTTGATGAACGACGGGAAATCATTATCGGACGCGATCAAGACAATCGCTTGTTATTGGTTTGTTTTATAGAAAGAGCAAACGTTATCCGTATCATTAGCGCCCGTCTAGCAACCAAGAAAGAACGAAGAGATTATGAAGAATTCACAGGCTTCTGAATTCCACAACAACGCAGACGATGATTTGCTTCCAGAGTATAACTTTGACTATCGCAAAGCCTTGCCCAACCGTTTCGCCAGTCAGCAAGAAAAAGCTCCTTTGACAGTTATCCTAGATGCTGATGTCGCTGAGATATTCAAAACATCAGAAGCGGTTAACAACGCTCTCCGTGCATTACTCTCAGCGATTCCAAAGACTGAAAGATAAACTGCGATCCAATACTGCGTAGGTTTTGATTCGATCCCCCCAACCCCCCTTAAAAAGGGCAGGGTGGTTTCATACAAAGAAAGAAAAAACTTTGTGCAGTTGATTGGAGAGGGCGCGTTGTGCTTGAGGAATAG
>NZ_JAVRBN020000041.1:0-63113 GCF_034531305.2 Nostoc sp. ChiQUE02
CTTGCATGTGTTAAGCATACCGCCAGCGTTCATCCTGAGCCAGGATCAAACTCTCCGTTTTGAACTGGAAAGCTTTTTAGCTCATTAGCTGCTCTTTTTTAACTTCAGCTTAGTTATCTTTATTTGCTTGACGCAGGCCACTTGTTGTATGATGGCTTTCAAACTATAATATTTTCAAGGTTCGGTGTTTCTTTTGGCGTCGCTCTTTCGCGCTCCGCTTCAGGCACTTATTCAATATAGCGAACCTATCTTCATGTGTCAACTATTTTTCCAAAATAATTTTGGATGAGTTTTTAGTCCCCGTCAAACTGACCACAGTGCAGGGTTGTAGGCAACAATGGTTTATGCACTGTGTTGACTAAGGAAGGGTGAAACGTGAATTTTCAGTCGGTAATAGGTTTATTGCATCAGTTCTGGAGCGATCGCGGTTGTCTTATTGCCCAGCCCTACGATATTGAGAAGGGGGCTGGTACTAAAAATCCCCAGACATTTTTAAGAGCATTGGGACCGGAACCGTGGTCTGTGGCGTATGTTGAACCATGCCGTCGCCCGACGGATGGACGGTACGGCGAAAACCCGAATCGCTTCCAACACTATTATCAGTATCAAGTTCTGATCAAGCCTTCACCAGATAATATCCAAGAGATTTATCTTGATTCTTTAAGGGTTTTAGGTATTCGTCCTGAAGAACACGATATTCGGTTTGTAGAGGATAACTGGGAAGATGCGACAGTGGGAGCTTGGGGTACTGGGTGGGAAGTATGGTTAGATGGGATGGAAATTACTCAATTTACCTACTTTCAACAGTGTGGGGGAATTGATTGCCGCCCTGTGTCGATTGAAATTACATACGGGTTAGAGCGATTGGTGATGTACCTCCAGGAAGTGGAGGCAATTACTAAGATTCATTGGACGGACAACATTACTTATGGTGATGTTTATCTTCAGGGAGAGATTGAGCAGTGTACATACAACTTTGAAGCGTCGAATCCTGAGTTGCTACTGACGCTATTCAATTTGTATGAGCAGGAAGCTACTCAATTGACGGAGCGAGGATTGGTCTTGCCTAGCCTAGATTATGTAATGAAGTGTTCGCACACGTTTAATTTGCTGGATGCTAGAGGTGTGATTTCGGTGACGGAGAGAACTCGCTATATTGCTAGGATTCGGCATTTAGCCAGGAAGGTTGCTCATTTATATGTTGAGCAAAGGGAGAGGTTGGGTTTTCCCTTACTCAAAGATGCTGTGAGTTTAACAGGAAGCCCGACATCCTAAAGAGTGTAGCTACACGAAGTAAAACCATTAGAAACAATTGCATATTATTGGTCAGCGTAGTGCTTTACGTTCTATTTTTCCATGATGCGCTGGGGTTTAAGCTAGGTATACCTTTAATGATGGAGCTATTGCCAAAGGTTAGAAATAGCGTTAAATCTTGAGTCTCGAACATCAAGTTTATACAAACAAAGCCCGCACAGGCGGGCTTTGTTTGTATAAACTTGATGGACTATACTTCACCACAAGCATAAAATTTTTCAGCATCGCTGATTAAAAAGATGAAAAGCTCACGCAGAGACGCTCCGGGCACCGATAATAAGAGTTTGGAATATTTAATTTTTGAATTTAATAGCCAAATTCAGCAACGCGGATTTTCTCTATTGCTGCCCTAGCTATTTTTAACTTAGCTGCAAATTCGGGTTGTCAGGTGGTTTTACAAAAAATCTTATGATTCAAACCAGTGGTGTAATTATTTGTCTTGGCTACATTTTCGGGTTGCTGTTTACAGCAGTTCCTTGGGGTGGTGTGTGGATTTTGGTTCTGGGGATAGTGGGAGCAATTCTTTTTAGAAGACGCATCACTTCACGACAACTTGCTCAGAAACCAGAAAATGCTGGAAGCAAAAATAAGGCAGTGCCTAACACTTGGCAAAATACTCCTCATCCTAGAATATGGCTAGCTGCTGGCTTAGTGGGATTATTGGCAACTCTATATTTTCAATGGCGAGTGCCGCAACCAGGTGCAAAAGATATTAGTCAGTTTGTCCCGCTGGGAAATAGCAGTAATCAAGAACAACTTGTGATTGTTCGTGGCGAAGTGGCGAGTAATCCCCGCTTAACTCGCGGTCAACGGGGACAATTTTGGCTGGAAGCGACTCAGCTAGATGAGGTCAAAAATGAAAAAGGTTCAGCAAGTGTCCCAAAAGGGGTTACAGGCAAATTATATGTGACAGTGCCTATACTTCAGGCTACTGGGTTATACCCTAGTCAACAAATTGCCGTGACTGGGATTTTGTACAAACCAAAGGCCGCTTCCAATCCTGGTGGTTTCGACTTTCAAAAGTTTCTTAAGCAAGAAGGAACGTTTGCCGGTCTGATTGGGCGACAAATAAATGTTTTGGATCAGGAACGTAAATGGGGATGGTGGCAAATTCGGGAGCGAATTGTGCGATCGCAAGTTCGTTGGTTGGGTATCCCAGAAGGACCTCTTGTCAGTGCAATGGTTTTAGGTAGCAAAGCTGTTGATTTACCCTACGATATCCGCGACTTATTTGTACAAGCAGGATTAGCTCATGCTTTAGCAGCTTCTGGATTTCAAACTTCCTTGATTTTGAGTGTGGTCTTACAGTTAACAAGGCGTGCAAAAAAAGCAAGCCAATTTATACTTGGCTTTTTGGCTTTAATCATTTTTCTAAGTTTAACAGGTTTTCAACCTGCGGTTCTCAGAGCCGTAATTATGGGTTTTGCGGCATTAGTTGGTCTGCTATTAAAAAGGAAGGTAAAACAGTTGGGTTCGCTGCTATTAGCGGCAACTCTGTTATTAGTGTTTAATCCTCTATGGATTTGGGATTTAGGTTTTCAATTGAGTTTTTTAGCGACATTAGGATTAGTTGTAACAGTACCTGCATTAGTCACTCGCCTGGCATGGTTGCCACCTGCGATCGCTTCTTTGATTGCCGTTCCCTTAGCTGCCACTATTTGGACTTTACCTGTACAACTTTTTGTCTTTGGAGTTGTACCATCTTATAGTTTATTGCTGAATGTGGTTAGTACTCCATTAATTTCGATAATTAGTATAGGTGGAATCATCAGTGCCTTAATAGGTTTAATTTGGACTGAGGCAGGAAGCTTCCTGGCGGGGGTGTTGCATTACCCTACTGATTGGCTCATTAAACTAGTGGAATTTTTTAGCAAGCTGCCCGGTAATTCTGTGGCTGTAGGCAGTATATCTACTTGGCAGCTTCTGGCCATTTATTTACTGATTATATTGGTTTGGCTAGTGCCTTGGTGGCAGCGGCGGTGGTGGTTTGCTAATGTGATTGCAATTGGTTTCGTATTCATTCCCCTTTGGCATTCTACAAATACATTGTTTAGGATAACAATATTAGAATCTGGTACTGAACCAATTGTAGTTATTCAAGATCGAGGTACAGTAACTGTAATTAATAGTGGCGATGAAGGTACAGGACGCTTCACAATCCTACCGTTTTTACAACAGCAGGGTATAAATCAAATCAATTGGGCGATCGCAACTGATTTCCAAGGGAATGAAAGTAATGCTTGGTATGAATTAATGCAACGTTTACCAATCAAGAATTTTTATGAATATTCCCCCAAAACAGATAATTCTATTACAATTCAGGCAATTCAAGAGGAACTACAAAAACATCAAGGAATTTATCAACCTTTGGTAGTTGGTCAAGCTGTGAAAGCTGGTTCAATAGTAGCGCAATTAATCAATGACCAATTACCCATCTTACAATTGCAAATTTTAGATCAGAATTGGTTATTAGTAGGTAATGTTAAATCTAAAGAAGTACAACAACTAGTTAAAAATGGAAGTTTACCTCGTCCGCAAGTACTTTGGTGTGCCCCTGAGTCCTTGAAAGATTTAGTTCTTGCTCTGCAACCGCAAGTAGCGATCGCTTCTTCTGCCAATTTTGATTCAAAAACTTTATCTGAACTGAATCAAAGCCAAACAAAACTGTTTTTTACAGGAAGAGATGGGGCCATTCAATGGACACCGAATAATCAGTTTGAGGCGTTTATTGAAGCAGCAGAAAACAAATCATCTATTTTGTAAAAAAGTCACAAATTAAGTAAATTAAAACTGCTATCAACTTCTATGACAATCTACTTTTATAGCACTCGTGAAGAATATGGCTGTTTCTCTAACTTTTCGCCCCACGGTTTTGAATTAGATGGATTATATTGGTCAACTAGCGAACACTACTTTCAAGCACAAAAGTTTGTGGGTACACCTCATGTAGAACAAATCCGCCTAGTTAAGACACCTAAAGATGCGGCAAGAATGGGGCGTGAGAGAACCCGTCCCTTACGCCAAGATTGGGAACAAGTTAAAGACGACATCATGCGGCAAGCTGTGCTACGTAAATTTCAAACTCATACAGATATCAGAGAAATATTACTTTCCACAGGCAATACAGAAATTGTTGAAAACTCGCCCATCGATTTTTACTGGGGTTGCGGAGCCGATGGTAGTGGTAAAAACATGCTAGGAAAAATTTTAATGGAGGTACGAGAGATCCTGCGCTATACAAACAGCGTAGATGTTAATAAGAAAACTTTTAAATAATATTCTTGCTATGAATACTTGCCTCAGTAGTGAATCCTTGAACCAAAATTGAAGGAGAGAGGCAATTAAAAGCGTCAAAATAAAATTACTAGGCTCAAAGTTCTAGTAGTATATTGCCATAAAAAAATATTTTTATATCTTCTAATTTTAAAGACACTAAAGGCACACTCACCTAGAATTTACGTTTGAAAATTCTAGGTGAGTAATTTAAAAGCAGCAATTATTCACAGCATTGACACTCTACGGTCTAAAAAAGTATTTATTTTTGAAACTTACCTATTGGCTAAGTAACAACTATAGTTATTAGTCTTTATAAGTGGTAATCTAAAAGCCTCAATCAAGGATTAAATAGCGATCGCTTCATTGATAAAGTTTCACCCTTACTAAACTTACGCTGTGGTAAACCAGCTTGATGAAAGATATATTCTGGTTTTGGGAACACTAGATTTATCACCAGACTTAACAGGAAGAGGTTGATGCCTAAAGGCGAATGGAATAATAGATTGAAAAATACAGTTCCTTTGCAATTACCGATAAAATACCTAAAACCAGTGAAGCGTAATACAATTACCCATGAATTTGACTCTGATTCACAAGCAGAAATACTACCTCCACAGGAAAGTGATGACCATTCATCGGAAGCGTCCAACCTACTACGGCAAGGAATTCAACAGCAGCAAGCTGGTGACTTAATAGTGGCAATGAAGTCTTTACAACAATCCTTGGGGCTGTTTCAGGCAGTTGGGGATTTGCAAAAACAGGCACAAGTACTTTCTTTTTTAGGATTGGTAACTTACAGCGCTGGAGACTACAAGGGTGCTATATCTTACTCCCAACAGTGTCTGTCTTTGCTCAAGAACACCTCAGATTTAGCAGTGCAGATGCAAGCACTCTCCCATTTAGGCAATGCATACCGTCACCTGAATGATCATAAAAAGGCAATTGAGTTTTTAGAAAAATGTTTGAAAATAACGCAGCAGCTGCAAGACAAACGAAGTCAAGTGGCAGCACTGAATAATTTGGGATTAGTGTATAAAGCTTTGGGCAACTTTATGCAGGCGATTGAATATCAGCAACAAAGCCTAGAAATTGTGCGGGAACTCAAAGATAATTGGGGCGAGGAACAGGTACTCAAGAATTTGGGTAATGCTTGGTATGCTTTGGACAATTACCCAAAAGCGATCGCTTATTATGAGCAATGTGTAGTTATAGCACGCTCCCTAAAAAATGTTCGTAATGCTTCCCAAGTCCTAAAGAATCTGGGAAATGCTTGTTATGCCTTAGGTGATTATGTCAAAGCCATTAAGTATTATGAAGATCGCTTGCAATTAGCCAAAGAAATTCAAGACAAGCGTAGCGAGGAACAGTCTTTAGGTAGTTTAGGAGTTGCTTGTGAAGCTTTGGGTGACTATAACAAAGCAATTACATATTATGAAGAACGTTTGCTGTTAGCTAGAAATATCAAAGACCGTCGCAGTGAAGAACAAGCTCTTGCCAGTCTGAGAGTCGCTTGCTACGCCTTGGGTGATTATGCCAAAGCTATGCAATACCAGCAAGGAACATCTGCAAATAGTTGAAAAGCAAGACAGGGAAACAATTCAAAATTACTCGCACAGATCAATTCCCCCCATTGTCTTTTGTTGCTGGAGATATACGAGAACTTCTAATGTATCCACTTGGGGAAATTCTGCATAAAAATTACTCACGCTCCAGAAGGGTTCGGGTGTTTCCAAGACTATTGTGCGATCGCCCCACTGTTCTAACCAGGGTAGCAATTTTTGTGGCGCTACTGGAGTACATAGCCAAACTGCTGCTGGAGAAAGCGCTCTGATAGCAGTTGCGGCTACCGCTATTGTCATACCTGTGGCTATACCATCATCAACTAAGATGAGCGTGGCATCCTGTGCATTGAACTGCGGACAAGCAGAAATTAATTGAGCCTCAAGAGACTTAGCTTGGTTAATCGCTTTATTTAAAGCTACTTCTCGCCACCGCGCATCATGTTTAGGGCGAAATAGCTTTTGATCAGTCCAAAGAACATTTCCGGAAGTAGTCACTGCACCAATTGCCAACTCTGGGTTTTCTGGATGGCTAATCTTTTTCGCTACCACGATTGTCAACGGACAATCCAAAAGACGTGCTATTGGTGCTGCTACTGGTATACCCCCTCTTGGCAAAGCATAAACAATTGGTACAGGCTTTACCCCAGAATCAATAGTTTGCTGAGTCAAAAAATCATGAATTACTCGCGCCAATATTTCACCCGCATGGGTGCGATCGGCGAAAAGTGGGGTATATGACATGGTTTCCCCCAGCATCTTAGGACGGCAATGCTTTTATCATGACTGAATTTTGTCTCAAATTAACTGATACAATAAGATTTGTATAAATAATTAAGTATTCAGCAAAAGTCTATTTATTCTGATAAATCTCCAACTAAAGCAGTATTTAACTCAGATAAGACAGATGGTGCTGATGCCAAAATCCTGATTTTCATGAGCAGCGAAACCCAACTCAGCCTCTTCGACGACTCAACCTTTAACCAACGAGAACTGATTCCTACAGACGCGAAAATTCCGATCGCTCCGGGAACTTATTCCAGCATCACCGAGTTGACACAGCATTGCGATCGCTGCCACCGTTGTCCATTGGGAGACACTCGGACTCATGCCGTCGTCGGACGTGGTAATCTCAAAGCACCAATTATGGTTATAGGAGAAGCGCCAGGTCAAAATGAAGACGAAACCGGCTTACCATTTGTAGGCAGATCGGGGCAGTTGTTAGAGAAAATTCTGGCATCTGTAAATCTGGGTACTGAGCATGATGTATACATTGCCAATATCAACAAATGCCGCCCACCTGATAATAGAGTTCCTACTCCTGTAGAAGTGGCAGCTTGTCTACCCTACTTATTAGAACAAATTCGCCTAGTTGACCCCAAAATAATTCTGTTAACAGGTGCAACTGCTGTCAAAGGTATCACTGGCGATAAGCGGGGGATTACAAAAATTCGCGGACAGTGGTTGGAGTGGGAAGGGCGTTTATGTATGCCAATTTTTCATCCTTCCTACTTGCTGCGTAATCCTTCTAAAGAAAGAGGTGCGCCTAAATGGTTGATGTGGCAGGATATCCAAGCAGTGCGTGCCAAGTTAGACGAAATCCAAAATAATAGCTAATAAACATCTGGTGACTCAATTTCCGATTTTAGATTAACGGCATGTAAAAATGCCCTTTCTTTGATCGAGAATTTTAGATTTTACTATTTGTTCTTGCGTTTAAATTCGCTTCCTCTCAGACCTTTTCAAATTTTGGATTTTGAATTCTTCAATTGTATGTAATTTATCAATGAGTTACTTAGCAGTCTTTTTCAGATTTTGCCATCTTTGTCGCAGTCGCTGCAAGTTAGGACTATGACCACCATAGCGCCAACCAACATAAGCTTGACAAATTTCATCTATAACCTCAGCAGTTGCTAGAGCATGATGCTCGTATGAGACTCTGGCATACTCTAAAGGTGTTTGTGCTGGATGTTTACCTAAACCTTTTTGGGTTGTCCATTGCAGCATTTGTTGATAAAGGCTTTCCATTGCTGGCAATTTCTTTAACCATCTGCGTTTGCGCCACTCTCGCCACTGACCCCAACCCAGCCAAGCGAAGAAAGCTGCTGTAGTTGCCAACATTAAGCCACTCAATATGCCAAACCAACCTTGAAAGAATAAAGCTAAAAACCAAGCGATCGCTCTAATCACCCACTTAAATATTGTCTCAAATACATTATTCAACAAACCTGTCACCGGAGAAGGTAGCCAGCCAGCAACCCAATGCCACAATTGGCGCAACACACTAAAAGTCTGAGTGTCTTCTATTGAGGGTGGTATCAAAGGATGATTGGGAATAGGGTCAAAGGCAAACCAACCATATTTCGGAAAATACACTTCCGTCATTGCATAAGCATCAGTATTACGGACAACATACAGCCCTGTAAATGGATTAAATTCTCCTGTACTAAACCCTGCTACCAACCGCGCTGGGATGCCAATGGAACGTAGCATCACTGTGAGAACTGTAGAGAAGTGATCTGGATAACCGCCTTTATATTTGAATAAAAAAGCTTCTACTAAGTCATCTTTTTCTCCCAAATAAGGCAAATCTAAGGGATTTTGGGGAAGAGAGTAGCGTTGCTTTAAATATTGAGCTAAGTAGAGAGCTTTTTCATAGGGTGAATCAAGTCTTTTAGAAGACCTTGTGACTCCTTCTTGATTGTAGTTAGCGAAGATTTCTTTGGTGCGTTGCCGGACTTTTTCGGCAATTTCGGGAGGAACTTGCAGATAATGCTTTTTAATCTGTTGTGGATATTTAGTAGAAGCTTCACCTAACAAAGTGCGATCGCGGTATGGTACTTCTGAAACTACTGTGTAGGTGAGTCCTTCTGATAGTTCTACAGGCGATCGCAATCCGTCTTCTTTATCAACAGCGATCATTGGTGTGGGGAAATAAACTTCCTTGGGATTAGCCATCGCTGGAATTAGGTTAGGTAAATCCGACACCACTGTATAACTTTGTACTATCTCTTGGGTTTTACCAGCAATCAGAGGTAGGGGAAGAAAAATTTGGTAAGACCAAGGCGATCGCCTGATGGTTGCAACGTCTTCATTACGGGAAACCTCCCATCCCTTACCTGTATAACGGTCAAATCCTAGTACTCGCCAAAAACCCTCAGCTTGCGATCGCACCCGCATCACAACTTTAGGTTTCATCTCGCCCCGCAGGTTTTGGTTTATTTGGCTATTAAAACCGTAATAAAAGTTATTATCTACTTTACCTGGTTGACCAGTTTGATTTTGCCCTGTACCACTACCTTGATTACTACCATTACCTTGACGGACATAACCGGGATTAATGATACTACGTCCTGTGAAATTACCTTTTACTTGAATAGCAGAACTTACAGGAAAATTCCGTAACTTATAACCAGGGAACCGGGGTAAAACAGCAAAAATTGCCAGGCCTAAACCGACAATCAGCAAAAAATTCAGAATTAAAAATTTAAAATTAATAGTTGAAGAATTCTTCTGATTGAATTTTTCCTTTTGAGTTTTTAATGGCTGCAAACCCAAGCGTGAGCGATAATCTAATACTAAAGTTGGCAGAGCGATCGCTAAAAATAACAACAGCACAGGTGCAAACGCTAAAGTCTGACTTAGCGTTGCCGCCACACCCAATAAAATCAGTCCTATGACAATCGAATAGCCCAAATTTTTGCGGCGGGGTGTATCAAAGCTATGCAGCACCTGGAGTTGAATTAATAACTCTGCCAAACCCAACCGCGTATCATTCAACTCTCCCACTAATCGCCCAAAGAAAGCACCTAATGCTACTAACATTCCTATGGCGATGCAGAACTTAACTGCAACATTAGTATCGCGGCGACGATAGTGACTCCAAATCGCACCCACTACACTCAGGGGTAACGCCCAAAAACTGAATGAAGTCTCGGCGGCGATATCCGTCGCCACAATTCCCAAAATAACTAACGCTAGCACCAGCACCCGCAAGGAAATTGAATCTTCCACTTCTGGTAAAGGCGAATCCTGCGAGTTTTGCCGCCAGAAATTACCTACAGGGAGACGCCAAAACCGATTCATACTGGATAAGTTAAGCATTTCAAGTCTAAGTGTAGATGCCACGGAAACAATGCTGAGGACGAAATTATCCGCCCTACTTTAAAGTATTCCCCTTAGAGGAAGCTTTCTTATCCTGCCTTTAAGCATATATGAAGGTTTCACGCGTCTTTTACAAGTTAAAGCCTTGGCGCGAGTTTCAAAACCCTGTTGTTATCCTTTGCTTCCCTTCTCCTGACAGAGACTCTACGCCAAAGGAACAGCTATGGGTAGCTTGCTTTCCTTTAACCCAAGCGCATAAATACATAACGTTACCATTCGTGGTAACGTCAATGGTGAACATATTTTAGTATAAAAAGCGACACAATCGAATAAATTCGTTGTGAAAAATTGGTGGCTTGGTAAAATAGAGGCGAGGTGAAATCAGCATAAAAGAAGAAACTAACTCGTTTCCCAGGCTTTGCTAATAACCGAGTGGCCTGACGAGTACCCACAAAAAATTCAGTTATGGGGTGGAGGGTGAGTCTACACTCACTGGTTAATTGTAACCACGCTAAGTTCCGCAAATGATACAAGTAAGCACCCTGTTGCTAGTAGTGTCGAGAGGGTGACAAAGCCCCAAGGCAACATCTAGACAATGGTTACCTTAAGATATTCGGCGTTGACAACGTAACATACTAGCGGTGGCAATTAAGGTTACACAGTGGGATTAATGACAAACAAAAGCGGCTGTTGGTCTATTTCTGGAAACTCAACTTCCAGAGTATAAGTTGGGTTAAGTTGTTCGCAGCCTAACTCTACACTTAAATATCCCGAAGTCGAAGATGTTGCCATTGCTAAGGTGCCACTTCCTCGAAGTGTCAAAGTTCCTTTAACGGGTAACTCAGCCCGAACAAGTAACTTCGTAAGTTTACCTACAGACTGATACTCTACTCTAATGTTCAAAGTACCGACACTGGTTAGCCATTGTCTTTCTACCACTGGACTGGTTGCTGAAAGTGGTAGAGTCAGATTTTCCAGCAGTTGTTTAGCTGCTAGCAACGACAAAGCCATCTGTTGACGCGGTTGTAAATCTGAGTAATCGCTCTGAATATTGGGTATTGTCTCCAGAGTATTTACAGACCGATAGGTGCTTCTTAGCACCAATCCAGCTATGTCGTTTAGTGCTTGAGACTCGTTGGGAAAAAAGTTCTCCACCACTTGAACTAATTTTGCTCCCAGCGGCACAGAAGATGTCACCAAAGCCTGACACTGTTCTAGCAATTGCCGGAAAACTCTCTCCGGCAAGGGACGCGGCAGGTTCAGCTTCGACTGTTGTACCATCCACCCCCAGGTAGGGACGAGTGTCATTGACGGCTCGTCAATAAAATCGGGATAGTCGATTAATTGTGTTTCCCAGGGAAACAACGGTGGGTGGTCTTGGGCTTGGATTTGTAACCGACGCTTAAGGACGGCTTGGAAACGATCTTGCACAGTAGGAATTTCTCCCAATTGAAAGGCCTGGGGCGTTCCTCCCAATTTTGGCTCACTGCTTTTTGAAGCAGTAGCTTCCTTGAGGAGGTTTTCTACCCCGTCATTTTCCTCACATTCTACCGATTGCTCGTTATTTTTGACATCATCTGTCAATAACCAATCGAGACACTGGTGTTGTAAGGATTCTGAGTCACTATTCATGAGTAGATGCACCTGATCCGGACACTAATGAGTTACGAATTTCCCAAGCTTGCTCAAGAATCTTAAACCACCGTTTTTGAAGTTGTGCCATTGACAGCCCTAAAGTTTTTGCAATTTTTTCATCGGCTTGTCCTTGTTGCTTCAACTCTAGTAAAGACCGTTGCTTATTGTCCAGCTGTGCTGTGTATGCTTGCCATTGCTGGGGAGTTAGTCCCAAATTAGTGTGCAAAGAAGCTTCCAGCCACTCGTGAACTAATTCCCAACGGTGTAACAAGGCAAATCGAATCAAATGATACTTGAAGCGCTGCTGCAAATAATCTCTCTGACGAGGGGTTAAACCTAAAACCGACTCAATTTCCTGTGCTGATAAATCCTGGAGGCGGAGGGAAAAGTAATCAGCACAGTCAGATTGTTGCCGTTGTTCGAGGTAATTCATTAATTCTGTAACCACAACGGAGCGCAAGGTGTCTTCTTCGGGTTCGGGTTCGACTTGCGTTGCCATTGTGGAGCGCAATTGATGCACTGCTGGTTCTTCCCAAGAACCATCGGCTTCACTATTGCTGCCTTCTGCGGCTTGTTCTATATCTACGCTGGTTTCTGGGGGTTGCTGTTGAGAAAAAGTTTGCGCTCGGAGGATAATTAGCTGTTGCTGACGGCCTGGTAAGGGAATGCGTCGCTTGCCGTAGCGTTCGGTAAATGCCATATACTCGGACAATTCCAAAAGTGTCTGAGGGCGATAAGTGGCACCGAGTTGATTTTCTCGCCGGAAAGCGTTCAATGCCTCCAGATAAAAACTCTGGAGAAAATCTTCAATTATGGTTAGCCGCCCTTGATAGCTCAATTGCCTCTGAGGGGGATTAATGTAGCGATAAATAATTGCACTCAGAGTACTGTGTAATTCTACCCTGCCCCGATTTGAACCCAACTGATAGTACCTGAGACACTGTTGCAGCCGATGCCGAGCCAGGGTCATTGCCGAGCTTTCTACAGACCCAGAAGCTTGGATACGTTTGCTTTCATTACAAATCCGGTAGACTTCGGTAGTAATACGTGTTGCTACATCGTGGCAATTTTGTTCCGAAGCTTTGGTTGACTGCTGAAACTCCTTGGACAGGAGTTGAAAGATCACCTCCACGCCTGTAGAATTTTCTCCCAGAATAGTTGCAGATGGAATAGTTGCGGTTGCGGCTGAATTCATAGTCTCGGTTTTCAAAAGACCCTAACTTACTTAAATACAACCTGTAGGACTGTGGGTATTGGCTTTTTCAGTTTTACGTATAAGCTAAACGCAGACCAATCCTATATTTAGGGTGTGGCTGATTTTATTATTCCCAACTTTGATGGGATTGTTCACACTTTGATAGATGTTATTGCCATTACCCAGGAGCCGTATACAAGTCATTATGGATTTAGAAGCACAAATTCAATTGCTGATTGACAATGCACCCCGCGATGGTATGACACCACATCTTGTTGCAGCAATTGCTCCTGCCCTTAGAGCGATCGCTCAAAAATTACGCTACTCCCAATACTATATTCTCCAAAATTCGGAGGAAAGCTGGGTTTTAACTACATTGAGCAATCGTGCTAATCCAGGATTGGAAAAGCGTGTGATTTACGCTTTCCCTACCATACAGGATGTCTCTCTAATTTCCCCTGCTGGGCTTGACCCTCAAATGCTAGCTAAAATTATTCCTGTCACCCATATTTTGTTCCAAATGGTGGCATTAGAACCCGTAGATAGTATCGTTTTTTTGGAAACGCCGGGTAAGACCACCCATACCGTTGAAGTTCGGCGAACTGACCTAGAAAAACTTATGCAACAACAGTTACGACAACAGCGATCGCCTAAACAGATACCCCCTGATATTGCATAGAAAAAATTTGGATGGGGGATTTTTTAGATACAATCCCCCATCCGAAATCTTAAATCTAAAATTCCTTTAAGAAAGTTTTCTAAATCAGGGACAAAAGAAATTTTTTCTTTCCCTTACACAATGGGACTGCTTCAAGTCTCGGTGACACCTAAAATTGCTTAAAAAACAGTTATCTGTGAACATTTTTCAGTTTTCAAGTTTTAGTTTCTCAGTAAACCAGAGTTCCATACTTAAGAATTTCTAAATAAAACGCAATGTGCAACTTAATATTCTGACCTTTTTTTAGAAGAGAGGCTTTGAATTTTCCCTCTTGCCTGAAAGCGAAAAGGTCTGGAGAGTTAGGTTTGAGTAAAAGTTGCACACGGCGTAAATAAAAAATATCCAATCGCAGAGCAACGGCTTGAGGAAGAAGTCGCGTTGAGTCCAGAAAGAAAGATAATTTATTTTTGGAGTTTTCTTAAGAACAAGTGGAAAGTTTCACTTGGAATCTAAATTCCCACTTTCTACCTGGTAATTAGGTTGTTTTAAATTAAATATAAAACTGCTTTAGTGTCTATATAATGCGTTAGCGTGACACCAGTTCGGGTTTTCGGTGCGTTACAGAAGTTGTAACACACCCTACATTTAAATCCCTACTTTCTACCTGACAACTGAATTTAATAGAGACGACTCAGTGTGTACTCAGCTATGTTAATTAATGCCTGGTGAGATTCTGAGGGTGGGAGAACTGCAAGATGTTCAATTGCTAACTTAGCATGGTGAGCAGCTAACTCTCGCGCCTGCTGTATACCTTGACTATCTTGAATCAGTGCTAGTGCTTGCTCTAAATCCCCTTCTTGAGCAAACTCTCGGTCAATCAGTACTTCCAAGGATGGTTTTTCCGCTAAAGCAAATAAAACGGGTGCAGTCAGATTACCACTTTTGAGATCCGACCCCACTGGTTTACCCAAGGTATCTGTTGTACTGGTGAAATCTAGAATGTCATCGACAATTTGAAATGCTATACCAAAATGACGACCGTAGCTATACATGTGCTCAATAGTTTCTCGTGAGACTTCACTGAGCAACCCAGCAGCTTTAGAACTGTTGGCAATTAACGAAGCTGTTTTGTAATAACTCTTCTGGAGATAAGTTTCAATAGAGATGTCAGCATCAAAACGATTCAATCCTTGCTGAATCTCCCCAGTAGCTAGATCCATTATGACTTCTGACAACAATTTCACCACCTCCAAGTTGTCCAAGTTTGCTAAATACCAGGACGATTGGGCAAAGAGAAAATCTCCTGCTAATATGGCAATGCGGTTGCCGAACAAACTATGAACGGTAGGAACGCCTCGCCGCACGTCTGATTCATCTACCACATCGTCATGTACCAAGCTTGCTGTGTGAATCATTTCTGTAATCTCAGCTAGGCGGCGATGACGCGGTGTAATGTCTTGATCTAACATTGTTGCCCGCGATATTAGCAGGACAATTGCTGGTCTGATACGCTTTCCCCCAGCTCCGAATAAATGTTCGGCTGCTGCAAACAGAATGGGGTGGCGATTTCCAACTAGCTGTTTTAGGTTATCTGCTAGTAGTCGCAGGTCTGCTTCCACAGGGGTAAACAGGGAGGTGGCTGGGGTCATGGATGGGCGGACTCTGACTTAGGTTACGAAAGTTTACATATCCTATACTCATTTTAAGATAAGCCTGTGCCAGCGCAAAGTTTTCATCAGGTAATCCCATATTCATGAGTCTATCGGTGATACTTAAGATTAATAACGTCTTTGTCAATAAGCAATTATGCTTAAATTTTACTACCTTAAAACATCAATTCTTCAGTACATGGAAATCAATATCAGCTTAAATTGTCTTAAGTAATTTCTCAGTATACGTTTCCCACCACAGATCGAAACGTAATTTAAGCAATATTACTTATTGGCAAAATGGATTAAATTTAAATTTGTCGCCAATGGGTAAGACTAAACTTTTCTAGGACTGAAGTGTAGCTATTCAAAAAATTTGAAATTTAGCAGTTGAATGGGCTTAAAATTCAGGGTTGTTGTGTTACGCTAAAATATAGGAATTTGAAATTTTTCAGATATTCACAGACCAAAAGTAAATCACCTACTAGTTGATTTTACTGATTTGGGGATGTGAGTCTAAAATAACTAGTCGTAGCTTAGATTCAGGGAATAATTCCTTTAATTTTTCCTACGATGCGCGAAACTCCTGGTTTGGAGCTATGCGATATCCCTATGGGAAGCCGCTACACGTCTTCAGCGCACGTTGAGCGCAAGCATTGCTCCTTTCACAGCAGTGTGAGCAAAAATACGCAGATCAAGTAGACCGCTGAGAATCGTAGTTTTAGATTGCTATTTAGTAATCTAACTGCTGTGGGATCTATGGTCTGCAAGAAGTCTCATCAATAAATTCTTCGTCTGTAGAGAATTTTATCTCTATAGATAATTTTACCATAGGAAACTACAGCCATCAAGAATGTACTTAGTTGGCTGAGGTTCTACTAATTTATGCAATTTTATATTCGTTTAGAAGGGTGCTAGTAGAACAATGATTTACGGAAGTATGCCTATGATGATTTTTATTTTAGCGTCTGGATATTTGTTCACAGTCTACCTGTTATTAGCACTGGCAAAGCGAACAGGTACAAAGACTGTTCCTACAAATTTCTCTTCATCTACCGAGGGAAAACATAAGCAGGAGATATCAGTAAGAACAAAGGTGACTGAAGCAGTTAATAGTCAATAGTTAAAAGTGAGGAGTAAGGAGTTATTAATTCAAAACTCCTAACTTCTCGTTTTTTAAATAGTTTTATTGCAGTTGGGAAATAGCGTTATCAGTAAAGCAAACCTCTTCAACCATTGGGGTATAACCTAGCCACTGCACTCCTGATTGGGAAAACTGTTGTGGACAACCGCTGACGGCGAAGCGAGTTGGCAATGGTAGGTGAGTATTTTTTAAGCCTAGTAAGTCAAGCTCTTGAGCACAAGCTGCTACAACATGAACAGCTGGATCAACCAACTGGACTTGAGAGGGTAGGAGCGATCGCAGTACAGGTGTAAGGTGGGGATAATGGGTACAGCCGTGGACTAAGGTATCAATTTCCTGCTCTAATAAAGGCTCTAGGTAGGCTCGTGCTACTTCAGCAGTATAGGGGTCATGAATGCGGTTTTGCTCAATCAGTGGCACAAATTCTGGACATCCAACTTGCCAGACTTGGACATCAGGAGCAATTTCGAGTATGGCGTGCTTATAAGCATTACTCTTAGCTGTAGCTGGAGTAGCAATCACACCAATACGTCTTCCTTGCTGCACCGCAGCTTTTGCACCCGGTAAGATTACTCCCAAAATGGGTATGCTGAATTCTTGACGCACGGTTTCTAGGGCTAGGGCAGAACTGGTGTTGCAAGCCATAATCACCATTTTTACCCGCTGCTGTTGTAGCCAGGTAAGAATTTCACGCGTAAATTGTAAAATTTCTGCTTGTGAACGAATTCCGTAAGGAAGTCGAGCTGTATCCCCAAAGTAAACAATTGATTCATTGGGGAGTTGCCGATATAGTTGTCGCAGTACAGTCAGTCCACCCACACCACTATCAAAGATGCCAATTGGGGCACGCTGGGGTTCTTGATCGGGAAAATCGTCAAGATTCCCTTCAAAGGTCGAAGATGAATACACAGGCAGATGTTGATTTAGGTTTTTGGATTTAAAATACAGAATTTAGCAGACAATCTCCAAATTGACCACTAAATTCTGCACGTACAAGAAGTTTAAATACCACCCCTTTAATTAGTAATTTGTACTATATTACCTCTGCTGTAAGTATTTTAAGATGCCTTGAGCGATCGCTTCTGCCATTCGATTTTGATACTCTGGTGTTCCTAATCTAGGATTATCCTCGTAACCAGTCATGTAGCCTGTTTCTACTAAAATCGAAGGCATGGAGCTTTTCCTAAGAACGTAGAATCTGGCTTTGCGGGTTCCCCGGTTTTTGATAGTACCGATGTTCTGGAGGATGGTATTGCGAACTACTTCAGCCAGAGCATAACCGCTGTCGTAATAATATACTTCTAACCCATTGACATCAGGGCGATTATCAACGGAATTAGCGTGAATGCTGACAAACAAAGTCGCATTAACTCGCTCGGCAATGTCTACCCGTCCCTGAAGTTCTACGAAAAAGTCAGCATCCCGCGTTAGCACCGCTTGCACACCATTTTGCTCTAAAATTGCTGCTACCCTTTTACCAATAGGCAGGATTACATTTTTTTCTAAAAGTCCGCCCAGACCAGGAGCACCTGAGTCTTTTCCACCATGTCCTGGGTCAATAACTACTAGCAATTTCCCTCTGGGAACCGAGGGGCGCGGCTGTGGCTGGGAGATTGGACGAGGATTATCTGTGGAGTTTGGGAATTGCCCTTGGTTTGGTGATGGCAGGGGAGGTAAAATAATGGGCGGTGTGACGCTACCAGAACGTTGTAATTCTAAAGCCAAAAGCTGGTCGCCAACCTGGTTAAGTTCTCCAATTTGCACTCCGGCTGCTGGTTGAACCAAGACGGTGACAGTATTGGGTTGTTTTGGTTGCAAGCGTACTCGCAGGATAGGGCTATTAGAATTAAAAGTAGGGCCTGTGACTTTAGGAGCTAACTGAGCATTGTTGATAGTAATGCGGAACAGACCAGAGGTTCTATCCCAGCCTCCTGTAGCTGATAAAGTTTGGTCGGCTCTAATCAGCAGTTGTGTGCCATTATTAACCAGTTCCACAGACTGAATAGTAGCAGGTGAAGTGTTAGCAGGTGATATTGGACGTGGACTGTTACCTCCAGGTAATTGGGCAACAGCACGACTGGGTAGAACTACAAAACCACTAGCAGTGTTAGTGGTTGCTCGCCAATTTGGACTATTTTCATCTACCTGTAAAGTCAGGCGAACAACAGATGGGCTTGTTTGCAGTTGGGTGAATTGGATACGGCTCACACCATAGCGATTAATCGATAAATCCCGCTGTTCTAGACTTGGTGATAAAGTTGCACCAGCAATGTCGATGTTGATTGCCTTCTGATCGTTGCTACGATTTACTTGAATCTGAGGATTACCACCATTGGTACGGATGAAAAAACCATCGCCTGTGACTTGTAA
Organism: Nostoc sp. ChiQUE02; assembly: GCF_034531305.2. Lineage (NCBI taxonomy): Bacteria > Bacillati > Cyanobacteriota > Cyanophyceae > Nostocales > Nostocaceae > Nostoc > Nostoc sp. ChiQUE02. Next base: position 18,905 of record NZ_JAVRBN020000041.1, read on the forward strand.
GTTCTCAATTTGAGTAACTTTGGCGACAACCATTCTGTTGTTAGGTGGATTAACAGAGCCAGTTGTCACCACATTGTAAATATTCCTTGGGGAGAATGTTGGTGTAGATGTTCTCGGTAAAGTTTCTCTGGCTATAACTTCTCCTTGCTGCCCCTCGGTATTTTTTGAGGGTACATTTTCGGCTTCTGGCGTAGGTAATTGCACTATCCAGCGTTCACGAAGTGTCCCCGCAGGGGATTCGCCAGTTGTGCCCACAAATTTCACTCGTTTGGGGTCTAAAGTATAACCAGGAGTCACTTCGACAACTATACGTGTTGTTTCTGTATCAAACTGCCCAACACGGATCGAACGAATTGCACCGCCAACCTGTTGGGTTAGCTGCGGACGCCCAAATGTGGTTCCTGGCAAATCAATTACCAGCCGAGTCGGGTTAAAAATTAATTGTGCTTGAGGTTGGACATCCCCTAAAGTATTAATTTCCAGCTTATTTTGGTTGGCATCGAAACGCCAAGATTCAAGTCTCGCGGCCATTGCCGGCGACGACAGCATGAAGATAGTTCCAATAGTACTGGATAGTAACCAGCGTAATTTCACAGTCTTTTCTCCTGATTCACATTCATGGGAGCCGTCAACATCTCAACATATTGGCAAATCCTCACACCGTCATCACGCACACTTGAGTTTTGCGCTGTTATTAAGACACAGCTAATGGCGTAAAATATAGCACGCTCCTCTGATTTTGCCATGCCATTAGCCGATATAAATTTGACTGCCAATTTTAGATTGAAGAAAAGCCAATTTTAGGTTCATGCTGGACTAACGTCCTGCTACACTAACAACCCTTGTGGTTGTGGGTGACACCAATCCAAAATCAAAAATCAAACATCAAAAATCTGTTGATTTGTAAAGCATCAGATGACAATAACAAAGAAGCTACTCCTGTCCCGCCGCAAGAATACTTAAATTGTTTTACTACTAAATTGGATAAAAATGGTAAAGATTAGATGTATTTACTCAATAATTTCGACTAAATTACTTATCTTCTCCTTAGATACTCAAGGACGCCACGAGCGATCGCTTCTGCCATTTGATTTTGGTAAGCAGAGCTTCTGAGTTTAGCGTTATCATATCGACCAGTCAAATAACCTGTTTCTACAAGAATAGAAGGCATGGAACTTTTTCTGAGGACATAGAATCTGGCTCGCCGCACTCCTCTGTCTCTGACATTTACACTTTGGAGAATACTGTTATGGACAATGCGAGCTAGACCCAAACCACTGTCGTAATAATACGTTTCTAAGCCACTGACATCTGGACGACTCGCACCCGCTGAATTAGCGTGGATGCTAACAAACACATCAGCATTAGCTCGCTCTGCTAATTGCACCCGCCCCGGGAGAGTGACGAAATAGTCAGAATCCCTTGTCATAACGACTTGTACGCCATTTTGCTGCAAAATCGCAGCAATTTTTCTGCCAATAGGTAAGATGATATCCTTTTCGCGTACTCCTCCAAGACCTACTGCTCCAGGGTCTTTACCGCCATGTCCTGGGTCAATGAGGACTACTACTCGCCCATTGCTAACTCGGCGCTGTGGTTGTGTTAACGGCTGGGGATTGGGATTCTTTGGGTCTGGAAATGGCCCCCGGTTTGGCGGTGGTAGCCCAGGTAAAGCAAAGGGGGGTCTTCCAGGGAGTGCGACAACTCGCCGAGAACCTTGTATTGGTAAAGCCAAAAGCTGGTCACCGATTTGCTGGGGTTGCCCAATTTGCACTCCGGCTGCTGGTTGAACTAAGACAACGACAGTATTGGATTCTTGTGGTTGCAGACGTACCCGAAGAATGGGGCTATTGGCAGCAAAAGTAGGGCCTGTGACTCTGGGAGCTAGGTTTGCATTGGTAATTGTGACGCGGAACAGACCTGAGGATCTATCCCAGGTTCCCGTAGCAGATAAAGGTTTGTCGCCTCTAATTAGCAGTTGTGTGCCATTGTCAGCCAGTTGCACAGACTCAATTGTTGCTGTCGAGTTGTTAGCAGATGGTCGACTGGGAAAGGAAACGGGTTCTGACTGATTGTTTGAATTATTACCTCCAGGCAATCGGACAACACGACTAGGTAAAACTACTAAGCCACCGCCGTTACTATTAGTTGCTCGCCAGTCTGGGCTATTTTTATCTACCCGCAAAGTCAGGCGGACACCAGGAGGTTGGGTTTGCAATGAGGTGAATTCGACGCGGCTAACACCATGTTTGTTAACGGGTATATTATTCTGTTGCGCCAGACGTGGTGATAAAGATGCGCCAGAGATATCCATGAAGATGGTAGCGCGATCGCGGCTGCGAATTACCTGAATCGGTGGATTGCCACCACTGGTACGGACGAACAACCCATCGCCTGTTACTTGTAAGCTCTCAATTTGAGTGGCCCCTCGTGTAGTGGCAACCCTTGAAATACTAGGTTGTGGCTCAGAGTCTGGGGTAACAACACTGTAAGCACTTCTGGGGGATGAGGTTGGAGATGAGGCGACCCTATCGACTTCTGGTCTAGGTAATTGCACCGTCCAGCGATCGCCAGTTGTACCCACAAATTGCACTCGTTTGGGGTCTAAAGTATAACCAGGGGTCAATTCGACAACTATACGTGTTGTTTCTGTATCAAACTGCCCAACACGGATCGAGCGAATTCCACCGCCCACCTGTTGGGTTAGCTGCGGACGCCCAAATGTCGTTCCTGGCAAATCAATTACCAGCCGAGTCGGGTTGAAAATTAGTTGTGCCTGGGGTTGAACTGCTCCCACAGTATTAATTTCCAGCCTGTTTTGATTGGCATCAAAGCGCCAAGATTCAAGTCTCGCAGCCATTGCAGGCGACGATAGCATGAAGATAGTTCCAATAGTGCTGGGTAGTAACCAGTGTAATTTCACAGTCCTTTCTCCTAATTCACGTTCATGGGAGCCGTCAATATCTCAACTCATTGGTAAATCATCACACCGTCACCACCTAAACTTGACCTCTGATGCCTTTTTTGATTTTTAAGCTGGTACTAGAGCGCTTTGCAAGTAATTGAACTACAGCACTCTCTAACTCCCCGTCTCAGTCATGGTCTAAATACCTGAAAACTACTGTAATACCAATTAAAATCAGTTATCAGGTTTCATATTGCGTCTAAATCTCCATGTGAAATCTTCTACCTTTAGAGGTAGGAACTCTGACTCCCAAGGAAGCTAGAAAACTAATAACTGATAACCGTTCACTGATAACTGTTTTTTGTTTTTTGCCATCAATGCACTAAGTAAATAATTCCCATTACTGTCAGATGATCTAGCAAGATTTATGGGTGTTACTCCCCAATTACCTAGAAAATATTCAGATAAAGGCCCACAAGCCAAGGGAGACTAGAAATAAATAACATTCCGAATGCTGGTAGAAATTATAAACAGACGATTATTCTACAATCACACGGGACGAAAATTTGGGTACACAAGTTTCCACTACACAATTGCAAAATCTTCAAAGTACGGTGATAGTACTGAATTCAGAGTCGTGAGTCCTGAGCGAAAATCACTCAGAACTCAGTAAGAATTTACCCAAGACTTTGATTAGCGATCGCCAGATTCTAGAGTTACTTCCAAATTGCCGTCCTGAATCCTGAGCGAAAATCACTCAGAACTCAGTAAGAATTTACCCAAAACTTTAATTAGCGATCGCTATCTGGAGTTACTTCTAAATTGCCACTATCATCTGATACTGGCACCCTCGACTGAGGTGGTTTAATTACCAAAGAAGTCCCAGAGGAACCATCTAAAATCAGTTGCTCTGAGCCTAAGTCCACAGTTTTTGGGTCTGGAAATACAAATCGTAACAAGGGAGGAGCTAAAAAGGTTGTCAAGATAACCATCATGATAATTGCTGCCCCTAATGGTTTTGAGAGAGCACCACTGGCAGCGCCAACACCGGCAAAGACTAACCCGACTTCCCCTCTGGGAATCATCCCCACACCAATCGCTAAACGGTTGATTTCCGGTTGACCAAACACGCTTAAGCCTGTGATTACTTTACCGAGAATGGCTACTGCAATCAGGAAAGTTGCCATAATTAAACCTTCTCGATTATCGGGAATTGCTGGGTTTAAAACTCCCAAATCGGTTTTTGCCCCAACAGTCACAAAGAAAATTGGCACTAACATATCGGCAATGGGACAGACTTGCGTTTGCAGTTCTTTGCGCTTCTCTGTCTCTTCCAGAACTAAACCCGCTGCAAAAGCTCCCAGAATTGCTTCTAAGTGGATGACGGCGGCAAGGTATGCCATAGCAAAGGCGAAGATGAATGCTGGTATTACCAGTCCACCGCGGGTTTTGAGTTTATCAGCGATCGCCACAAAGGACTTATTGAAAACATTGCCTAGTAGGATTGCTCCCAAAATAAAACCAGTGGCACTGATAATCAAATAAATTACTTTGCTGACATCCACCACGCCATCTTTAGCTAGGCTGGCAACTACCGCTAAAACGATGATTCCTAGTACGTCGTCAATTACAGCAGCACCCAAAATAATCTGCCCTTCTTTAGAATTGAGTCGCCCCAACTCTGACAGCACCTTGGAAGTAATACCGATACTAGTGGCAGTCAAAGCCGCCCCGGCAAAAATTGCGGGTACAGCACCAATACCAAACAGAGTCATCAGTCCCACAGTACCAGCAGCAAAGGGTACTGCTACCCCCACTACTGCAACGACAGTGGCTTGGATACCAACTGCCATTAAATCTTTTAAGTTCGACTCCAAGCCGATTTCAAACAGCAGGATGATCACACCCAATTCTGCCAAAACGGAAACGACCTCGGACTGCGCGGCAAACACCGCTGGAGTGGCTTCAGGCGTCAAACCAGCAGTGGTTTGAAGGAAAGAGATGATCAAAGAGTTAGAACTGTCTGTGCCGCCTCCTGGAAACACCAAAAGGTGGAAAACAGAGATGCCAACTACCACACCACCTACGAGTTCGCCTAAGACAGGCGGTAAACCCACTTGGTTTGATAACTCTCCACCAACTTTGCTGGCTAGATAAATGACTACTAAACTTAGTAGCACTGCTGCTACTACCATTGAACTGTCTGCGGCTTGTGTTGCGCTGGCCAGCAGAGGAAAAGAGAAGCTGATTGGATCTAACAAATGCATGGGTTCTGTGAAAATCCTTCTCTTTGATTTTGACGCGTTTCTGAAAAACATCCATCTATGGAGACGTAATTGGCAACTTGATTAAGTTAATTTGTGCCACCTGTCAACTCGATCAAGTGCTGCCAGTAGACTTCCCAAACTGGGACTACAGACAGTCTCGGAAGTCGCAGCAAGTCAAAGTTTGTGAATTTATTGTCTTGTTTGATTTGGGTTAGGGTGACGGGTTGGGGTACTCTTCGTAATGCCCGCACATCTACAACTGCCCGTTTGCTGTCATTGAGTGCTGGATCGATATAGGGTTGACTAACTATCTCTGCTAAACCTATGACTTGCCGTTCTTTGCCTGTGTGATGAATAAACGCCAAGTCACCAGGAAGCATGGTACGTATATGTTTTAGTGCTAGGGAATTGTTGACTCCATCCCAAACTGTACTGCCGTCCCGTTCCAAATCGAAGTAAGAGTAATTTTCCGGTTCAGTTTTCAGCAGCCAATACGCCACAACAAAATCTCCAAAAAGGCTAGTGTAATTTTTTTAGTTTCCAAAAATGTAACCATTTCAGTTTTTGTCGATCGCAGTGTCAAAGTAAGAACATACAAATCGTATCTAGCGATCGCACTTAAGTTGTGAAAAACTTGTGGTGACTGTTGACTCTCAACAGCCACCAGTAAGATTGCTACATACGTTTAATAAAAACATCTGTGGATACTTTGAGGAGTGCAAATATTATGACTAGAGCCGCTTTACCTGGTTCTCAGTTTCCAAATGGAAACTTGTGGAAAATACTGCCTTTGGCCTTGCTGGTATGTGCAACTTTTGTACTACCTGCATTCGCACAAGAAAAGGAAAAATTGTGGCGAACTCTTAGTGTAAGTGGTCGTGGAGTAGAAACAATTCCTACAACCTTGGCACAAGTCAGTTTAGGAGTAGAGATTCAAGGGAAAACAGCACAGGAGGTGCAGCAAGATGCCGCCCGGAGGTCATCCGCTGTAGTTGCGTTTCTTAAGAGCCAAAATGTTGAAAAATTACAAACTACTGGTATCCGGCTCAACCCAGTTTACAGCTATACCAATAATGTGCAGCAGATTACAGGCTATGCTGCCATTAACACTGTGAGTTTTAGCATTCCTACCGAGAAAGCTGGGACATTATTGGATGATGCAGTAAAAGCGGGTGCGACACAAATTAACGGTATTAGTTTTGTTGCGAATGATGAAGCGATCGCGGCCGCTCGAAAACAAGCATTAAAAGAAGCTACCCAAGATGCCCAGCAGCAAGCTGATGCCGTTTTCAGTGCCTTGGGTTTTAAACCCAAAGAAGTGGTGAGCATTCAAGTTAATAATGCAACTCCACCTCCACCACCCATGTTTTTACGGGCTGAGGCTGCAAAGGTAGCTAATGCTTCCACCCCTGTTGTTGGTGGTGAACAGGAAGTAGAAGCATCGGTGACGTTGCAAATTAGTTATTAGTTATTAGTGATTAGTCATTAGTCATTGGCATTACTAAGAACTAATGACTAATGACCAATTAAAAATGTTCTGAAGACATATCTCCTGTACCGCCCTCTCCATCTCGCTTAGAGCCTAATAATTCCAGTTGGTCTACTCTAATAATTGGTGTAGAACGGTTTGCTCCTGTTTGGCGATCGCTCCAAGAGTCAAACTTCAAAGAACCTTTTATGCCAATTAGGCTTCCCTTACGGACATAATTACCTGCTACTTCAGCCGTCTTATCCCATAATTCCAGCGTGAACCAGTCAGGTTCATCGCTGTTGCGCGATCGTCTTTTTACCGCCAGTGTCAATCTACACTTAACACTACCGGATTCAAAATACTTTATATCAGGGTCGCCGCCTACACGACCAACAAGGGTGACAATATTTATACTCATGTATGTTACCTTTCAGTACAAATGTACTTAGCAATTCCGACTTTCATCATAGCGAATTGTGAAACACTTGAAAATAATGTGTTAAACAGTTAACAATATAGTTGACTTGAAAAATTATACATACTACTTGGAGAAACACATAAAAGTATACGGATATACTAAGCTAACCAGAGAATATCAAAAAATAGAGGCCTGAGACATAGTAAATATTCCTGGGAATCATATAAAAATATAGTCTAGTTTACTGAACTCAGGATACAAACCTAATCGAATCCGGCACGATTAACTCTTACCGTTGTAGTCAAGAAGTATCGCACATAGGGGGCTTAGAGACGCGTGGGTATTTTTAGGAACTTTCGCACATCATGGGATATGGGTATCGACCTCGGTACTGCTAACACCCTCGTTTATGTATCTGGTAAAGGTATTGTACTGCAAGAGCCTTCTGTAGTTGCTATTGATGTCAACGAAAAGGTAGCACTAGCAGTAGGAGAAGAAGCTAAAAAAATGCTCGGTCGTACACCTGGAAATGTGATTGCGCTCCGCCCTTTGCGGGATGGTGTAATCGCTGACTTCGATATAGCCGAGCTGATGCTGAAAAGCTTTATTCAGCGTGTCAATGAAGGAAAATCCTTAATTCTACCCCGGATTGTCATTGGTATTCCCAGTGGTGTTACAGGAGTAGAAAGGCGAGCTGTGATGGATGCAGCTCACCAAGCAGGAGCAAGAAAAGTATATTTAATCGATGAACCTGTAGCTGCGGCCATTGGTGCAGGACTACCTGTTGCCGAACCCACTGGCAACATGATCATCGATATTGGTGGTGGGACAACAGAAGTTGCAGTGCTGAGTCTTCAGGGTACGGTGATCAGTGAATCAGTACGCATTGCTGGAGATGAACTGACTGAAGCGATCATTCAGTATATTAAGAAAGTTCATAACTTAGTCATTGGTGAACGTACTGCCGAGGACATCAAGATTCGGATGGGTTCTGCCTATCCTACTAATGATGATAATGACGCCATGATGGAAATCCGAGGCTTACATCTGCTTTCTGGTCTACCGCGAACTGTAACGATCAAAGGGCCGGAAATCCGTGAAAGTATGTTGGAACCGCTATCAGTAATTATAGAAGCTGTGAAGCGGACACTGGAACGCACACCTCCAGAACTGGCAGCAGACATTATTGACAGAGGTATTATGTTAGCTGGTGGCGGTGCTTTGCTCAAAGGCATAGATACTCTGATTAGCCATGAAACAGGGATTGTGACCCACATTGCTGCCGATCCTTTGAGCTGTGTTGTGCTGGGAACAGGTCGTGTGTTAGAAAACTTCAAACAGTTGGAACGAGTTGTCACTGAAAGCTCTCGCAATATGTAGCAAAAAAAATATCAGACTTGAGTTCTATTTGAGTTCTATTTGGGTTTTATATAAATAGAATCCAAGTAGAACTTAATTTATATAAGTATACAAAGGTATATATGGTTACAATACGGCGTTGGTGGGATCGTAAAGGGTTGCAAATCGGGTTGTTAGCTTTAGTAGTTGGTAGTGCTTGGATAGTGCGACAGACTCAAGGTGAGCTAGTGCTTGAGACATACCAGGCAATTACCCGTCCGTTAGAGATGTTGCAGTCAGGGCCAACTCGAGAAGAACGTCTCAGAGATGCTCGGGTATTGGAATTGCAAACCCGTATAGTAGATTTGGAAAGTCAAAAGACAAAGCTACAAGATTTATTAGGCTATGTGGAAAAAGAGCCACTGGCATCACGGCCCATTCCAGCGCGGGTGGTAGGACGTAGTGCTGATCAGTGGTGGCAACAAGTTACCCTGAATCGGGGCGCGAATGCGGGGATTCAGGAAGGCTTCATAGTCAAGGCAGATGGCGGATTGGTGGGTCTGGTGGAGAGTGTAACTCCCAATACTAGCCGCGTGTTATTAATCAGTGACCTCAAGAGTCAAGTAGGTGTATCTATTAGCCGCACGGCAGCTAAAGGCGTTTTGCGAGGGGATTCTTCTGCCGAAGCTGTGCTGGAGTTTTATGAAAAAGTCCCAAATGTGAAGGTAGGAGATTTAGTTTCCACATCTACTTATAGTCAGAAATTTCCATCTGGCTTGGCAGTAGGACGAATCAAGTCGCTGGATTTAAAGAAACTTCCTGCATCAGTGGCCAAAATTGAGCTTTTTCCGCCAATCCGCTCTCTCGATTGGGTAGCTGTTTATCCAAAGCTAGAAAACCAAGAGTTGGAAACCCAAAAGTCGGCAAATGAAGTGCCGCAAAAGTCTAAGTAAATTCTTCCTTGAAAATCCATAGAAAAATGAAGATTCCTGCATTTGGTGGTAGCAGGCAGAAAAAGCCAAAATCGTCAGAGCGAAAATCGAAATTCCAAATCCAGCCCCTTGCTCGTTGGCATCCTGGTATACGTCAGTTGTTGGGTTGGATAGTGACGCTTGGATCTGTACTGTTATGTTTACTGTTATTGCCAACCCGTCTGCCGGGTATGGAATTATTGGGAATTGGCCCTAACTGGCTGTTAATTTGGGTAGTAGCTTGGAGTGTGAAGCGCACGGTGTTTGCCGGAGCATTGGCAGGCATAGTTCTGGGGTTACTTCAAGATTCAATGACATCACCTAACCCTACTCATGCCATCAGTTTAGGTATAGTGGGAGTCTTAACTGGTCTGCTCCAGAAACAGCGTTTTATCGAAGAAGATTTTATTTCGATTGCTGTAATTGTCTTTGTTATGGCAGTTTTGGCAGAAACTATCTTTGGATTGGAGTTAACTTTGATAGGTGATGAGCGCAAGGTAACAGATATTTGGACATATTACCAACGTGTCGCCCTTGCTTCTGCCATTCTTAGTAGTTTATGGGCACCTGTGGTGTATTATCCCCTGAACCTTTGGTGGCAGCGGATGAAATTGTTGGAGCAATAGTAAAGTCCGTAGCTTTAGAGACACTATCTAACTCTGCTTGGGATACTGCATCAACAAAGTGACAAAAGCAGCCGCGACAGATAAACTCAAATATGCTACTCGCAGATGCGATCGCTTTCCATAGAATCAGGCGATGTCTACGATGGGTAACTCTTGGAGAGGCTACGCCAACGCAATTCCTCATTTTTGCTTAGGCATTGGGTATTGGAGACTGGAGAGTAAAAATCGGCGATATCTACGAGGGGCTACGCCTACGCCCAAAACCATAATTATTTTTTCGTTTGGAAGTACAGTACTTTTCCATCCAGTTATATTCCAGAAAAGCTTTAATGTGTTCTGGAACACCGATATAGTACCCCTTTCCTGGGGTTTTTGTTCTGGAACAGGATTTTTGTTTGGTAAGCTATTCCACATTTGTTAGGAGCATTAAGATTGACCCAATCCTGGAACTGCACGCTGATTGAATATACGATATCTCGCTTTATGAGCAGCGTCTAGAGGCAAAAATTGCTCAGATGTTTATCCAGATAGCATTTAATCCTTATATGAGCGTGTTTGATAAGTTCGGTTTTGGGTTACGAATGCGTAGCTTGCCGCCGTAGTGGACTGACACTAGCTGAAATGATGCATTAAGCGTAGGTTGGGTTTCGCGTTGCTCAACCTAACCTACAAAATTTATTGCACTATTTTAGTTGTGTCACGCCAGTAGGTATAGCATTTGCTCAACAGGAGTTATCCCGTTGAATCATTTTTGGGTGTCAACGGGAAGCCAGGGATTGAGTACAAAGTGGGGGAGGTGAAGAAAACTAAGCGCGCAGATGTAGCATATAAGACATTGCGCGTAGAAATCATCGTGAAGCGATTAGCTGGCGAGACTAAATGGATTAAAGGCAACCGCAGCCGCGACACTTTCAAAATGAGGTTAGGGATAGGTACTGTTCTGGAACAGTTAGGAGATGGACTTGTTGAAAAACCGAGTGGTTCATATTTATGTCGAATTAGCCTGTAGCAATATATCTTGATCGGCGTGGAAACTAGAATGCTTTCTGTCCAAGGAATTGATTGACTACCGCGACTCAGTCAAAGCTAACTTCAATGAACAGGGTAAAAAATAGCTAGGTGGTAAGCACATACTTCTAAAGCTTATGAGTAAAGTGGTAAACCTGTGTTCCAGAAATTGTGTAAAATAATTCCCCTGACCTGATGTTATTAAGCCTTCATAAAAATGAAGAGTTTTGAAACCTAAAGTTTCAGTTACCGTAAAGTTGATATATAAAAGAGCAATTTTCAAATGACCATTTACTTTTATAAGGTTTGGCAGCCTTATGGCTGTTTTTCTAACTTTTCTCCCCACGGAATCCACATCCAGGGTACTTACTGGCCAACGGTTGAGCATTATTATCAAGCACAAAAGTTTGTCGGCAGCACGGATGCAGTAATTATACCCCTCATCCATACTGCCGCCACCCCAGAAGAAGCTGCTGCTTTGGGAAGATGTAGCACTCGTCAACTGCGTCGAGACTGGGGTTTAGTCAAAACTCAAATAATGCGAGAAGCTGTACTTAAAAAGTTTCTCACTCATGCTGATATTAGAGAAGTTCTCCTGAAAACAGGCGATGAGATTTTGGTTGAAAACTCCCCAACCGATTCTTTTTGGGGCTGTGGTGCTAATAAAGCTGGTCAAAACCATCTCGGTAAAACTCTCATGAGTGTGCGTGAAGAAATCCGTAATTTACTATCTTTAACGGGAATTTACGAATAATTTAATCAAAATAGTTACATTCAAAATTAAATCAGTAATCAAACGAGGTATAGTAAAATTCCCCAGTTAAAAATATTATAAAAAGTTGCCAATAATTTAGTTATTCGTTTGAAAAAAACTTAATTAACTGAATTAATGAGCAAAAATGGTAAAAATTGTTTTTCTCTCAAACCAATTATGAAGACATTAATTTGGGTGATATCACTGAAATAGTTTGATGATTAAGAATATAAAATTAATAGGTGTCTATGAATAAGATTTTCTCAACTTTAGACTTAAGAGGATGTTTGGAGAGTATTTGATGATATGTAGCGGCTGCGATCCTAGTTAGGACAAATCTACTATTGATAGCTATGACAGTCGCTCTCTTACGATTTGCTAATGTCCTAAGCTATCTGACCACTTCTATATCAAGGGGTTTGAGATACTCCTAAATAAATTTTATAAAACTACGGTGATTCAGCCAAATATCTAATACTTCTCAAAGATCCTTTAATACCATTAACAAAAATATTTATAACAAGTTTACGGGGCTGGCAACGTATTTGTAGCAAAAATTTCGTGAAATGGGATGAAAATCAAAGCATTATAAGTTGAAAATTCTCATCAAGACAATTATTAAAAAAAATATACTTTAGTCATAGTGTATATAGACAATGACATTTACCGATAAACCTAATGGGTTGCAGCAAAGCTTAGATCGAGAAAGTTTACTGCATCGGATAATAAAACAGATTAGGCGATCGCTCGACCTCCAAGAGATATTAACAAGTACCGTTAGCCAAGTGCGTTTATTTTTGGGTGCAGATCGGGTAAAGGTCTATCGCTTTGATGCTGATGGTAGTGGTGAAGTCATTGCTGAATCTATTCATGAGCAGAGTCTGCCATCCTTGTTGGGGTTACGCTTCCCAGTTCATGATATTCCACAAGAAGCCAGGGAGATGTTTCTGTTAGCGCAGCAACGTTCGATTGTGGATGTGGCAAACGGCAAGATTGGGCTATCGCCTCTACAGTCAAAAGAAACTGGCAAACGTCTAGAAACAAATATCTACTATCGGCAGGTAGACCCGTGCCATATTAAATATCTAAAGGCAATGGGTGTGCAGTCTTCGCTAGTAGTGCCAATTTTACATTGCGACCTCCAAGAACAGTCGGCAAAGCCTAAATTGTGGGGATTATTGGTATCTCATCACAGTGAACCGCGAAAGATTTTGAAGCGGGAACTGAAAGTTTTGCAGCAAGTCGCTGACCAAGTAGCGATCGCGATCGCTCAAAGTAATCTACTCACGGAAGCCCACGCCAAGCAAGAGCGAGAAGCTACTATTAACCGAGTTACCACACTATTGCATAAACTGCCGACAATCCAATTACAAGGAGCGCTAGAAGAAGTTATTACTGCCTTGAATGGAGTAGGTGGCAGGCTTTACATTGAAGAGAGTCGGAAACTATACACTTGGGGCGACCAACCTACACTCCCCTACGAGTTAGATAACAGCATTATCGAACAGCATCCCATGTGGCAAAGCTGGATGGCTGAGTTTCAACAAGGTAATATTTGGGCAACCGTTGACCTCTATAAAGAACCATGTTTGCGAGTTTTAGCTTTAGCATTCCGTTCTACTCAAATTCGCGGACTTATGGTGATTCCCCTACATTACCGCGAAAAATTTATTGGTGTATTAAGTATTTTTCGCTCTGAATTTGAAACGGAAGTCTTGTGGGCGGGACGATCTGAACAAAATCGGCGACAACTGCTGCCCCAGCTTTCCTTTGAAGTTTGGCGAGAGCAAAAAAAGGGGCAAGCACCTGAGTGGAAACCGGAAGATATGTCATTGGCCCAAGCCTTATACGATCATTTCTCAATGGCAATTCAGCAGCAGCAAATGTACAAACAGGTACAAGCTTTGAATACCAACCTAGAACTACGGGTGCAAGAGCAAACCGCTGAACTCGAAAAATCATTACTGCTTACTAAACTACTCAAACAAGTTACCGAACAGATTCGCCGCACATTGGACTTGCAGACAACCCTGCAAACTATCGTTCGGGAAGTCCGTCCCCTGCTAAATTCAGACCGGGTGCTGATTTTGCAACTGAAGAGTAAATCGGTGATTGTGGAAGAGATTAATGGCAATTGGCAATCAGTTTTGGGAGTGAATCCACCACCGGAATGCTTTCCTGATGAGTATACGCGTCTATACTGTCAGGGTAGGGTACGGGCAATTAATAACGTTTCAACAGCTTCTTTAACTGATTGTCATCGAGAGTTTTTGCAGAGTTTGCAAGTGCAAGCAAACTTAATAGTTCCGATTAATATAGGTATAGAACTATGGGGCTTACTAATTGCTCATGAATGTGAGGCTCCCAGAATTTGGCAGGATGCAGAAATTGATTTATTGCAACAGCTAGGAGATCAGGCTGCGATCGCCATTCAACAAGCCCAACTCTACGAACAAACCTGTAATGCCGAAATTGAAGCCAGAAATCAAGCTGCCCAGTTAAAGCATACCCTACATGAACTCCAAGAAACACAGACAAGATTAATTCACACCGAAAAAATGTCCGGCTTAGGACAGTTGGTGGCAGGTATCGCCCACGAAATCAACAACCCTGTTAACTTTATCTACGGGAACCTTTGCCACGCCAGTGACTACACCGAACAATTGCTAGAAATTTTAAGTCTCTATCAGCGACACTATCCCCATCCCCATAGTGAAATTAACGCCGCGATCGAAGCGATCGATTTTGAATTTTTGGTAGAAGACCTTCCAAAAATCATGACCTCAATGCAAGTAGGAACTGAGCGCATCCGCTCAATAGTGCTGTCGTTACGCAATTTTTCTCGCTTGGATGAGGCTGAAAACAAGCGTGTTGACCTGCATGAAGGTATTAATAACACGTTATTAATTTTGCAACATCGGCTGAAAGGAAATGCTGAATTTCCACGCATTGAGGTAATCAAAGACTATGGCAACATCCCACGGGTGGAATGCTATGCCGGCCAAATGAATCAAGTATTCATGAATATTTTCAGCAATGCCATAGATGCCTTGATGATGGGGAATGGGGAATTCGGGGTCCCCTTTCGGGATAAAGGGCAATGGGGAATGGGGAACTCCGGGTCCCCTCTGGCGATAAGGGGCAATGGGGACAAAGGGAATAAGCTATATCCAAAGCCTACTATCCACATTTCTACTAAAGTGTCAGCAGACAACTCTCATCTGTTAATTCGTATTAGTGACAATGGGCCCGGAATGACTGAAGAGGTGAAAAAGCGAGTTTTTGACCCGTTTTACACTACCAAACCTGTGGGCAAAGGTACAGGTTTGGGGCTGGCAATCAGCTATCAGATTATTGTCGAAAAACATGGGGGAATAATGGAGTGCATTTCAGAACCTGGCAAAGGTACAGAGTTCTGGATTGAGATTCCTATCAAGCCTCCAGCTAAAATAGTTAGCCAAAGTTAGAGGAGCAGGAAGAACAACCTATGTCTAAAACCAATTTGCTTTAACTTGGCTCTAGATGATGACACAAAAAGTAACCTGAAAACTAGATTGTAAAAGGGTTGTAGCTAAAGTTAACACCAATGCCACATTGCTAATTGTTAACGTCTGGACAAAATAACTCAAAAGACTCAATACCTTAGGGACTTCCAAAATTACTGAATTTCTTTATACTGCTAACTTGAATTATCAGCCAAGTTCCTCCAGAGGATATCAATAACAACGGTGTTAACCAATCACCCCAACGCACATATAAAGTCTGTGTCTGTCGCCGATAAATTGTTTCAGCATGAGTTTCGTAGGTATTATATCCAGATATCCACAAGGTTCTGCCGTGAGGAGCTACAAAGGCTGAATATCCGGTATTAGTTGCCCGTGCTGACCATCGATCGGTTTCGATTGCCCGCATAATATCCTGTGCATGGTGCTGGAATGGCATCGACGCACTGTAATGAGCATCGTTAGAAGAACTGAGGATAAATTGCCCACCCGCCGCAGCTTGACGGCGAAATTGTTCAGGAAAAGCAGATTCATAACATATACTAGCGATCGCCCGACCAAAAGGGGTGTCAAATAACTGATTTGCTGAACCAGGAACTTGGTGTGCATCCAAAGGTGATAAGCGCTGAACTAGCCCGCCTAAAATTCCTTCAAAAGGAATATATTCTCCCAGCGGTACTAGTTTGGCTTTATCGTAGCGGCTGACAATTTCACCTTTAGCATTGAAAGTAAACAAGCTAATTGTATAACTGTCTCCCCGTTCGCCAAAAGCTCCAATCCAAGCAACTACACCTTTTTCTTTCACAGCTGCAACCAAGGCAGTTCCCAGCAAGTTACGCTGGAAAATAGGTAAGGCTCCTTCTGGGGTGAGGACTGCATCTACACCTTCGTTTGCTAAAGTTATATACCCATTGGTGTAATTTTCTTGGGCGCGACGAAACCCTTCAGAACTTCGTAAAAGTCGGTTTGGGATATTACCCTGAACAATCCCCACTTTCAAGGCTGCTTCTGGTGCTTGGGCGATGGGACGGCTGTATAAGACAAAACCGATGAGGTGTAAGGTAATTAATAGTCCTGTGGCGATAACAAAGTATTTACTAACGAACCGCAGAGGCGCGGAAGACACAGAGGAAATTCTCTCTACGCCCTCTGTGTCTCTGCGGTTTGCCCATCCTTCAGCAATTAAGCCATTCACGGCAACTATTGCCGCTGTCACAGCGTTAGGCCCAGAGAGTTGACCAAGGTGTAAAATTACGAGATTATGCGGACTTTGTGTATAAGCCAGGGAACTCCACCACAAAGGCCCGGCACTCCACAGACTTTCTAAACCGCACCAGACAGCTGTACCAATCAGTACACGTAGCCACGGTTTTTGCCCGCTCAGGCGAACCATTACAGCTGCCCAAATTGCAACAAATACCCCTCCCAAGACACTGATAAATCCCCAACAAAAAAGGGTGATTGCCAAACTTGGCAACCAAGGAACGCCCAACCAAGTCATCGGGTGAATACCCGTAATCCACGATAGGGCGACACCGTGATAACCGATACCCCAAAGGACAGCAGGGGGAGTAAGGGAGGATTGGTTTTTGCGTTTGGCTGAAGTGACAACTAGTATCCATAAGGGGACTAGGGCAATCCAAGCTAAGAACCATGCACCTACAGGGGCAACGGTTAGCCCCATTAAAATGCCGCTGGCTAAGGCAATTAAATAAGGGAGTAAGGTAGTTAACCTCTCCCCCTGCTTTTTACTCAGCTTCTTCTGCATCGCCAGCATCAGGTGGAACTATTGCCACTCCGGTAATGGCGTCGTCTTCGTCTAAACGCTGCACTCTGACTCCAGTAGCCGATCGCGATTGGATAGAAATGGCATTCACCGCTTGACGGATGATAATACCCCGATTCGTCACCATCATGATTTCGTCGTCATCGTTGTTCACAATGCGTAGGGTTGCTAGCTTGTCTTTGGTTTTGCGGTTTTTGAACTTGGTTGCCATTAAACCCTGACCAGCGCGATTTTGCAGCCGGAATTGGGCAACTGGCACGCGCTTACCATATCCACCCATTGTAATTACCAACACCCAAGGACCAATACTGGCACTGCTTGGCACTTCTGCGGACTCTTCAGTAATTTCGGTAATTTCGATATCTTCTGTTTCAATTGTTTCGATATCTTCTGTTTCGGCTTCTGTAACATCCAAAGTTTCCAGAATTGCTGCGGGCAGAATATCCATACCCACCAGCTCATCTTTATTTTTGAGTTTCATGGCTTTGACTCCACGAGTCGCCCTACTTAAAGGACGCAGTTGTTCGTGGTTGCACCGGAAGTTAATCGCCATCCCGTTACGAGAACCAATGATTACGCTGTCCTCGACTCTGGCGCGTCGCACCCAGCGGAGTTGGTCGCCTTCTTCTAAGGAAATCGCAATCAAACCATTGGCGCGAATGTGACTAAAGGCTGCCAATTCAGTTTTCTTGATATTGCCGCCCTTAGTGAGCATAACTAAGTATTCTTCGTTGCTAAACTCGTCAACTGGCACAATGGAGGTGATTTTTTCCTCTTTGGGAATCGGTAGCATTTGGACGATTGGTGTGCCGCGACTGGTACGCGAACTCGCTGGAATTTGATAAGCTCTCAGGCAATAAACAACACCACGCTCGCTAAAGAATAAAATACTGTCGTGATCGCAGCAAGTCAAAAAATGCTCAATGGTATCATCATCTTTCACCTTGGCTGCGGCTTTGCCTCTGGTAGCACGGCTTTGGGCTTCAAAGGTGTTAACTGGCATCCGTTTGATGTAGCCTTGCTCTGTCACCAGAATTATCGCTTTTTCATTGGCAATTAGATCGCGATCGTCTAATTCCCCTTCCCCTGGTAAAATCACCGTGCGGCGGGGTGTGGCAAAGTTAGTTTTCAGTTGCCCGACTTCAGTTTCGATAATTTCTAGCACTCTCTCCCGGCGTGCCAAAATATCTTGCAAGTCAGTAATTTTCGCTTGTAATTCCTCGTGTTCCAGACGAATTTTGTCTGCTTCTAAGGCAGTCAAACGTCGCAATTGCATCTGCAAAATTGCATCTGCTTGCACTTCTGAGAGTCCGTAAGTTGTGATTAATTCGCCTTTGGCTGTGGGTGCATCGGGAGCATGACGAATTAAGACAATAATCGGATCTAAATGAGATAGGGCGATTAATAATCCTTGCAGAAGATGGTCGCGTTCCTCGGCTTTCCGCAGTTCGTAGCGGGTGCGTCTGGCAATGGATTCGATGCGGAAATCCAGGAAGACGGTTAAGAACTGCTTGAGGGTGAGTACTTGGGGTTCGCTATTTACCAACGCCAGCATATTCGCGCCGAAGTTGGCTTGCAGTGGTGTTTGCTTGTAGAGGTTGTTCAGCACAACGCGGGGATAAGCATCACGCTTGAGTTCGATGACAATTCGCATCCCGTCGCGATCGCTTTCATCCCGAATATCTGCGATGCCCTCTAGACGCTTCTCGTTCACCATTTCGGCGATTTTTTCAATCAGCGCCGCTTTGTTGGTTTGATAGGGCAATTCGGTGATGATAATTGCTTCTCTATCTGGCCGTCCCCGCTGTTCAACGGTTTCAATGTTAGCTACACCACGCATGGTGATGGAACCACGCCCGGTGGTGTAAGCTTCTCGAATGGCAGATGTTCCCAAAATTTGCGCCCCAGTTGGAAAGTCTGGGCCGTGGACATACTGCATTAATTCGAGATCGGTGATTTCTGGATTGTGGATTACTGCCACCAAAGCATCAATTAATTCGCCCAAGTTGTGGGGCGGAATGTTGGTGGCCATGCCCACGGCAATCCCAGAGGAACCGTTAAGCAATAACTGGGGAATCCGTGCTGGTAAAACTGTCGGTTCTTGCTGAGAACCGTCGAAGTTATCAGCAAAGTCTACGGTTTCATACTCAATGTCATGGAGTAGACCAGCACTAGTTAAAGCTTGCAAGCGGCATTCTGTGTACCGCATGGCGGCTGGCGGATCGTTGTCTACCGAACCGAAGTTACCATGCCCGTTAACTAGGGGCGATCGCATGGAAAAATCCTGTGCCATCCGCACCAAGGCATCATACACTGCCGTGTCGCCGTGGGGGTGATATTTACCCAGCACTTCCCCCACCACACGGGCGCATTTCTTAAAGGGGCGATCGTGGAGCAGACCTAGCTCGTGCATTGCGTAGAGAATGCGACGATGCACAGGTTTTAGACCATCCCTGGCATCTGGCAGCGCCCGACCCACTATCACGCTCATGGCGTATTCCAGATAAGACTGCGACATTTCGTTTCGCAAGTCTGTCGGGATAATCCTCTCCTGTGAGGTTGTCATAACCTAAAAATCTCCAAAAATCGTAGATTTTAGCTTTTTTACTCAACAAAGCGCAAAATTATTCTAAATTGCTCTTGAATAATTGCTATAATTTGATACAATCTTAGCATATATTGCTTTTTATTGCCTGGTCAGCTAACTCAGGCACTTGTTTGATTCGTAGCTTCTCTCTGGGATTTGAGTTGAGATGCGATCAGAGGAACTTTAGGGGCAAGAAAAAATCCAATTAAACTGGCAAAAAGGATTGGCGTAAAGGGACTCAAGTTAGTCAGTTTTGACAGTAGCAAAGTCGTACTTATAGGTGTGCGCGTTACGGCTGCGTTGACAGCCGCCATTGTACAAATCATGGCAAGGGCAGGATCAAGTCCTGGAATTAACACTGCTACTGCTTTACCAATGCAAGCACCAGTGAAAAACAGGGGAATGATGAATCCACCGCGCCACCCACCTGTTACCGTAATGCTAATGGCAGCCATTTTCCCAAGAGCTAGAGTTAGGAGAAAAACAGCACCAAAGCTAGTAGTCAGGACTGAATCTAACTCTTCATGTCCAAAATAACGCGTGAGGGGTAATAAAACTGCTAAACTGCCAAGTCCGAATCCTGCTAGTGTTGTGCGTACATAAATGGGGAAAGGAATCAGGGCAAAGGCGCGTAGACGTGAAACGGCTTGCCAAAAGGCATCGCAGCCACGAAAAATGCCCATAAAAATCCATCCCGCCACCGCCCCGATAATTCCAAACACGATCGCGATCGCAAAATCATCAATCTTTTCTAGGTGATACTGAGGAAAATGCCAAGTGGGCGCAATTCCTAAGTGGGTAATTGCTGCAAACACCAGATAGCTAGCGCAACTCGAAACAATGGCTGGCATTAAGGCTTCGTAATATTCCACAATATGCTCGTGGTGCAAAATCTCCAAGGCGAACATTGCACCGCCAAGAGGTGCGCCAAATAAGGCAGTAAAGCCAGCCGCCATTGCTGCTAAACTCATAGTTCTGAGGTCTTCACCTTGGAGTTTTAAGCGATCGGCAACCCAAGTACCAAAAGAACCTGTTACCTGTACGAGTGGTGCTTCTGGCCCAGCACTACCCCCTGCCGATATGCTGATTAGAGAAGCAAGAATCATTGAGGGATTTTTGCGAGCATCTAAGCGTCCGCCACGAAAATGGATATTATCAACAATCACGGCGATTTCACCGGGGTTTCCCAAAAAATGAATCACCAGACCGATAACTAAACCGCTAAGTGGCATCACTATCAGGAGGCTAAAACCCTCAAATCGCTGGAGTCTGTGAGTGAAAAACTCTAAAACATTCCAGTACAACGCCGCAAATAGACCACCAGCAATCCCCACAACTACCCAGCGGATCACCCACTGCGAAATCATCAGGGGATTACGCTTTACCAGCCCAAAAAGTTGAGCAAATGTCCAGCGTTGAGTTTCATTGGTAGCGGAAGGTTTCTTTGGTAACACTGCTTATTTCCTATTTGTGAAACGAATAGTACTGAATATTTACGTCTTTTATGGTAAAGGCTATTTCGTTTAGTGAATCATCTTTGTTCTACAAAGAGCGATGTTTACCACGGGCTACGCCTACCCTTTTCTTCCCTATTGCTGCGTAAAATTAAGTCCCAAGATAGTGTGTACCTCAACATAGAAGAACTAAGCTTGGCATATAAGTTTGGGGAAATAGTGATGAATAAGGAAACAGTTCCTAGTCAAGCTGAAAAGTCTAGTCCAAAAGGCGATCCATCGCAACTAGATCCAGAGGTACTGGACAAAATCAAACACCCTGCGAGAATAGACGATGTGATTCGGGAGCAGTCACCAGAAGAACGTAAAAGTAACCCAGCTTTAGTACCGGAAATGATTGATGATCCAACTGACGATTGATTGGGTTTGTGAAAGAGTAATCGAAATGCTTTGATTCCCGACTTCTTGAAGAAGTCGGGAATCTTGTTAGGAATCTATTGCTATCCAATATTATGCAGTTGTTCCTGATATATTTCCGGCGTGTTGATATCTAATAGTACAGCCGAATTCTCAAATTTCACGTGATGAATTACTGGATAAAATTCTTTGATAATTTGGCGTAAACCAAATGTTTCCTCACGGATATTTTGTAAGTGCGATCGCATTCAAACCGCGATGTTTAAGCTGTAATTTATATTTATCTAAATACAGTTAGCCTAATGCACTCTACATGAAAATGGTACTTACTTAAGTATACGACATGATTTTCTCAAAGGTCATCAGTTGGAATTTGAGATGGTGTAAGTAAATTTACTACGTCTATTTCATTGGATTGTTTAGTTGTAGAAGGTTTTGATTTAGCTGATTTACTATTATTTTGGGACTTTTTTCTCTTAACACCTGTAACTTTTTCTCTAATGACCTCTAGGTTTTCTGGTTTCGCCCATTCACGACTGTGAGTGATTCTATACTGATCTGTGCGTCCTTTCCGCTTTTCCTGGTTTAAAAAACCTGCCTCACATAGAAACTTTAGTGCATACTGAGCTTTACGAACACTCATTTGACAGATTTCTGCTGTTTTATTCAGGCTAGCAAAATACTTACCATCAAGCTTTCCTCCTGTTCTCCGAACTGCATGGGCATAGATCCGAAACTCGTAAGGGTCTAAGCCATATTCATCAAGCAGGTTGTGAACGAACATTACTGAAATATAAGTTTGTTTGCAATGCCTGCTGCACAGGCAAAGCTATTTTTCAAAGCAGTTCAACAATTCCAAGCAATTTTTCACACAAAGAGGAAAAATTAACTTATGACTATTTTGTTGTACAACAATTATAACCTAATGCCGAACATACCGAAAATCCTGCGCTTTTTACCTGAGGTAGGCGTCTTTTCTGGTTGTTTGTGAGGACAAACAATGGCAGTAAGAATAAAAGCCACATGCAAAGAATTCGAGGCGGCTTGTGCTGATGGCTGCGTTTACGGTGAGATAAGAGGTAAACAGGGTCTTTATGTTTATGCGGAGTTAGGCTCTGAAAAAGACTATACACCCTCACAAAATGATAACCCAATGACAGAATACAGACTTTTTACAGGTTGCAATGTTTACTTTGCAGAAACCAGAGAGCAGCAAACTAACGGAGATTTTAACGCGGAACATTTACCTAATGTCACCGTGGTTATTTACTGCTAGTTAAGGCTGTAGTACTATCAACGGAGGGTCTACGCAGTTGCTTACGGCGAGTCTCTATGCGCTCGCGATTTTCACGCAAGTAGTCTTCTAAATCTTCTAAACTCACCTCTACAGTGCCGCCACCTTTTAGATAAACAGTAGGCATAGTGTGTCTCCAATCGCCTCTCCCTTATTTTATTCATGTTTGGTGTTTTATGCAAGAAAGTGGTTAGCAGGGAGAGGTGTTTTTTATATGCTGGAAATATATAAACTTATGCTTGTAATCTATAGCCATTCAAAACTACGTAATTCATTTTGATATACTTCCGGCGTATTTATATCAACAAGCACAGAAGGATTATCAAATTCTACTTTTTGAATTACTGGGTAAAATTCTTGGATAATTTGGCGTAAACCGAGAGTTTCTTCACGAATATTTTGTAAGTGCGATCGCATCCCATTACTAAATAACAATGGATGTCCCATTTTACCTTCATAGCTGGGTGCAGTAATCATTGCTGAATTGTCTTGCTGTGCTAGCAGTAATCGCTGGTAAATCTCTAATTTTCTGGGTTGGTCAACAGCGGAAATTGCTAAGACTTCAAAGTTTGGGGGAATATGTTGCAACCCTGTGAGGAGAGAAATTGTTTTACCAACATTGGCATGAGGATTAATTACAGCTAAACTCCCATAGGGACAATCTTTTTGTTTATTGCTGTTGTGTAAACCTAACACTACTACAGGGGTAAAACCTACACTTAACCACTGTTCTAGTTGATAAGTTAATAATGTTTTACCTTTACCCCAAGGGAGTGAAGTTTTACAAGTACCCATGCGAGTAGATGCACCTGCTGCAAGAACAATAGCAAATTTTAAATTAGTGCTAAAGGTGTCTGATTCCCTCACTGTTGTGGCTAGATCATAAGTTTGCTTCTCTTAAAAGACGGTAATCAACCCCGCCATAAACATTGATTGCTTGCCCATGAATGGCACGCGATTGATGCGAAGCCAGAAATAATGCTACATCTGCGACTTCTTCAGTTTCCATAAAGTAGGTATCGTTGACTGAAGTACCGTCTGCTTCTTGTAGCATCTTACCCATATCAGTTTTGACTCCAGCAAGACACAGCGCATTTACCCGGACTCGATAGGCACGTGCTTCATCAGCTAATGCTTCCATAAAACCAAGTATGGCAAATTTGCTGGCACAATATGCAGAGTTGTATGCGTAACCACGTTTGCCTGAATCGGAACCTATCAGGATGATATTGCCTTGCTGTCGAGTGTAGAACGTAGGCAATACCGCTTGGCACGTGAGGAACGTACCAAGTAAATTAACATCAAGCATTGCTTGAAATTCTTGACGCGGCAAGTCAGCAACAAAATACCGACGCTGAATGCCAGCATTCGCCACCAGAATGTCAATAGTACCAAAGATTTCCAGTGCTTGCCTGACCATTTCTACAACTGATTGTTCTTGGGTGACATCAGTTGTTATTGCGATCGCTTTTTTACCAATTGCTTTGATGGCTTCAGAGGTTTGGGAAGCTAACTGCGGAGATTTATCAGCAATAATAATATGTGCTCCCTCACGAGCAAAAGTCAGCGCAATTGCCCGACCAATGCCTTTTCCAGCACCTGTAACAATGGCAACTTTATTTTGGAGCTGCTCTGACACAAAATAAATTCCTTCTCTATTACCCTATATAGGTTACTCCTTTTTGGTGTACAAACTTAAAGGTATTCTATCTGTGACATGGGCAGTTACTATAACAAAGTCATCACTACTTGGTAAGATTATACAGGCATGAATTTTCTTACCAGCGTTGTATATACAAGAGTCCTGATGGAGTATTTTAATATTCAATGATTTATTATCTAAACTCTGAGGAGTAATTTTTAAGCAAATAAAATCTATCTAAAGATATTAATTTTTAGAGCAAAAGATAGTTGCTAACAATAGATATATTGTGAGAAAAGACATAGTAATCATGTACTTTGCCTAACAGAGGGGAGGGAAAATTTGTCTGATAACTAATTGGATGACTATAGATTTTTAAAAGGTGAAGCAGAGAATAGCTAGAATTACTTCTCAGATAGAGGAAGTGCTAATTAAGTACCATACTCCAGATGAAATCTCCAAAATTTAAGGCGAGAATAAATAATTTCGGATCACAATTTATTACTCGATATATATAAAGCCACAGCTTGTGACTGGCTGATACAACTGTTACTAGCCTGTCTTTCAGCTGATTCCAGAAAAAAGTACTGGTACTAGTAACGATCATGACGCAATCTCCAAATTCAGGAAATAATCAGGAACCATCTAATCCTCGTCTCTGGCTCCTGCTTTTAGGACGTACCAGTTTAGTTGTGGGTGTCGTTTTGCTGGTTGGAATTGCAGTTGGTGCTTGGTGGGCTAGAAGTTATGTATACAAAGATTTAGCACCGTTAGTGCAACAAAATCTTCAGCAATTGCTTGGGCGTCCAGTAAAAGTTGGGAACGTTGAACGTTTTTCGCTTTCTAGTCTGAGATTTAGCTCTTTATCAATACCAGCAACTCCTACTGATCGAGATCAGGTGGTAGCAAAAGCTTTAGAGGTACAGTTCTCGCCGTTACAACTCCTCCTTAGCCGAAAACTGGCTTTAAATGTCACCTTAGTTCAGCCCAATGTCTACATCCAACAAGATAAAGATGGTCGTTGGGTAACAGCCCAAGTTAAGACTGGGGAGGGACAAGGCTTTATTCAAACTGAGTTGCAGTCACTTCAAATTCAAGATGGCGATGTAGAGTTGATGCCATTCCCTGCACCAACAAAACCGAAAGGCTCAGTAATATTAGATCAATTTGGTGGTGTTGCCCGATTTTCAGATCAAAATCAAAGGATTGGTTATGACATCAATGCTCAACTCACTAGGGGAGGCGCTGTTAAAATTGTTGGCGAAACTCAACTAAAAGCTCAACAAACGAACCTCCAACTGCAAGCACAAAATTTACAAGCATCTGATATAACTCGATTAATTCAGTTACCGATAGCTCTACAAGCAGGATATTTAAATGCTGACTTAGGGATTCAGATTCCACCCAAACTGTCAGACATAGCAATTACCGGAACAGCTACAGCTAATCAAGTCACTGCTAAAATTCAAAATATTCCTCAGCAAGTTTCTAATTTTAATGGAAGATTTCTTTTTCAGGGTCAGACAGTTGCTTTAGATAATCTGAGTACGAACTTTGGCAAAGTTCCCATTCTGGCAAATGGTACAATTAATACTCAAACAGGTTTTAATGTCTCTGCTCAGATAAAACCTGTTAGTGCAAAAAATATTTTAGATACATTGAAAGTGAATTCGTCAGTCCCAGCTAGTGGCGAAGTTCAAGCAAATATTCAGGTACTAGGTCCACTTCAGCGACCAGTTATCAACGGTACGGTAAGCAACACAAAACCTATTCAAGTTGACCGCGTTCAGTTTAAAACCATCAATACTGATTTCCGCTTGAATGCCTCTCAAACTGCATCTCAACTTGTTGTCTCCAATCTGAAAATAGTCCCCGCAGCCGGTGGTCAAATTACAGGCGACGGTGAAGCTAATCTGGGAGCCAAAGACAACGTAATATTTAATGCTCAGGCTGATGGAATATCAGGGGATATACTAGCACGTGACTACGGCGTTACTCTACCGATCGCAGTTGGGAATGTTTCAGCAAAAGCCCAAATTTCTGGCTCACTTGCCAAGCAACCCTTGAAACTTGATGTTTCCAATGTTCAGATAACGCCACCATCTGGGGGGAAAATCACAGCCAATGGTCAAATTCAACTGGCTCCCCAAGGGCAAGTAGGCGTAAACATTCAAGCTCAAGGTATACCAGGAAATGCGATCGCTCAAGGTTACGGCATCTCAACTCCGATTAATGTTGGTGGTATATCTGCGAACGCTAAAGTTTCTGGTTCTTTAGGTAGACCGTTAAATGTCAATATTGCTCGCGTTCAGGCAAATCCAGAGGTGGGAGGGCGAGTCACAGCCAGCGGTCAAGTTCAACTTGCACCCCAAGGTAGAGTAGCGTTGAATGTGCAAGCACAAAATTTACCAGGAGATGCGATCGCAAAAGCATATAACTCCTCACCCTCCATCACCATTGGAAATGTATCGGCAAATGCCAATATTTCCGGCACTTTGAGCAATCTGCAAACAGTAGCACGAATACAAGCGCCTTCCGCCACCTATCCCACTACCGGACGAGTTGTTGTTGCTAAACAAGGAGAGAATATCGTCTTTCCAGATGCGGTTGTGAACGTCGCAGGCGGCACAATCAGAGCTAAAGGTCAACTTGCACAACAACGCTGGCAAGGGGTTGTCAACACTTCTCAAATTCAACTCAACCGTTTCTCACCACAACTGCGAGGACGGCTGAATAGCAATATCCAGTTAGCAGGGACAACGCAATCTTTCCAGCTTGCAGATATTCGCGCCGCCGGACAAATCCGCCTTTCCCAAGGGGTAGCCCTGCTGGCAAAACCGCTCACCGCTCAATTTCAATGGAATGGACAGCAGATTATAGTTGAAAACGCAAGTACCCCAGGATTGAGTGCTAATGGTGCGATCGCTATTCAGTCTCCACCAACTGGCGCACCCGAAATTGCGGGATTTAATCTAAATGTACTGGCGCAGAATTTCAACTTACAAAATACTGGTTTTCAAGTTCCTGGTGACGTAGAACTAGCGGGGTTACTGGATTTTAAGGGACAAGTTACAGGTACTCTAGACGTACCGCAAGCTAATGGCAATATCCGGCTGCGGAATTTCAATGTGAGTGACTTGGCATTTGACCCACTTTTAACTGGAAACGTGAACTTTCAAGGGGGACAAGGAGGAAGTCTGCGATTAGCCGGGAAGCAAGATAGGATAGCGTTGAATCTAGGTGCAGATTATCGTCCAACTTCATTTTTAGTTCGCCGCGATGAGGCAGTTACCACAGGTAGAACTGAGGGAGATAACTTGTTCATCAACGCCCAACAGTTTCCCATCGCTCTTGTTGGGGGCTTTTTACCTAACAATCAATTGAAACCACTGGCGGGGCAATTATCGGGAAACTTAGTTGTTAATCTGAATAATTATGCAATTGCGGGAGACGTTGCGATCGCAGGGCCTCGTGTTGCCAGAGTTACAGCAGATGAGTTTCGCGGTAGCATCAATTATGCAGATGGTACTGCTAGCTTGGCTAATGGTCAATTGCGGATTGGAGGTAGCAACATCGCCCTGAGTGGAAATGTGCAAACAGGGAACGACCCGCAATTTCAATTCCAAGCTAATTTTGGCGAAACCAGAATCGAGAGACTTTTACAAGCTTTTAATATTTTCGACTTTCAAGACCTTGGTACCGGGTTGCAGCCTCCGACGTTAGCTGGAGCAGAGGTACTTAAAACTGAGTCTATCAGTTTACCCAATGCAGATTTGAAAACACAGTTAGCATATTTCTCGAATATTGCAGCATCGATAGCAAAAGAACGGCAAGTAGAGACAAAAAAAACCTCATCTTTGCCCACCCTTGCAGAATTAACAGGTGCTTTGAGCGGAGCAATTACAGCTAATGGCTCGTTAAAATCTGGGTTGAACGTTGGCTTTAATTTTCAAGGTGCAAACTGGCAATGGGGTGAATACTCCATCAATCAAATCGTTGCTCAAGGCAGTTTTGCCGATGGTATCGTGACACTTTCGCCCTTGAGTGTTGGTATCAATCAAGGACTAGTGGCTTTTTCAGGACAGTTAGGAACTGAGCAACTATCTGGAAACTTGAATGTAGCAAGTTTACCTCTATCACTTTTACAACCTTTTATCGAAAAATATCCCATAGATATAACTGGTAATGTAAATGCTGACGCCACTTTGGGAGGTAGTTTACAAGATCCGAGAGTACAAGGGGAAGTGACACTGGCGAATGCAACTCTCAACAAGCAACCTGTGCAAACAGGACAAGTGAACTTTGATTACAACAATGCTCGCTTGAATTTTGATAGTACCTTACTAGTGACAGGAACACAGCCAGTTGCCATTACAGGTAGCGTACCTGCTCCATTACCTTTTGCCGAAGTGCAACCGGATAGCAATCAAATCAGCATCAACGCCAATGTGCAAAATGAAGGATTGGCACTGTTAAACCTGTTGACCAACAATCAAGTTGCTTGGGTAGATGGTCAAGGACAAGTAGATTTAAATGTCCAAGGTACTTTAGACGAACCAATTATTAACGGAAATGCCATAGTTAATAATGCTACCTTTCGCGCTGAAGCCTTATCTGAACCCCTAACGAATGTCACAGGAACAGCGCAATTTAATGGTAGTACGGTAAGCGTTGAAAATATCCAAGGTAATTATAATCAAGGGGAAGTAACTGCGTCAGGTATCCTGCCAATTTTTGATTCTCAACAAGCCGCAGCAAATCCCCTCACAGTATCAATAGCAGACAAACTCAATTTTAAGCTTGCAGGGCTGTATGAAGGCGGTGTCGGCGGTGATATCGTAATTCGTGGAACAGCGTTAAAACCTGTAATTGGTGGAGAGATTCAGCTGAGTGATGGTCAGGTAATTATTGGAAACTCGACTACTACTGCTAAAAAATCAGCAGCTACAGCAGAGGCTAATACTAACGTTATAAATCTAAATAGAGAAGAGGTTAACCCTAACGTCACACCTACAGCAGAGAATAGCGCCGCTACAGTGGACGGAAGCACTAAGCCAGTGGTTACAGCAGACGCAAGCACTAGCGCAGTCACTCCACCCAATTTACCTATAGAGTTTGCAGATTTAAAATTGATTTTAGACGACGATGTTCGTGTTACCAGTCAGTCTCTACTGAGCTTTGTACCAGGAGGAGCCGCCTTTAGTCAGCCGATATTGAGCTTTGACGCCAAAGGCGGCTTGACCATTAATGGTACATTAGCCAAGCCGCTTCCTGAAGGAGTCATTCGCTTGACAGGAGGACGACTGAGTTTATTTTCCACTGAGTTTACCTTGGCGCGGGGCTACGAACACACTGCGCGGTTTATTCCTAGTCAAGGACTCGATCCGAATCTGGATGTCCGACTAATCGCAATTGTACCTGAAGCATCGGCAAGGAACAGTCGAATTTTGGAATCACCATTATCTGCTGAAATCAGCGATGTATCTGTAAACAACTTTGGGACTTTACGTAGCGTCCGCGTTCAAGCAAGGGTGAACGGGCCAGCTAGTAAATTGGGGGACAATCTAGAACTGACGAGTGAACCGAACCGTAGTCGGGGAGAAATAGTTGCTCTGCTGGGTGGCTCAATTTTGAGTTCTTTCGGTCAAACAGATGCAGGCCAAGGGCTGACTAATTTCGCTAGTTCTAGTATTTTAGGTGGTTTACAAGGAACTATCACTGCGATCGGACAGGCTGTTGGTTTCAGTGAGTTTCGGATATTTCCTACTCCATCTACCAATGAAGCAACGAGGGCTTCAATTCTTAATTTATCAGCAGAAGGTGTGTTTGATGTCAATAGAAATGTGTCTGTTTCTTTATCACGCGCTCTTTCTAGCAATGACTCTTTCCTTTACAACGTGCTCTATCGACTTAATGACGAAATTCTCATGCGAGGCTCAACTAATTTAGGAGATGAAAATAGATTTCTAGTTGAGTATGAAACCCGATTTTAAATTAAGTCTTTTTCTAAAATCCAGCATTTACGATGCCTGCGGCGGGCTACGCCTACGCACTTGCAAAATCTGGTTTAATACTCGCAAACGCAGAACTCCATTCTCTAAGGCGTTTCCGACTGTTGCTCGATCGCTTTACTTGGCGGAATCTCTTCAAGAGGAATTAGTGCTTCGATCACTGACTTCACAATTGGCGCGGCGACAGTAGAACCATAAGCACTTTCTCCTTTTGGCTCATCCACGAGTGCGAACACTACATAGCGAGGAGATTCCACTGGCAAAATAGCCACGAAGCTCGTCATTCTAGCACCTTTGATATAGCCACCATTAGGACTTGCTTTTTGGGCTGTACCAGTTTTACCAGCAATGCGATATCCCGGAATTTGTGACGCCTTGCCGCTGCCTTCAGTAACAACAGTTTCCATCATTTCTACAACCTTTTGGGCTGTTGCGGCTGAGAAAATTTGGCGTGGTATCGTGCGAGTAGGTGAATCATGCATCTGCCCTTTGGTATCAATCAGCCCTCGAACTACATGGGGTGTAACCAACTTACCGCCATTGGCTAAAGCACCGTGCATTTGCACTAGCTGTAACGGTGTCATGGAAAAGCCTTGTCCAAAGGAAGTAGTAGCTGGTTCAATTGGCGAAGCGATAAATTCTTCTTGACTTTTGAGCCGGCCGCCAACTTCAAAAGGTAAATCTGTATCAACTTTTTGTCCCAGCCCTAAGCGTTCTAGCCAGTTGTAGTAGATTGAAGGCTTTAAGCGTTGGATAATTTGCACCATGCCAATGTTGCTGGAATATTGCAAAATCTGAGCGATGCTGATTCGCCCATTACCATTATTCATCGCATTTTTGATGGTGTAATTAGCGACTCGAATAGAACCAGAGTCATTAAACATATCATCTGGTTTGATGATGCCATTTTCTAGAGCGATCGCTACATTCAAAGGCTTAAAAGTCGATCCCGGCTCATAAAGATCCGCCACCGTCCAATTTTTAAATAGTGAAATATTAGCTTTAGCGTATTCATTAGGATTATAAGTAGGCTGAGAAACGAGAGCGAGTAAGGAACCATCCAACGCATCCATGACAATTACCGCCCCACGTTTAGCGTCAAACTTCTCCATCTGTTGTTTGAGTGCAACGCGGGCAATTCGTTGTAGACGGCTATCGATAGTGAGTTGCAGTCGCAAATCATCAAAATGCAGAAAACCTTCGGGTGCATGATCTGGCATTAGGGCCCCATTACCTGACCGACTAAGCCGCACCGTTTGCACAGGACGTTCTAGTAACTTCTCTTGAGAGTATTCCACACCTGCTTGACCACGGCGGTCAACATTCACATAGCCCACCACATCAGCAACCAAATCGTCTGGTGGGTAAAATCGGGAGTATTTTTGAATCCACTCCAAGCCATTTAAGCGCAAAGAGATGACGCGATCGATAATTTCTTCCGGTAGGGCTGGGGCAAGTATAATTCCACTTTTTTTGCTTTGAAAAGTTTTTACTAATTCAGCAGTATCTTTTGCCAATATTGGGGCAAGACGCTCTGCCATATCTTCATTAGACTTATCAAACAGCTTGGGATGAGCGTACAAAGTATATACAGGACGGTCAATCGCCAACAGATTACTATTGCGATCTACCACTGGGCGACGGGGCATAAAAGGTCGCAAATTCACCATTTGCTGGTTTCGCGCCTGTTCTGTTAACTTTGGTCCCTTGACAATTTGGAGGTTATACAACTTGACACCTAACCCCAACCCTGCTGCCATTAATACGCCCCAGACGATGAACAGTCGAGACTTGGTGTTGGATGTTTGGTTTTGGATATTAGAGGCTAATTTTCCTAAAAGCCCTCGTCTATCACCCTTTTGTCGCCTTGTGAATCCTGAATTCCGAAACTTTCTGAATTTTGTTCTGCTTGGTGACTTCTGCATTGGGTTCGTCCTTTCTCCTTTGTCTTTTGTTATTTGCCACAAGTCTGAGTCCTAATGACAAATGACAAATGACTCTTAGCCTTTTACCAATTCTCCAAAATAAACCTACAGATGCAAGAGGTGGAAACTCAGATTACAGCGTTCTTCATCTCTGTTGAACCGCAATCTTTGCTAGGGGTTACAGCTGTCATTGGTGTCAACTTAAGTTAAATTGAGGTTTTAAACCGCCTCTACACAAGCAAAACTCACCTCCGTAGATTTAAATTCACCCTCTGCTTCCCCTGCCTCAATTCATCTCACTGTTCTCCAACGCCAGAATTAGTATCCCAGTGGCGAGAGTGTTTGCTGTTGCTTTTCAGAATTTGGCGGTGTGTTAGATGATGCTGGCTGAGGACTATGAGATGCCGGAGGTAAGAAAATCATCCCTTGAGGAGTTGGCGATACCAACCCTGCTGTTGGTTTTTCTGCTTCATCAGCCATTTTATTTGTCAGCGTCGCGTTGGTTGTCGTTAGCAGCCGCTCATGACGTTGGAGCTTTTGCAGTCTGCGATATGACTGACTCCAAAGCTCTTGGGAATATACTGTACAGCCATAAACAGCAAGTGTCGATGCTACTAACAAGAACGCCAGAACTGACGAATAACGATGGATAGTGTACAAGCGCAGCAACCACAAAGGTGCCGTTCCAGAATTGGGCATTGTGGGAAGGCGAAGAAAACCTACCCCCCGATTCTTCTGGTTCGCACTCGACTGCTCATTGAGATTTGGCACTTGTTGTCTACCCAATTCTTTCACCGATTTGGGCATAACTGCCTCATTTGTGGGAGAAACCGCTAGATTTTTCGAGGAACGCTGTTGTCTTTGAGAGGATACTGGTGTGGCTTGAGTAGCTGGTGTAGAAGCGCTCTGTGCTGCTGACTCCGTACGCCCAGAGCGTCGCCTCCCTAAAGAAAGGATAGAATCTCGCTTAAACCAATTACCCCTTGTAGAAACAGCAGATTTACGAGCAACTACCATAAATTTTTTTAGATGAGAAATACTGTACTTTAGATTGATTGTCTAGATTGTCTGTTTTTGCTGGGGTTAAAATCACCTTCGGTGCAAAAAGCACACATAACAGACTACACCCTTTTAACTGTTCTGATAGGTAGCTGTACCAATGCTTGCATCCCCTAGATATGCAATGTTTGCAATCAGCGATTAGAAACTGGACAGCTTACCCTTTAGGTATCGCACCTAAAGTATGGCAACGTCAGGTAGCAAGGTGCAATACTCTGTGAAAAAAATAAAATTTTTTGGATAGCTCGGTTGACTAAAGAATTTGGTAATTTCCGCTTTGCTCCTGAGTTAAGAGAAACGAATCAGATAGCTGTATAACACCTAATCTCAAAAAGAATACCCCAAAGGATTGTTTTTTTTAAGTATGTAATCTCGCAGCATTTAAAAAAAAGCAATAAATACGGTATCGTATTCAACAGGCGAAAAATTGTTCTAGCCACAATTGGTGAAAGAGGAGTTATGAAAACAAAAATCTTTGGTTTTGCTTTAATGTTAAGTCTGGCTGCAATTCTCGGAGCCTGTGAAGGTGGTGGTGATGGTGCTGGTACTAGTACTCCAGCTGCTACAGGTGAACCAACTGATGCACCTCCTGCCACTGCTCCTACCAAGGCTCCCGCAACGACTCCCGCAGCGACTCCCACTGCTACTCCTAAATAAGGCATCTTAAACTTTAGTTTAAATCACGCCCAGAACTGCTTAGTGGCAGCGTTCCTCGCTACATACAGCAGTTTTCATTTGCATGAAGTACAAAACTACGGGTTTTGAGGCAGGAGGTGAGACCGCGCGGTCTTCTCCCAAAGGGAGAGGCTAGCGCCAAGGGGGTTTCCCCCATGAGCGACTGCGTTCGCCGAAGGCGTTCTCGAAGAGTACCCGAAGGGCAGGGGGCAGATCGCTTTTAGCATCTCCCCTTGGGAGAAGGCAGGAGGTAGAAATTCTTTATATCTAATGCGTGAGTCCGGCATTTTGTACCTTACTTACTTGCAAACTGCTGTAGCTTGAATGAATTGGGTTCACGTAAGAACCTGCCTGTTTATGTTTGGTGTATCAAAGCCTAGAGTTTGCTCAAATATCAGCTAATTAGGCAGGAAGTAGAGGACTCTGGTAAAGAGGTTTACATCCTCGACCAAGTGTCCGCTGTAAATTCCTGCCCGATAGAACCTTGTTCCCAGTCCAAGGGAGTTGACTTATGTGAATCTAAGCCATATTGGGGGCGGCGTACTTCCGTCCTTTGGTGTTTGAAATTGCTTAGACTCCTGAGTTTTGAAAGGGCAAAAAAATTCATCGCGATCGCTGGCAATTGCTCTTGAGCATTCCCTGTAGTCTATTCCGTATTAGGATAGACCTGGTAATGTCCCTTGATATTGCCAGATTTTTATTGGCAAAATTTATAACTTTGGGTATGGGGCATGGGAAAAACAGATTTTCATCCTGCGTTGTGTACGCAGTTCAGGAGATGGGGAGAGTTAAAGCGAGAAAGGCAGTAAACTTACTGTGCTTAATTGTGATTAGTCTAGCTTTAGTTATCTTAAGTAGCTATTGGGGATCAGAGGTAATCGCATTACCGCCACCAGAGGATACACCAGAAGAAATATTACGGACAAAGATTATCATAGAAGCGCGATCGCCTATCGATGGAAGATTCCTCACAGCTGCCGAATACATTCAATTACAAGCACAGCTCCAACTTGCCCCACCACCAAAACTAGATCCCAAAATTCGGGAACAGATTTACTTGCTTCGCTTACGTAAAACGTTACTTCAATTTTTCCCATTTTTAAATTTTTGATAAATTCGTCATTTATCCCCAATGCCCAATGCCCCAAAAAGACTGATGACTCATTCTGATGTAGGATAACGGTGGCGACAAAATTGCAAATAAATGTAAAGAATATATATAGATATTAAAAAAGTAGATTTAGTCAATCACGTTATTTCACTTAGGTAGCTTCATGTCCATGACCACGATCGCCCCTGAACAGGTTAACAGCATCGTTTGGAATCAGCATAACGATCCCTTTGAAATACTAGGTTCTCATCCCATAGAACAAGACGGCAAAACTGTCTGGGCTGTGCGGGCCTACCTACCAAATGCAAGTGCAGCATGGGTCGTTATTCCTGAACAACGGAAGGAATACCCAATGCAAACAGTTCATCATCCCCACTTTTTTGAATGCACGATTGACACTCCAGAACTGGCAAACTACCAGTTACGGATTAAAGAAGGGGAACATGAGCGAGTCACCTATGATCCTTACGCTTTCCGTTCTCCCAACTTGACAGACTTTGACTTGCATTTGTTTAGTGAAGGCAACCATCACCGAATATACGAAAAACTGGGAGCGCACCCCACAGTAATAGACGGGATTAAGGGCGTTTATTTTGCCGTTTGGGCACCCAACGCTCGCAACGTTTCATTGTTGGGAGACTTCAACCTCTGGGATGGACGTAAACACCAGATGCGTAAAGGCTCCACCGGAGTTTGGGAATTATTTATTCCTGAAATCGGTGTGGGAGAACATTACAAATATGAAATCAAAAATTTTGAAGGACACATTTACGAAAAATCCGATCCCTACGGTTTCCAGCAAGAACCCCGCCCGAAAACGGCATCCATTGTCACTGATTTAGATGCTTACAGTTGGGATGACGAAAGCTGGATGGAAAAGCGGCGTCACACAGACCCCCTTACCCAACCCGTCTCAGTCTACGAAGTGCATTTAGGCTCTTGGTTACACGCTTCAAGTGCAGAACCAGCGAAACTGCCAAATGGTGAAACTGAACCTGTAGTTGTGGTTTCTGAACTGAAGCCAGGCGCACGCTTCCTTACCTACCGGGAACTAGCTGACCGACTCATTCCCTATGTCAAAGAATTAGGATACACCCATTTAGAATTGCTGCCCATTGCGGAGCATCCCTTTGATGGTTCTTGGGGTTACCAAGTAACTGGGTACTATGCCCCCACCTCCCGTTTTGGCAGCCCCGAAGATTTCATGTATTTTGTTGACAAATGTCACCAAAATGATATTGGGGTAATTGTAGATTGGGTTCCCGGTCACTTCCCCAAAGATGGACATGGTTTAGCTTTCTTTGATGGAAGCCACCTGTACGAACACGCTGACCCCCGCAAGGGCGAACACAAAGAATGGGGTACTTTGGTGTTCAACTACAGTCGCCATGAAGTTAGTAATTTCCTAGCAGCCAATGCCCTCTTCTGGTTTGACAAGTACCACATTGATGGAATTCGTGTCGATGCTGTTGCCTCGATGCTCTATAACGACTATTGCCGCAAACCAGGAGAATGGCTACCCAACCAGTACGGCGGCAGAGAAAACCTAGATGCAGCAGATTTTCTGCGTCAGGTCAATCACATTATTTTTAGCTATTTCCCCGGTATTCTCTCAATTGCTGAAGAATCCACTTCCTGGCCAATGGTATCTTGGCCCACTTACACAGGCGGACTGGGCTTTAACTTGAAGTGGAATATGGGCTGGATGCACGATATGCTGGATTATTTCAGCATGGATCCTTGGTTCCGCCAGTTCCACCAAAACAACATTACCTTTAGTATGTGGTACAACCACAGCGAGAACTTCATGCTGGCTCTGTCACACGATGAAGTGGTGCATGGCAAGAGCAATATCATCGGCAAAATGCCGGGGGATACATGGCAGAAGTTAGCTAATGTGCGTTGTTTATTTACCTATATGTTTGCTCACCCAGGCAAGAAAACCATGTTTATGAGCATGGAGTTTGGGCAATGGAGCGAGTGGAATGCTTGGGCAGATTTGGAGTGGCATTTATTGCAGCATGAGCCGCACCAACAGTTAAAAACGTTTTTCCAGGATTTAAACCATCTCTATCGTTCTGAACCAGTTTTGTACACCCAGGATTTTGCTGAACCAGGATTTGAGTGGATTGACTGTAGCGATAACCGCCATAGTGTAGTTTCCTTCATCCGTCGTGACAAGGATTCTGATGATTTTGCGATCGTGGTTTGCAATTTTACACCGCAACCCCATTCTCACTACCGCATCGGTGTACCGCAAAAGGGATTTTATACCGAGTTGTTCAATAGTGATGCGCGTCAGTATGGCGGCAGCAATATGGGCAACTTAGGTGGTAAGTGGACGGATGATTGGTCTTTGCACAGTCGTTCCTATTCCCTGGATTTATGTTTGCCACCTTTAGGTGTGTTGATTCTCAAGTTGGATAAGAAAAAGACTGCTGAGGTCATGGGATAACAGTTAGGGGTGGGTGTCTAGCCTGCCCATAACCAAGGGCGGACAAGATTTACACACAAGATTGGATAATTTATTTGTTGGTAATCCTCAAAGACTCATCAACGAGTATTAATTTCTCAAGAATCGGAAGTCGGAAGTTTTTGCTGCTCTGCCTTTACTAATAGCCTTAAAGCGATCGCTCAACAGTTCTGCTACAGTTTTTAAGCCTGGAGTCTTTTTCGCTACTGTCTTGACGTAATTATAAACTGTTAAGCTGCCGAGCATCGCTTCGCTACCGACTGCCAAGAGCGTATCATCTACTTGTTCGGTAAGTTGCCGGATTGAGATTAAAAGTTCGCTGAGTGTGGTAGCTAATTGATAATCCTGGATAAATTCCTCAATATCAAAGCTGGCTGGGAGAATTTCACGGTTAGACTGAGCAACGTTGACGCTATTGGTAACAAAAGCTAGGCTTTTATCGCCCATTTTGAATAACTTGCGGCGTTCTTGTGTAGTTAAAGCAATGAGAAAGGGCATCTTTTGTTCGATTATTTGTAACACTGCTTTAATTTCTTGGATATCTTCTGGGGAAAGAGTGCCTGTGATATTGCGATCGTCCATCGTATAATTACCTGGGGATAGTAGAGAGTTAGTAGCAAAATTTGCTAAGTATATGATTCCCAAAGTAAATACGATGTCAACGACGGGCGTAGCTGCGGCACATCTTCTGAGAAGATTATCGAACAGATTATGCTGTTGGTTAAACCAACAAACTATAACTTAGGATTATTTGGGTAGATGTCAAAGGAGCACTTTTTTGGAGTTTTGCTAATTTTTACAACTGTTCTAGTATTTTCGGCTTGGGTAACAGTTAACCATGTGTATCTGCTCAAGATGATTCATTCAATATATCTAAAAGTTCTTGAGCAATTTTGAGGGGAGCATCTCAATGAGTGTAAAAACATACCTGCCTTGGCGAATGGAATTCGCGGCTATACAGACAAAACCCACCTTCGTGGGTTTCAAATTCTTTGAGTCCGCGCAGGCGGACTTTGTTTGTGTAGCCGCGATTTCTAATCGCCCGGTATATTTGCTTTCGTTTAATAATGTAACCTGAGTTTGTCAAGCTACTTCTCTAATTCTGCCAACTTCTCTTGAGCAAACTTTCGCACTTCCTCATCTAGGTCATTCTCTGCTTTGTCGCGCAACAGTGGTAAAGTCTGGGGATGTTGAGGAAATTGCTTGATAATTATCTCCATTGCAATGCGCCGAGGGTTGATTTCATAGCCTTGCTCACGCTCAAAGGGGTCATTGACAGCGCAATCGTTGTAAATGTCAAACAACTCATGCTGATTTCTGAAGTGTTTGGCTAATGCTTCGATGGCTGCACGTCGCACATCCCCATCATCAGCAGTGGCGAGGTCTTTGAGAAACGAGTGGGTGTCGGGATGATCTTTGAAATTGCTAGCTAATGCTTTGATGGCTGCATATCGCACATTCCATTCATTATCAGCAGTGGCGCGGTTTTTGAGGATCGAGCGGGTGTCTGAGTGATCTTTGAAATTACTGGCTAATACTTCGATGGCTGCACCTCGCACATACTCATGATTATCAGCAGTAGCGCGGTCTTTGAGAATTAAGCGGGTGTCAGGGTCATGTTTAAAGTTGCTGGCTAATGCTTTGATGGCTGCACTTCGCACATTCCATTCATTGTCAGCAGTGGCTCGGTCTTTGAGAATCGAGCAGGTGTCTGGGTCATCTTTGAAATTACTGGCTAATGCTTCGATAGCTGTACGTCGCACATACTCATGATTATCAGCAGTGGCGCGGTCTTTGAGAATCGAGCAGGTGTCTGGGTCATCTTTGAAATTACTGGCTAATGCTTCGATAGCTGTACGTCGTATATCCCAATCATAATCAGCAGTAGCGCGGTGTTTGAGAAACGAGCGGGTCTCTGGGTCAGCTTTGAAATTGTTGGCTAATGCTTCGATGGCTACACATCGTACATTCCCTTGATTATCAGCAGTGGCTCGGTCTTTGAGAATTGAGCGGGTGTCTGGGTCATCTTTGAAATTGCTGGCTAATGCTTGGATGGCTACACGTCGCACATCCCCTTGATTATCAGCAGTGGCTCGGTGTTTGAAAATCGAGCAGGTGTCTGGGTCATCTTTGAAATTGCTGGCTAATGCTTGGATGGTTACACGTCGCACATCCCCTTGATTATAAGCAGTGGCTCGGTCTTTGAGAAACGAGCGGGTCTCTGGGTCAGCTTTGAAATTGCTGGCTAATGCTTCGATGGCTGCATATCGCACATTCTCTTCATTATCAGCAGTGGCGCGGTCTTTGAGAAACGAGCAGGTATCCGGGTCATCTTTAAAGTTGCTGCTTAATGCTTCGATGGCTGCACGTCGCACAACCCATTGATTATCAGCAGTGGCGCGGTATTTGAGAAACGAGCGCGTGTTCGGGTCATCTTTAAAGTTGCTGGCTAATGCTTCGATAGCTGTACGTCGTATATCCCCTTTATCAGCAGTGGCGCGGTGTTTGAGAAATGAGCGGGTCTCTGGGTCATCTTTGAAATTGCTGGCTAATGCTTGGATGGCTACACCTCGCACATTCCCTTGATTATCAGCAGTGGCGCGGTTTTTGAGAAATGAGCGGGTGTCCGGGTCATCTTTGAAATTGCTGGCTAATGCTTGGATGGCTGCACGTCGCACATCCCATTGATTATCAGCAGTGGCGCGGTCTTTGAGCCAGTGTAAGGTATCACGGTTATCTTTCCAAATTGTGGCGATCGCTGCAACTGCTTGAGTGCGAATTTCCTGAACTAGCTTAGTTTCTTCCTTATCAGATAGGGAGTAATAATACCAGAGGTCATATTGAGTTAAATCTTGTAGCTCGTTAAGCAATTTATTAGCCACTGACGCAATCACCGAGCGATTTCTCACTTCTGCAAGACACTTAGCCGCTAAAAACAGGTTGATAAACTTTTCCTCTTCGCCATCTTGCACCATCAAGTAATCAAGAATTTCACCAACAAATTTTGGCTCAATCATTCCCGCAATTAACAGCAATACCTCATGCCAAGTTTCATCTTGCCAATGTTTGCCAAAAACTTCAGTTTTGAGATACTCAATTGTAATACTGCGTTCCTTCTCAAACTGCCAGACAAACTCCCAAGCACAGAAATATTCTAAAAAAGTCCGATGCACAAAGGCATAGTAATCTGCACCCAAGAAACATAAAATAAAATTGCGATCGCGCAGTTGTTTCATCAACCGTCTGGCTTTATCTCTGGCATCACTCACTGGTATGCTTTGCAGATATTTAGTGAAGATTGCTTCTAAATCATTCGCATAGATAATATTGCCAGCTAAACCTTTTTCACTGGTTTGCATTTGATAAGCAACTTGACGCAACATTGCCTGTTTATCTTTATAATCAATAATGTCCAGACGTTCATCGGGCTTTAAATTGCGTCCCTCGTCCCAATTATGCAACAGAACCTCTGAAGCATCTTTATACAGCTCACTTCTATCTCTGGGTAATTCTCGCTTGAGATTGAGAATTGCCATCATCGTTAACAGCAGAGGATTTTGTGCTAGTTCTGCAATTGCTTTTGATTCATTAATTACTCTTTGTAACCGCTCACGTTTGATATTTTTATCTCTTTCTTCGGCTTGAGTAAAAGTTTTATCATGCCAACGTTCGATAAAATCTTTAATCTGTGCTGGTTCTAAATCTTGCAACATGAAGTGGCGAAACTCTGCATCTCGCAATTGTTGCTGCTTATAGCCGATGATCCGAGAAGTGACAATCACCTGCACATCGGGATATTCATTAGTGAAGCGATGAATACAGGTAATTACTTCCTCCCGCTTTGCCAGTTCAAAGATTTCATCCAAACCATCAAACATGACTAAAGCGTTACCAGCCTTTAGCTGCTCATGCAATTTATGCTGATTGAGGTGATAAAAACAATTGGGACTATTATGGTAAAATTGGAGAAAATTATTACAATTACCAGCATCGCGATCGCGCATATAATTGCGTAATTCAATCAGCAAAGGAATTGGTAGATTAAAATCATTCTGTTCGAGAGTTTTTTCTACCCAATCCAATGCTAGGTATTGCAACAATGTAGACTTGCCGGAACCAGGATCGCCTAAAATAACTAGATAATTTTTGCGTTGTTTATCTCGGATAACATCTAAGACTGAACGGATTGGCTGTTCAAAATAAGTACGTTGATAACGTTCTGTTTCCTCTTGGAGCTTTTCTATTTCAAATTCCGCATCTAATTGGTTACTTTCTTGTAACCTGCGAAGATATTCTTTAGGCAGTTCTGGTAAAACCTGATAAACTTGCCGCACATTTTGCGGGATAAACATTTGCCATAGATTTACCGGATGTTCGCGGGATGTAGTTTCTAAACTATCTAACTTCAGATTGCCGTAGCGTTCACGAATAGTTTCTAAATATTGCGGTAAATTAAAATCCTTGGGAATATCAGCGTTTTCTTTTAAAGTCTTATCAATACTGGATAATTTTTGAAGTTCCAGAATATAGCGTAACTCTTCTGAATCCGAAAGAATATCTTGAACTTGGATGAGATACTGCTCTGTAATTGTTTGCCAGTTAAATTTAGGTGGTAGAGGTTTGAGTTGAAGTCTTTTCCAACTATCTGCTAGTGTTTTAAAATCTAGAGACTCACATTTAATATCAAAAGCCTGACCAAGAATTTCTTTAACCGACTTATCACGGATAAATTTCTTGATATCTTCAGCATAATTTTGAATTTCAGCTTCAGAAAGTTTGCAACGAACCTTTAACTGCTGCTGCATCAGTTGTAAAAATTCTGTCAGCGCCATAACTACAGCTTTCTGAAGAGGTTCTTGCTTAAAGGGGGCAGTTACAGCATTATTAAAGATATTTTTGAAAAAATCTTTAGCGTAGTCCTTGACTAAATCTTTGAAAAATTCTTCGCTGATAATAGTTTTGACGAGAAATCCAACCGCTTTTTTACCTATCCAGAGAGTGAACCACTCAACTATCATACTCACGCCTGCTAAGTGCTTGACTATGAGTATATACAGCTGTCAGAGAAATCTTTCCAGATTTGTGGGTTTTTAGCTTAAAAGCGATGCTGGCTGAAGATTTGCTAAAAATAACTAATAACTGTGCATTGATATTAGGAGTAGTTTTATGGTTCTACAAGTTAACCCCATCCAAAAAGAACCAATAGTTACTTGGGAAGCACTTCCAGCCGACTTCATTTTACCTGACGATCCAGTGGAAAATATTCAACAACCTGCGATCGCTGCTGCGCTTACCGATGCTTTGGGAAGCACAGGACGCATCCAACCCCAGATGCTGATTGGCTCTAATTTTGGACTTGTAGCCACAGTCAACAAAAAAATCGTTGTCAAAGCACCAGACTGGTTTTATGTCCCTCAAGTGCAGTCTGTAGGAACAAATGTAATTCGTCGCAGCTATACCCCAAATTTAGAAGGTGCTGCTGTGGCTGTAGTGATGGAATTTCTCTCAGACACAGAAGGTGGAGAACTATCAGTCCGTTCAACTCCACCCTACGGTAAACTCTATTATTACGAAAAGATTCTCCAAGTTCCAACCTACGTAACCTACGACCCTTACGAACCAAGCATAGAACTACGATGCTTGCAAAATGGACAATATACTTTGC
The DNA here is from genome assembly GCF_034531305.2 of Nostoc sp. ChiQUE02. Taxonomy (NCBI): domain Bacteria; kingdom Bacillati; phylum Cyanobacteriota; class Cyanophyceae; order Nostocales; family Nostocaceae; genus Nostoc; species Nostoc sp. ChiQUE02. The sequence continues at coordinate 62,265 of NZ_JAVRBN020000041.1, forward strand.
AGCAAGCAGATAGCAATGGACGTTACTGGATTCCTGAGTTAGAGTTATTTCTCGGAATTTGGCAAGGTGAAAGATTATGCCAAACCATGAATTGGCTGCGCTGGTGGGATACAGAAGGAAATTTGCTGTTGTGGAGCAGCGAACAAGCTGAACAGGAACGCCAACGTGCTGAACAAGAACGCCAGCGTGCTGATATATTAGCAGCTAAGTTACGTGAGTTAGGTATTGACCCTGGTGCATAGGCGTAGCCCGTCGTAGACATCGCATAACCTAAAGAAATGCTGGGAATAATAATTTTGGGACATCTGCACCAAAATTCCATGAAACAGCAAAAAAATCAGTTCAGCCATCTTACTGCGATCGAAAGAAGTTATCTGTCATTTCCTGCACAGTTTTTATTAAATCAAAACCTTTTGCAAGGCAAAATACTAGACTTTGGTTGTGGCTTTGGTAATGATGTTAAAATATTGCGCCAAAAAGGTTGTAATATTACAGGCTATGACCCTTATTATTTTCCAGAATATCCTGATAATAAATTCGATACAATAATTTGCTTTTATGTTTTAAATGTTTTATTTACTGAAGAACAAACTAACGTTCTTATGGAAGTATCACACTTATTAAAACCAGGAGGTAAAGCTTATTATGCCGTGAGAAGGGATATAAAAAGAGAAGGGTTTCGAGAACATTATGTCCACAAAAAACCTACCTATCAGTGTCTTGTCAAACTTCCCTTTACTTCGGTTTGCTTAGATGAGCATCGGGAACTATAGGGAGCATGTCAACTTTGCTAGAACAGATGAACTATTGAAGAGTGGCAGAATCAATGAAAATAGAGGAAGAAATCAA
>NZ_JAVRBN020000042.1:0-60310 GCF_034531305.2 Nostoc sp. ChiQUE02
TGTGGCGATGCCGTTTTCAGAGTGTCTCGTAGAGAAAGCGGTAAACTGGGCAGCACTGTATCAAGGCACTGTATCAACGGATATCGTCTGCCCCGTCTGAGTCTTAAAAGCTGTAGCCCTTATTCTGCATAGTTTAGAGCTTTTCTTAGTGCCATTCGTTCTGGGGGATTAGTCCCTAGGTTAGCCTAGAGAACTGATTAACAATGTAGGTGTGAATCCTACCCCTCAAGTGCTGAGGTGAAAGCCCTTTCCCTACGGTAGCGACTAGTCCTCAATCCGTAAAGCGGGAATGAAAGGCGCTCTGACTGGAAGCCTAAATCTGGTTACACGCCGAGCAAGATATCCATGAGTAAAGCTTAGGCTTCAAGACACGTCTGAATCACCGTTACGATGAAATAGCGTAATCAGGCTGATACGCTACGCCAAAAGGCAAAAGGATATGGGATTGGCGGTTATATGACCGACCAATAAGCACCCCCGATAAACCCGGTGAAGAGTGTCACTCTAACGGTATCAGTATTGTTAATCGGAACGAAGTAACCCGTCAAACGCTCTCAGGTGGTCGAATACCTGAGTAGGTGCTAACCGGATGCCTTGACGGGCAAGATTGAGTAAGAAGCGAACGCTTGGCTGTAATGGTCAAGATATGCTGACGTACTCACAATGACGTGGAATGAAAATCTTAAGTAGTAAGTAAAATGTCTAAAACGCTGAATGGTCAGACGGTGGAATGGAACAGAATAAACTGGCGCAAGTTAGAAGTAGCTGTTTATAAGCTTCAAAAGAGAATTTTCAAAGCCTCTGCTCGTGATGATACTAAAGCAGTACGCAGACTCCAAAAAACCTTGATGAGGTCTTGGTCTGGAAAAGCCTTATCTGTTCGTAAAGTTTCCCAGGATAATCAGGGTAAGAAGACTGCCGGAGTAGACGGAATTAAATCCTTAACTCCTAAAGCCCGTCTTACTTTGGTACTGAGTTTGGATATTAATCAAAAGGTTAGTAAAACCCGCCGGGTATGGATTCCCAAATCCGACGGCTCCAAGCGCCCATTAGGAATACCAACTTTACACGATAGAGCGACTCAAGCACTTGCCAAACTGGCTCTTGAACCAGAATGGGAAGCTAAGTTTGAGCCAAATAGCTACGGATTCCGACCAGGGAGAAGCGCCCACGATGCAATCCAAGCAATATATATTGCCATTAACCATAAATCCAAGTGGATTTTAGATGCTGATATATCCAAATGCTTCGATAAAATCAACCACAAAGAATTGCTCAAGAAAATCAATACATTCCCAACAATGCAGAGACTTATCAAAGCATGGTTAAAATCGGGTGTAATGGATGATGGACAATTCTTTGACACCAACGAAGGTACACCACAAGGCGGCGTAATCTCACCACTATTAGCAAATATAGCCCTTCACGGGTTAGAACAACTAACAGTAGATTATGCCAGAAGACTAAAAGGGATTAAGAGAAATAATCAAGAATCCATATCTCTAATAAGATATGCCGATGATTTTGTAATCCTTGCCAATGAATCATCCCAAATAATTGAGATGAAAGAGTTAGTCAAAACGTGGTTGGCAGTCATGGGGCTGGAATTAAGTCCGAGTAAAACCAGTATTGGTCACACACTACGAAATCCCCAGGAAGACAAGGAATATGAAGAGTATGGCTCAACATATTCCAGGAAATTATGGAACATCAAGGGTAAAGGAGAATATCCCAAACTCTCCGATGAACCGGGTTTTAACTTTCTAGGGTTCAACGTAAGACAATACGAAGTGGGAAAGAACCACTCAGGTAAGTTATCTAATGGTAAGATACTCGGATTTAAGACACTCATCAAACCCAGCAAGAAAGCGATTAAGAAACACTACAATGCGATCGCAAAAGAGATTGATGCTTACAAGTCAGCCCCTCAAGCTGCATTAATAGCTAAACTCAACCCGATTATTTCCGGATGGGCAAACTATTACTCAACAGTTGTAAGCAAAGAAACATTCTCTAAGCTTGACAATCTAGTCTACCAAAAGCTTTCTAGATGGGCGAATCGCCGCCACCCAGGGAAATCTGGTTCATGGGTATCCAATAAATATTGGCATACCGTAGGCGGGAATAATTGGGTATTCTCAGTAACCAGAGATGGGAAAGTAGCTGAAAGTTTAACCAGTCATACGAGCAAGGAAATTGCTCGGCATGTCAAAGTTAAAGGATCAGCATCACCATTCGACGGAAACTTAGTCTACTGGAGTAGTAAAAAAGGGAAACACCCTCAAATGTCTACAAGAGTTGCAAGACTTTTGAAAGCACAAAAAGGTAAGTGTCCTCACTGCTGTCTGTATTTTAGGGAAGACGATTTAATAGAAGTCGATCACATTATCCCGAAGTCATCAGGCGGAAAGGATACGTACAAGAATCTTCAACTATTACACCGTCACTGCCATGATATAAAAACTGCCAACGATGGCAGCCGAGGTACTCATAAGAGCCAAATCATTGAGGAGCCGTATGAAGCGAAAGTTTCACGTACGGTTCTGAAGACGAGCGGGACTCGTGAGAGTTTCGCTTAGTTTAATCCTTGACCATCCCCAAGACTTTGTAAACGTTAAAAAGGAGATTCTTGAAATCTTGCGGCAGGCTTGTGAAATGTTAGACAAAGCCGGAGTTCGATATGCCTTGGTGATTCCCACTCGTGGTAATCCCTTCGTTGCTCTAATCCGGGAATTTGATATCAAAGGTCTGGAACAAAAACAGGATTCCAAACCGAATGCTGACACTGTTAATAGTTCTAAAAATAATCAGCAATCCTCACAGCAGCAGGTTGACTGGTATCAAGAAATTAGAAAATGGGCAACAGAATTAGGGAGAAAACCACATTTTCAGGAAATCAAACAAAAGTGGCACGAATTAACGGGGCAAGAGTTAAACGAAAAGGGAGTAAAATTACTATGAACCTATCCCACTAATATAAAAGTATGGTAATCTACTTCTCAATAAGGAGGGGTAGATGGCTGGACGTTTTGAAGGATTGAGTGACCTGGAATGGAAGTTATTTGAGGATATTTTTCCTCTTCAGGAGGAGCGTGGTCGGGGAATGCCTCATGTTCCATTTCGGTATGTTTTGAATAGTCTGCTGTACATTCTGATCAGTGGTTGCAGGTGGTGCGATCTACCACGTGGCGAAATTTGGGCATCGAAGAGTGCTGCTCATCGCTGGTTAAAACGATGGTATGAAGACGGAACATTTGAGCATTTACAAGCACGCATATTAGCGATCGCGGATGATAAGGGATTGATAAACTGGAACTTTGGCGCGGTTGACGGGTCTTTTTCCCCCTGGAAAAGGAGGAGGTGAAGAGGTTGCTTATGGTGGTAAGGGTAAGGGAATTCTCATTCACACACTTATAGAGGGAAACGGAATGCCTTTAGCTAATTGCACTACCCCAGCCAATGGCAACGAGAGAGAACAAGTAATACCTCTACTCGATAAAGTTAAACTTAAAACATTAAAACGTGGCAGACCACGTAAGCGAATCAAAGTACTAGCTGCTGATAAAGGTTACGACTCGAAACAAAAACGTAGTGAACTACGTAAACGAGGTATTCGTCCTCAAATACCGAAACGCATCTGGAAAACCAAGAAAAACAGAGGAAGACCTATCAAAATTTCTGTCCCTAGATTTCAGCAGGAGCGGTGCTTCGCTTGGTATCAACGTAAATACCGCCGTCTCGTCGTCAGATGGGAACGTCGAAAAGTTTATTTTGACGCATTTATTTACCTTGCTACGCTCCACATCTGGATTAACAAAATATTATTAGTGGGATAGGTTCATTAGAAAATCTCGGCTACCCAGACAATTAAACTGGAATGCTCGGTATGGTAATCCCAAAGAGTACAGAAAACAAGTAGCGATCGCTCACCGTAAAACTCACAATTATTGTGTAGTCTGTCTAACTAATAAAAGTGAAGAGATCCATCACGCTTACTACGGCAACGACATCATTGGAGTATCAACATTTCCTACGTGTATCTCTTGTCATAATGAGATTTGTCATAGCCCAGTTAACTGGATTAAGAATCCTAGTAATCCCGTTTGGGGCAATCGTAATACTGACGAATTTATTACGAGATTGAGGCTAGGGTATCAGCTACTTTATGGAGGAATTGTCTATGATTAAGCTATTGCTAAAATATTCACCTGATTCCGTTGTGGATGCTGTGAATGATATTTCTTTAGCAGAACTGGACAAGCGAGGTTTAATAGTCTGGACAGATGCACCGCCACTAGAGCCAGAAGATGAAAATTCAGCATTTAATTTAGCTTCGCGTTTTCCTGAAGTAACGCCTGATAATATATTAGAAATCTTCAAAACTATTGCTCAAATATACACTAGTTATGGCGACTGTTTGGCACTCAAATATTTAATGGAACTTTCCGCAGAATACTTTGGATTAATTGGAGTTGAATAAAATGTATAACGACGAATACGACGGTTTGAGTTTTGAGGAACAATTATACCTGACTGAAGAGGAGATTAGACGACGGCACAATCAGCAAATATTCTTGCGTCGAAACGCCCAATTGTTGCAGCAAGAATTGTTACTTGAAGCCGAACTGTTAGAAGATAATCCAGAGTTCGCCCAAACTATTCACGCTCTCAATATGCGGGAGATTCAGAGTAATCAGCGAGGGCTAGAAAATGTTTTAGATTCAGAAGAATTAGCTTCAAAAGAGCAAAGTATTTGGAGTAAGTTTTTTCCGGGATTGGGTGGGAGATAAATACAGCAGATTGCAGGTAAGTGAGGTACAGAACCAAAAACTCACAAATCAAATTATTCTTCTCCCTCCAGCAAGAACTGCCCTCTGCCTCCTGCCTCAAAACCAATGACTTTGTACTTCATGTAAACGAAAATTGCTGTATGTCTTGGTCGAAATCTATTTCAATGGACGTTGCTAATAAAATTTTTGACGTAATTGGAGTTTCTTTTGAGCAGAACGAATTAGAGGGCGGTTACGTCGCTAAACATGAAAGTAAGACCTTGAGAAGGCCAACATTGACCGCTTGCTGTATGGCTGTTTTGAGCGATTGGGTGACGATAAAGGAGGAATGAATTTATGTCTGATTTATCAACTTTTGTATTTGAGTCTCAGGAAATTCGCGTAGTATCAATTGATGATGAACCCTGGTTTGTTGCCAAAGATGTAAGTCTTGGACTAACGATTCCTTGGAAGGGTGCGGAAACTCTCAATGCTATACCAGAACGGTGGAAACAGGTGAGTCCGGAAATTCCGGACTCACAGGGCAGAACCCAATCTGGCTGGGTAATTAAAGAGTCTGGCGTGTACAAATTAGCATTTCGCTCTAATAAACCAGAAGCGGATAGGTTGACTAATTGGATTGCAGAAGAAGTACTGCCATCGCTACGGCGCACTGGTAAATACGAAATATCCAAGCCTGAGCAACAGCAGAATACCAAACCCACTCTTGATGAACTCGTTAACTTTGGGCAAAAGGTACTTGCTGGTACAAGGCTGAGTGCAGAACTCCAAACCATCACTATCCTTCGAGGTGTACAAGCGTTGTGTCCCGAAATAGCTCCGATGGCCAAGGAATTGGTCGGAGCTATTCAGGAAATTGAAGCGACACGTTAGTTCTCAAGATAAGGATAAAAGGGTAAAAGTCTGATATATATTTAAGTCATTTGATTTTATAGAATCCCGAAAATGCGAGCGAAAATACGAGATACAGAGATTTTTTTTGATGTGGAAGGTTCTGCACCAATACGGTTCGGTTAAGCTAAAAACCAGATAAACTGAGGGTTATCACCCAAGTGTACTGAGATTGAATGCAACTTAAAGAATTTTCACTGATCTCGCCTGTAGTGGAATCAGGTACGGTACTCAAAGCGTTAGAAACAGCTATTCCAGCAGAGGCAATCTCGAGTGCGATCGCACAGACACAAAGTAATGAAGAACGGAGCCGGGCTTTACCGTCGCATCTGGTGATCTGTCAGGTGATTGCGATGAGCTTGTGGTCAAAAGCATCAATGAGGACGGTTCTGAAAAATCTTGTGGATGGCTTAAGTGAAGCGTGGGTGAGAATGGGGAAATATTGGCGAATACCCTGTAAATCATCAATAACAGAAGCACGACAGCGAGTCGGAGCAGGGGTGATGAGCCGTCTATTTCATCTAGTAGTGAAACCGCTAGCAACAATTGAAACCCCTGGTGCTTTTTTAGAGGGATTGCGAGTGATGGCAGTGGATGGAACAGTTTTTGATGTCCCGGATACGCAATCGAATGCCAGAGTTTTTGGATATCCAGGAACACGACCAGGAACGCGAGCGGCTTTCCCCAAAGTACGCCTAGTACTATTAATTGAAACTGGAACACATTTAATTGTTGATGCTTTAATGTGTCCGTACCGGATAGGTGAGCGAGTGAGAGTTAAAAAGTTACTGCGGTCTGTGACAGAAGGAATGTTGTTGATGTGGGATAGAGGCTTACATTCCTACACAATGGTACAAGCAACTCTTACACCAAAATGTAATTATTTGGGACGAGTACCTAAAAATGTAAAATTCTCAGTCGAGAAAGTCCTGGAAGATGGTTCTTATCTGTCTTGGATTGCTCCTGATGGTAAATCGAAGAAAAAAGGCTGTACAAAAATCATGGTGCGAGTTATTGAGTACACCATTGATACTGATGACCAACCGCAAATTTACCGTCTAATTACCAACTTGACGGATATTTCCTTGTTTCCCGCTTTATTGTTGGCAACTGAATATCACCAACGTTGGGAAGTGGAAAGTACCATTGATGAACTCAAAGTCCATCTTTTAGGGCGCAAAACTCTAATTCGTTCTCTCAATCCTCGTGAAGTTGTTCAGGAAGTTTATGGCTGGCTGCTTGGACATTGGGCTGTGCGTTCACTTATGTGTCAGGTTGCCCAAACCACTCATATTTCCCCCAAAAGATTAAGTTTTACTGGCACACTGAACATTGTCCGTCGTGCTGTTCCTAAATTTCAGCGACTTCAAACCGAAGAATTTCCTTTTTTTTCACCTGGCTTGTAAGAGAAATTCTGGATGAGCAGATACCAGAACCTGAAGGTCGAAGCAATCCTCGCGTAGTCAAAAAAACTAGAGCCAAATTCCCTTCCAAGAAACCGATACATAGAGGGCAAGGAGCTAAATTAGGAACACTGACTTTTTCTATTCTCAATACCGCTTAGAGCTTAACCGAACCGTATTGGGTTCTGCACTAGTGGTGGATGGCGCGAGCATCTGCTCTAAACCTGTTGCCTTTCTAATTCACGGGGGACCTGGTGCAGATCATACTTCCTTCAAACCAACTTTCTCGGCTTTAAGCCGAAATCTACAACTAGTTTATTTTGACCATCGCGGTCAAGGAAGGTCTGCCCGTGGGTCTAAAGAAACCTATACTTTAGACAATAATGTTGAAGATATGGAAGCATTGCGCCAACACCTTGGTCTGGAGAAAATTGTTGTGATTGGCAGTTCTTACGGTGGTATGGTGGCTCTAACTTATGCAGTTCGCTATCCTCACAATGTCTTTCATCTGATTGTGATTGCCACAGCAGCCCATAGTCGCTTTTTAGAAAGAGCTAAGGAAATCTTAGCATCAAAAGGAACTGAGGAACAGAAAGCAAGCGTTCAGCGACTTTGGGATGGGAACTTTGAAAATGAGGAACAGCTAAGACAGTATTTTCAAGTCTTGGGGCCAATGTATTCGCTAAGATATGATCCCATTAAGTCAAGCATTGCTTGGCAGAGGAATATTCTCTCAGTTGATGCGATTAATGTTGCTTTTGGCGGTTTCCTCCGCACCTATAATATTCTTGACCAGTTACATAAAATTACTGCACCCACTCTAGTTATTGCTGGCCGGTATGACTGGATTTGCGCTCCAGAGTTTTCTGAAGAAATTGCTCAGGCAATTCCTAATGCCGATTTGAGAATTTTTGAGAATAGCAGTCATTTGATCCGCGCAGATGAGCCAGAAGCGCTTTTAGATGCAATAGCCGGGTTTTTGGTTTACAAACGTTAGCTAAATTTGTAATACCATTTACTACTTTAATTTTAGTTGCCAAGCGATGTCTTCTGGTACGTCGGCAGTCTTGTATACGCAAAGAGCGATCGCCTACGGCGATAATAATCTTCGAGACCATCGCTCTGTTTGTCAACGTACTCCTCCTCAATAAGTGATCCAAGCCTTGTAACCAATTATTAATATATTGGTGGCGATAAAAGCTTGTTAGCAATCTTGGATGTTTATTTCTGGGGTCATTTTGATAACTGCCAGAGTTGGATGGAATAACATAAATGGCTTTCAAAAATTGCGCGTGCTGCTAACCCCTCGACAACCAATTTTTCCAGCCAGCGCTTAAATGCCCAACGACCGAGTATATGTAATGGAGGAACAGCGATCGCCACAACATCAGCAATATATTTAACCGTTGTCAGCCCAAAAGTACGAAAGTTATCAACACACAAGTCAATCGTTGGCACAATATGGGTTGAAATGTCTTCAGTTTTGATTAACTTGAATCCAGCCTGCACTAAAGTCGCTTGGAGTTCAGTGGCAATATGACAATTAGAAAAAATACCTTCTCTGTATTCCGCATTAGAACGCATCATATCGGCAACCAGCAGGTAGCCACCATTACTCAATAAACAAGCCGCACCCTGAGCCAAATCGTCAACAGCAATATATTGACTGCTTTCACTCAACAGAACTAAATCGTAGGAGTTTGATGAGTGAAAATCTTCAAATCTCGTTAAGTAAAAAGGTACTTGACCGTTGGTATTTTGAATAAATCTCTCTTGCTGAAGTACATCGGGTGCTAATCCCTCAACACTAAAACCGCGATCACACAAATATGCCGCATTACCACCAATGCCACAGCCTACGTCAAGCACAGTTTTTGTACCCTCTGGGATAAAACTGAAAAGTTTGGCTGCATAGCTTTCTTGCGCCACACGCAGGCGAGTTAGAGTTAATTCTTCACCATAAGTAAGTAGTGGCTCCCAATACCCATAATGGAGATAGTTGGAATTTGTGAGTCCCATGTAATAATCTATCGCCGCATTTTGGTAGCGAGTAGGTTTCGGAATCTTGCTTAATTGTGGTTTGAGCATTGAGGAATAAAGTAAGTATTAGGGCATTAAGCTTGGTTGAAATTCTGACCATCGCTTGCAAACTTGTTCGTAGCAATCGGGTGGAGTAATTTTTAGTTGGTGTAAAAAATTAACCTCTATCTGAGGTTCTGCCTTTAGCACCAGAAGAATATCTTGATGGGGATTGTATGTTGCGACTGCTGGGAAAATGGATGAGATTATAGATGAGTTAAGTGATTGTGATCGCAAGTAAAACCCAATCAGATCCCAGGGGAGAAATTGGAGAGTAAAGGGAACTGTATCAAGACTTGTATTTGTAGGGTGAGTAACTTTAGTATCCACATCACAAATAACAATTCCCCGCCCAAATGACTGAAATCCCTTCCATCCTGTGTAACCGATTACCAGCAGATTATTATGAATAAAGTTGTTTTGCCAGTAGCCAAAATTTCCTTGCCAAACACTATTGGATGGTCGCATTGACTTCCTCCCCCAACACCAATGATTCAATGCGAACCTGCTCAAGCTCTCGTCCAATCAATACTAATCGCGTTTGACGGGGTTCCTGGGGTTGCCAAAGATGGTCATAAAAGTAGTTAAATCGATTACCAACCCCCTGTAATACCGGACGGATAGCTTTGTTTGGAACTGGTACAAATCCCTTAATTCGATAATTCATAATTCATAATTACGTTTTGTGACGGGGATTTAGCTAGGCTTCAATTGTGTTCTGCCTCTAGAACTAGGGGATTTAACCCCCCAAACTTATTTAAAATCCAAATATTCATAAATAGCTGCGATCGCTACCTAATCAAGCTTGAGGGATTTTGGTTGGCAAAGTTTCTGTCCATCAATTCTGTGCGTGAGTTTGCCCGCACAGCGCGGAACATTCCAAATCGACACAACCTTGCACCAAACGCCAAACGCATTAGTAAAAGCGTCGGTACTTCGCGCACAGACTTGACAAAACCAGACAGTCCAAAACGCACCAATCCCTCTGGTCGAGCCACTCCTTGCCAAATCGAATCGAACCAAGAAGGAAGGGTTTCTTGAGTCCAGTCTGCCGTAATTACCTCCCCATCAACTAATTCTGTCCCCGCCAAAAGCTCAGAAAAGCCTTCAATACTGGAAAAAGCTGGATGAGACCACTGCTCGAGCAGTTGCCGCATTACTGATTTCTCCCAAAAATTTAGCGGCTTTTGGCGGTCATCTCTCTGATTCCAGTCAGCTACAACCAACACTCCACCAGGCTTTAGCACCCGCATTAATTCTCTGGCAAAAACGGTTTTATCTGGCATGTGGGGGCCTGCTTCGATTGACCAGACCACATCAAAACTGGCATCTGGAAACGACAATGCCATTGCATCATCAACCGCAAACTGGGCGTTTAGCCCAAGGGGTGTTAACTCCTGGGCGCGTTTCACCTGAATAGGACTGATGGTAATCCCTGTAACAGCAAACCCATAATCCCGCGCTAAAATCCGACTGCTACCCCCAATCCCACAGCCAACATCTAAGACAGTAGCACCAGGGGGTAATTTTTCTATTCCACCCCATTTAACCATTTCATGTACAAAGTCAGATTTAGCAGCCAAAAAATCCTTTCGTCGTGGCGGCGAACCGTAGTGACCAAGGTGAATGTGTTCTCCCCAATAAAACTCTAGGATGCCGTCAAGTGTCCATTGATCGTAGGAATTGGCAACTGTGGATGAGGATTGATACTTGCGGGCAGTTAGGAAATAAGCCGCAATTCCAATTACTAATAGCATCAGAAAAACAATTACAGAATATAATAAACTTGGCATTTTTTTGAACTATCCTGTACATCTATTTGAGTCGATCTAACGGTTTATTTATTGCTGCTCGTCCCGAATCAGACAAGCTATGTCGTAACCGCCCGACGGATGCAATTGCAATATAAATCATCCGATACATCGATATTGCAATGTTTTGAACATCTTGAGTAATTTTCGCTTGCAGTAGACTGGGCTTGTATTTGCCTTGAGGGATACCCGTTTGTTTGACAAAGGGGTGAATAGCAGTAGGAATCTTCCCAGTTCGGTGAAGATAGAATTTCGACATGATAATTAACTGAAGTATTCATTTAGTAACTTAGCAATTTCTATACGTGATTGGGAAAGTATTTGTTCAGTGGTCAAACAGGAATATGTACGTCATACACGCCATTTTCTACCTGTTTTAAACAACTTCCACCTGTTAGTTAATACAGCTTCTTTTTGTCGCAATGACTATTTACAAACGATACTCTCGTCTGGAGTAGATTATAGCGATCGCTGGATCTCAAGACACAATTTGTACCGAAAATTAACCGCTTACCCTCTCATAGAAAGTCGTAATCTGTAGCGTCTTGATATGTGGGACTATGAGAACGTAAAGCTGATTAGTTGTATAAACCTTCATAAAAATACTTATCTGTGCCTCGCAGATGTACAAAATTTACAAGTCAACTTCGGCGGGCATTCTGACTCACAAGGCAAGCCTTGTTTACAGCTGCGGGACAGCGCCGGATTTACACCGGACTTTCCCCGTTTCCTCTAGTGGCTGTTCCCCACTAGAACCGAGATTCATCTGGATAATAACACAACTGCGATTTGCTTGCATAAAAATCAATGGGCGGTCTATATTTGCATTCGCTATTAATCGGGACAAGTCTCATTCTTTACTAAGCGTTTATTTTCTACTCAGCGTTGCAGAGTCGTTTGTTTAGCAGTGTTGGGATGGTAGAGTCCATCCGCTTATCGGATAGTAAAACAACAGCCGAAACTCGTTATTTCATTAGTAGCCTTATCAAGAATGCTGAAGAATTTTCTAATGCTGTTCGTAGCCATTGGGGTATAGAAAACTCATTACATTGGGTGTTGGATGTTGCATTAAAAGAAGATGACTGCCGGATTAGGAAAGACAATGCTCCACAGAATTTCGCAGTATTACGGCAAATTGCAGTCAATCTTTTAGGTTGCATAGAAGCGAGTCAAACGAGGAATCAAAAATAAACAGTTTCTCGCCGCGATGGATAATAACTCTTTATTAAGTGTTTTAGCGTTAGCTTAAAACAGTATATCAAAACTTGAATTGAATGTTTTGATGAAAGGTTTATTTATTCTCTCGGTAAATACGCTTTTGTTTACTCCATAATTGAATATTTTTAGTATTAATGAATAGCCGTTCAGTTGAAGATAAGCTAATTCACAGATTGCGAAAGTATTTGATTTACTTTGTTTATCATTTACTTAACTTCTACAATTATTTATGTCATTTTGAAATCTTTCTTAGTTTTTATTAGTAAATAAGATGCGTTCGCCCTGGGATGGAAGCGGATCTAAAGAATATTTGCAGTGGCTCAGACAGCGAATGGCAGAAATCCCGAACAGTTGTGTACACGTTTGGAAACAAGAGCAAATCATTGGGCAAATTGAGATGATGCGTTGTCAACACAATTCAAGCGTTGGCTACGTCAATTTGTTTTACCTGACTCCAGAGTATCGAGGTCAGGGTTTTGGTCAGCAGTTAGATCAATACGCAGCCCATTTTTTCAAGCGTCTGGGTTGTCAGTCAGCTCGCTTGAACGTCAGTCTTACGAATCGAGTGGCAATGAGATTTTATCTCAATCACGGATGGGTTGATTTAGGGCAACGGGAAGATGATCCTGAAGTTCACTATCTTGAAAAGAAATATGGAGCTAACGTACAGTAGCGAATGGCACGCTTGAAAAGGGAAAATCGTTGAGACAGCAGGGGTGCAAAGGAAGAAGCATACGGACAGAAAACTTGAGGCATACGGAAAGAAGCAAGAGAAATTCTCCTCTGCCCCTCTGCAATTCTTATGCCGCCTACCGTTCAGCTTAACAAGCGTGACATTCCTCCATTTGGTAAAAAACTATTTAGAGACAGTAGTCGCGTTGAGTTCGCCCCTTTTCCCTTTTGCTCTCTTGTTTGTACCTTGTGTCGCCTTCGGTTTTTCTGCTTGCTTACTAGAATTAACCATTTTCATCAAGTGCTGATTTAGATAACTCTGCGCCGAGATATAAAGGCTTTCCCAAATCTCTTGATTGCGGCTGATTTTTGTACCAACTGTATTTCCTGCTGTTTTCTCCGACACCAAATATTTGCGGAAGTAGTTATTCCACAAGTGTTGCAGGAAATCTTCAGCGAATTCGTTAAACGGCAGAATCCATTTATAGTCCTTGTCCAAAAATACCCGATAAGACGCAATTATTGGTAATGCCAGGTCAGTTGGCGCACCAAACCCAAAAGAGTACTTACTGTCCGGCAACAACGTCGTTTTACGTATATCAATTGAAGCTAAATCGTTGGCACCCTTTCTTCTGGGGTTGCTGATATGTTCTTGGATTATTTCGTACAGTCTTTGCTCTATCCACAAAGCATGAGTCAAGAGAGGCAGTAAAGCGGTTAATCTTTCCCTTTCTGCATCTGTGATGTTACTTGGAAGACTCATCCCTGCTGGGTGCTTGGTTCGTTTATTGCCGTCGGGGTTGTATTTATTCCTGTCGAGGCAGTAAAGGAGCTTGAGCAAGTGGGTGACATTACACTGGGCATTTCTGGGAGCGCCGCTTTGGTTTTGGTAATAAGCGATGCGGAATTTTCTATCTTCTTTCTGTTCTAACTGGGCTAGATACTGCTTGATGAATTTGTAATCACCCCTAGCGTTGACTTTGGAGCGAGAATCTACTGGCGTTGTAGTATTACTTGCTAGGGCTATATCTTTGGCTGATTCTTCAGTCAGTCCGATGTGAATCGTAACTTTTACCCTGGCTTCGGTTAGGTCATATTTGTAATTTTTCGCTTGCTCAAAAGCTAAAACTGTATGCCCCCCGTTAATAATACCATCGCTACCCCCCTCGTTAGCTTCTAAGACTTCTAGCTCCAGTTCAGTTTTGTTCTTGACAGGTTTAGTTTTATTGGCTGACAGAACGATTCCACTGTGGCGAGAGAAGAATTTTCCAGGTTCGGTCGTCAGCGAGTCGAAGATTTGTCTGTAGGTCGCGCTTTTACGGTTCGGTTCCCGGATGTTCGGTTCTAGCGGCAGGTCTATAGGGAAGCTGTCTACATGGGCGGTGGCGATGATGCAATTGGGGTTGGCTTGAAAATAGTTATCTATCTTAATGTTCCAAGTCTTGGGCATACTTTATTTATTGATGGAAGTAAATTCTATGTTAGCGCTGCTGTAAGGGGAGACCGCAAAAAAAAGATACCAGCCGTGTTTCGAGTTTATTCGTTGTGTAGCGTGGATCTTGGTTGTGACGGCTGGTATCTTTTTTCAAGGCTTGTGCCTAACCTTAATTATTCTCAAATTCTGCCACCAACGCTTCTCTTAGCAAAACGGTTGCCCCCAAAGCTGCCAGTTCAATTTGCTGAGAAAGATATTTTTACAAGTGTACCAATCAACTAATTGATTGCTTTCTAAATACAGAACCTCTGTCACGCTTAAATTGTAGCCCTGCTACCTAACCTTAATTCGTCTCGCACTTATACTAATATCAAATTACTTACTTTATTATATTATGTACTGTCCACTGGGTTTAGATTGTCGTCAAATGACAGGGGTTGATTATCAATGTTCCAATATTTCTATTTGTATGCACAACTCTCCTAAACCCTCAATGGTGAAAATTATATTTTATGCGCTTCACCAACAAATATGTGATTTAAAAGATATCAAGATCGGCCAAAAACTACTTAATGAGTTACTTGAAGAAAATCAGCAAGATGTAGAATCTTTCTTAGAAAATTGGGAAAACTTAGAGAATTTACGATAATCCAACTTTCTTCAAGCGCGATAGCAATCCAATCCGGGTGCTATAATCTTTTTGCATCTGCTTAATAGAAGCTTTGAACTCCTCTAGCTTTCCTTGATATTCAGCCAATTCCCGTAAGTCAACTAGATGTGCAACTGCTTGGTCATAAGTTTTGGATTGCTTGAATTCAAGTAACTTATATATCTCTGACCATACTTTATCTTGATTTTTAGCTAGAACTTCTAACTTACGGATTTTTTCCTGTTGTGCTGCTAGTTTTTCTCGTTGCTGACGCTGTTACATTTGCTTTTTAGCATTTTCTAGTAACTGTGAGAATGAGCGTCTGTGAGTATCATAATTGCTCTCACTTCTCGGAATCTTAAATAGTTCTCGCAGTCGGTTTACAAGTTGTATTCCAACATTATTTTTACCTGTTGCCACTTCCAAAATAAAATAGTCTTTTTCTTCTGATGATAAAGCTGTAATCCACTCTTTTATGGGTTCAGGATTTGCTTTTTTATCAATACTTAAAATAGCACCTCGCAAACTGTGCCTAGAGTGATAGAAGAATGCTAATTACGGCTAATAAACAACCACAAAGTTGTTTTCGGTTAGTGACAATCCAGTGGATAGTTGTGCAAATTTTACCTGAGTAAACCCAGACGCACTGCCATCTTGGTCAAAGAATAGTCCACCTGTAATGTCGTTGTAAATAAATCGTTGAGCGATCGTCGTTGCAGATGTTCCGATGGTAAACTGAGCATCTGAGAGTGAACCTATTGATAACCCACCACCAAAATCAAATTTATCTACCTGAATTAAGTCATTAGTGGCGTTGAAGTCATCAATAGTGTCAACACCCCCATTGTAGTTATAGAAATCAAAGGTATCAGTCCCATCCCCTCCAATTAGGCTGTCATTACCATTTCCACCTGTAAGGGTATCATTGCCATTGCTCCCAACAATCAAGTCATCATAGTCCGTACCTGAGATATTTAATTGTTCGATATTGTTGTAGTTAACCCGATACAAGCCCACTGTAATTGAACCAGTGTTAGTAGTAGCATTGAATGTCGAAGTAATTCCCCCAGCAGTAAAATTATACCTGGCGAACAACGAATCATTACCATTACCCCCATCTACCGTTTGAATCACTAAATCAGACAGGTCAGTATCTACGGAATTAGTGATTAAATTGAAGGAATCATTGCCATCGCCCCCAGAGAGGAGATTATCCCCTGTTGAACTGCTAAAGCTCAAGCTATCGTCACCAGCGCCTCCTTCTAGGGTATTATTACCAGACGGGCGAGAGTCGGAGTAGTCGTAGGAGGCATCATAGGAGTAGTCACCAGAAATATCAAGAGAATCATTGCCATCACCCCCAGAGAGCAGGTTATCACCTGTTGAACCGCCAGCACTCAAGTAATCATTACCTGCGCCTCCGTTGAGGGTGTTATTGCCCTCTGAGCGAGAGTTGTAGGAGTCGATAGATGTGCTGTAGCTGTAGTAGCCAGAGATATCAAGAGAATCATTGCCATCCCCCCCAAAGAGCAGATTATCGCCTGTTGAACCACCAGCACTCAAGTTATCATTACCAGCACCTCCTTCTAGGGTGTTATTGCCTAAAGAACGAGAGTTGGAGGAGGAGTAGGAGAAGATATAGGCGCCAGAGATATCAAGAGAATCATTGCCATCGCCCCCAAAGAGCAGGTTATCGCCTGTTGAACCGCTAGCACTCAAGCTATCATTACCAGCACCTCCCTTGAGGGTATTATCGCCTGTTGAACCGTTAGCATTCAAGCGATCGTCACCAGTACCACCGTCAAGAGTATTATTTCCCACACCGCCAATGAGAGTATCATTTCCTGCACCGCCAATGAGAGTATCGTCACCAGTACCACCTCTCAAAAGGTCATTACCACTTTTGCCGTCGATGATGTCGTCACCTGCCTGACCATTGATAACATCATTGGAGTTGTCAAAACCTGTAATGTTGTTGTCGAGGTCATTGAGGAAGGTAACAGTATTCTTGTTGAACAGGCTAGTTTGAGTGGAATTAGCATCAAACACATCAAAGCTGTCGGTAGTGCTGGTTTGTCCAGTAAACAAGATATTGCCAATAGCTGGTCTTGAAGAAGTTGCTGGCAGATTATCCAGGTTTTCTAATTTGAAATTTTGGAGAATGACTTTGGTATCAGCGGCATTTTCAAAAGTGATTTCTAAATTGTTACTATTTTGAGTTAATTGCAGATTTTCAGCAGTGAAACCTGTAAATTGCAAAGTGTCTAAGGAGGCAATCACGGTTGCTGAGGGATTTGAACCTTTACCTACGCCACTGAAATCGGTGATTATATCAGTGTTATTCCTGTTCAAAAAGGAGGTGTCGCTCAAGTTATAAACAAATTTATCATTGCCCGCACCACCAGTTATCGTATCGTTGCCAGCGGCCCCATAGAGCGTATCGTTGCCACTGTTCCCCATAATGTTATCATCGTAGGCTGTACCTGAAATATTTAATCGTTCGATATTCTTGTAACTAACCTGATTTATGCCCGCCGTAATTGAGCCTGCGTTTGTAGCGGAATTGAATGTCGAAGTAATCCCTACACCAGCATCATTGTATCCGATGTAACCGACGGACAACACATCATCACCCTCACCCCCATCAATGGTATCTTTGCCACTAGTGCCCCCAGAGAGTGTATCGTTCCTACTATTTCCCACAATGTTGTCATCGTAGGCTGTACCTAAGATATTTAATTGTTCGATATTCTTGTAGCCAACCTGATTTATGCCCGCCGTAATTACTCCCTTGTTTGTAGTGGCATTGAATGTCGTTGTAATTCCCTCTGTAGCATTGCTGTAATCGACGGACAACAAATCGTCACCTTGACCCCCATCGATGGTATCTTTGCCACTATAGCCGCCAGAAAGCGTATCATTCCCACTGTTCCCCACAATATTGTCATCGTAGGCTGTACCTGAGATATTTAATCTTTCAATATCTTTGTAGCTAACCCGATACGTGCCCGCCGTAATTACTCCCTTGTTTGTAGTGGCATTGAATGTCGTTGTAATTCCCTCTGTAGTATTGCTGTAATCGACGGACAACAAATCGTCACCCTTACCCCCATCTACCGTTTGAATTGCTAAATCAGAGGGGGCAGAATCTGGAGATGTGGGGCTTAGATAGAAGGAATCATTGCCATCGCCCCCAAAGAGTAAGTTATTGCCTGTTGAATACTCAGCACCCAATGTATCGTCACCAGCGCCACCATTGAGGGTGTTATTGCCTGAGGTAATTAAAAAATTATCGTAGGGTCCGACATAGCCAGAGATGGAGAGAGAATCATTGCCATCGCCCCCAAAGAGTAAGTTATTGCCTGTTGAATACTCAGCACCCAATGTATCGTCACCAGCGCCACCGTTGAGAGTGTTATTACCTGAAGAGCTAAAATTAGGCTCACCTTTATAAGTACTAATACCAGAAGTAGAGAGAGAATCATTACCATCGCCCCCAAAGAGTAAGTTATTCCCGGATGGAGACCGAGCATTCAAGGTATCGTCACCAGCGCCACCGTTGAGGGTGTTATTGCTTGAGGAGGGGTAATAAATGTATTGGCTGACGTTGCTATAAACGTTAGAGGTGGAAAGAGAATCATTGCCATCGCCCCCAAAAAGTAAGTTATTCCCGGATGTTGCCCCAGCATCCAAGGTATCATCACCAACGCCACCGTTGAGGGTATTATCGCCTGTTGAAAATTCAACATTTAAGTAATCGTTACCAGTACCACCAACGAGGGAGTCATTGCCCGCACCACCAACGAGGGAGTTATTGCCTGTGGAGGAGTCATTGCCCGTACCACCAACGAGACTATCATTACCCGCACCACCAACGAGACTATCATTACCCGCACCACCTCTGAGTATGTCATTCCCACTTAAGCCATTAATGATGTCATTGCCGCCCTGACTATTGATGACATCATTTGAGTTATCAAAGCCGCTAACATTATTGTTCAGGTCGTTAATAAAAGTGACTGTATTCTTCTTGAAGATAGTGCTTTGGGTCGAGTTGGCATTGAAAATATCAAAGCTATCCGTGATGCTAGTTTGTCCATAAAACAGGATATTGCCCAAGTCTACAGTGGTTCCTGTAGATTTGCTCAGGTTTTCCAGGTTTTCCAAGGCAAAGTTTTGCAGGATAATTGGGGCATAAAAAAACCTCGTTGTATAAGCATCCCCTTCAAAGCCAATTTCCAGATTCTTGCCCTTCTGGGTCAACAGCAAATTTTGGGCAGTGGAGCCATCGCTCTGGAATTCTAGGGTGTCCACTTCGGCTATGACTGCTGCTGTCGGGTTTGTCCCTTTACCTACGCCACCAAAATCGATGATGATAGCAGTGTTGCTGGTAACAAATTTATCATTACCGCTTCCACCACTTAAGGTGTCGTTGCCACCGTTAGGATATATGGTATCGTTGCCTGCAAGACCATTAATCGTATCCGCGTCATTATTACCCTGTAGGGTATCATCACCGTTGGTTCCAATGATATTTGCCATAACTTTTACCTACCTCAATCAATTTTTTCAGTAACTTTCAGTTGTCAATTTGCAGATTGTGCTGTTTAAGGGCGCAAAAATTCACCGAAATCGACATACTTTATACGTCACCCTTGAGGAACAGTAAATTCTCTAAAATTTACCCGATTCCAAGGTTTTTCACTAGTACTTATCCAACTATTCTTTTACTAACTAAGTCTTAAGCACTGTACAAATTCATGAAGGTGAGCATTTAAAAGAATCGCTCATTTCATGCTTTTTTAAGCATCTTTATTTGCCGAAATCACTCTTTCAATTATCAAAAAATCTGACAATTGAATACTAAAACACACCCTTCATAATTTGTTGTTTTGTCAGCGCCTAAGTCTTACTAGAAGATAAAATAATCAACAGTTGGCTCTTGAACGGAAAGAGTTTTTTGTACCCTCCTAGTGGGCTATTCTCGGTGGGTGTCTAGCTTGAACATAGAGAACATCTCACAATAATTCTCGGTTTTTGCAGTTCAAAAGAGGAATTTGGTATGGAGGAAAGGTAAAAGGTTTTTTCTTTCACTTTTCCCTTTAACCGAAAAATATTGGAACATCTCAGTAGCTTCCAAATAACTACATAGTTAATATCTTACTTAGATGTTTATACTTAAACACTTATCTTTGCATACTCTTCACATTATCTGCCGCTCAATGTATATAGTAATACTAAACTTTGTCTATTCTTCATCTACCTCTAGTTTTTAAGCAATAAGAAAACAGTAGGCAACTGTTTGAACAAGTGATAAAAAATACATATTTTCCTTTTTAAATGCTGCGATCGCGCTTTTTTTACATCTGCAATTCAACACTCACCTTTCCCCTAACATTGCCATATCCTGTCTTGAGAACAGCGAACACTACAGCTTTGCAGTGATTGGATTGCTAGTGATAAAGCAATTCATCTATGGCGCTACTTTTTCTTTAAACTGTAACAAGCAGAAAACGCAGGCACTTTGGTCGCTGGAATAGTCATTGGCTCATTGGTTTTGGGATTACGCCCTTCGCGTTCTGAGCGATCGCGTCGCTCGAATGAACCAAACCCTATGAGCGTTACCTTTTCACCATTAGCTACAGCCTCGGTCACAACTTCTAAAAAAGCACTGATGATTTCATCGGCTTGCTTTTTTGTGACGTTGGCTTTTGCTGCTACAGCATCCACTAGCTCACCTTTGTTCATAAATTACCCTGAAGTATTGCAAATAAAGGAAATCTAGCATTAATAGCTCTTATAAGCAAAGAGGGAAAAGAAGTAAGAATCAAGCGACATACGAAAATTAACAATGCACATGATGCAGTCGCCCTGATGGTATGCTCATGCAGTAAATAATTACTATTAGCATTAGCCATGAATCCGGAAGCAGTTGAGCGCAGTATTCTCACACCTCTAACTTTTATTCAACGTAATGCTAAAGTCTATAGTAATAAAGTTTCTATTATATATAATCAAAAACGCTTTACTTACAAGGAATTTGCTCAGAGGATAAATTGTCTAGCCTCAGCATTGCATCATGCTGGGCTTGAAAAAGGGGATCGCGTCGCTTTTTTTTGTTTCAATACTCCACCCATGTTGGAAGCCCATTTTGCTGTCCCTTTAGCAGGTGGTATTCTAGTATCTATTAATACTCGCTTGGCTCCCCAAGAAGTTGCTTATATCCTGAATGACTGCGGTGCTAAATTTCTTTTTATTGATACAGAGTTAGCAAATATAGTTCGTCCTATTCAATATAGTCTAGAAACTGTTAAGTATACAATCAATATCAAAGATGCTGAAGGATTTGAACCTTTAGATGGAGAAGATTACGAAGCATTTCTCCAAACTGGTAGCCCGACTCCTTTGCCTCGGTTAATCACGGATGAAATGGATACAATTTCTATTAATTATACTAGTGGGACTTCTGGTCAACCCAAAGGTGTAATGTATTCTCATCGCGGTGCATATCTTAACTCTTTAGGAGAAATAATTGAAACAGCGCTAACATCTAACTCAGTTTATTTATGGACTCTGCCCATGTTTCACTGCAATGGTTGGTGTTTTACTTGGGCGGTAACCGCTATCGGTGGTACTCATATTTGTTTGCGTAAGTTTAATCCTGGTAATGTCTGGAAGTTAATTCAACAACTTGGAGTAACTCATTTAAATGCTGCACCTGTAATTTTAATTTCTCTGCTCAATCATTCAGACTGTCCGCAATTATTAGCAAAACCTTTAACTATTACTACAGCAGGCGCACCACCATCACCAACATTGATTGAAAAAATTAGTAAGATTGGCGCAAAAATTATTCACGTTTATGGTTTAACAGAAGTTTATGGCCCATATACTGTTTGTGAATATCAATCAGATTGGAATAATTTAAATACTGAAAAACAAGCAAAACTTATGGCACGTCAAGGCGTACCTTATATTAGTGCAGATGGCTTGCGAGTTGTAGATCAAAATATGAATGATGTCCCGGCGGACGGTGAAACAATGGGGGAAGTCGTGATGCGGGGGAATATGGTGATGACAGGTTATTATAATGACCCAGAAGCAACCGAAATCGCATTTAGAGGAGGATGGTTTCATAGCGGTGATTTAGCAGTAATGCACTCTGACGGTTATATTGAGGTGCGCGATCGCATCAAAGATATCATCATTACCAATGGGGAAAATGTCTCTAGTATTGAAGTTGAACAATGCCTTTACCGCCATGAAGCCGTGTTAGAATGTGCAGTTATTGCTGTACCTCATGCCAAGCGTGGTGAAGTGCCAAAAGCCTTTGTTACCCTCAAAGAAAACGCACAAGTTGCAGAACAAGAATTAATCCAATTCTGCCGCCATCAAATTGCTGCTTTTAAATGCCCTACTACGATTGAATTTACTACTTTGCCAAAAACTAGCACTGGTAAAATTCAAAAGTATCTGTTACGGGAGAAAGAATGGATAGGTTATGAAAAGAGAATTTACGGCAGTTAGTTGCAATATCGAAAATCATTACCTAACTAATTTATCGACGATTAGCACGCTCATCACCTATTAATTACTTAATTTCAACACAGCACGAGCAGCCCATCAATTATGCATTCGTTTATGAGTAGTTTACTTTTATTATTAATGGGTTTTGGAACTTTTTTCTTAGCTTGGAAGGCTCAAGACGAGATTCATCGCATTACTGCGATGTTCAGCGGGACAATTTTTCTAATTTGGGGGTTAGCTCTAGCTTCATTGTCACTGCAATTATTTATTGAAATTGTCTCACTTCTAGCGGTTTTCTCTGTTTGTATGCGTTGTTTAGGTTGTGGCTCAAACCGCAATTGATTTTTCAATTGATAATTTTTTAATTCCCCAACTATTTTTTAAATTTTTAAAAATCATTTGAATTGCAGTTTGGCAAGTTTGTTCTTGAACGTCATCTGCCGATATTGGGTATTTGCCGGGGTTTACAGATTCTCATCGTCGCCTATGGGGGTACTCTAATTCCTCACATTCCAGATGTTTACGATACATCTGCATTATATCGTCTAGAGCCTGGACCTGGACGACGTTTACCTACAGAACATCTCGTCAGGATAGATGTAGAAAGCCTTTTAGCTGACTGTTTACAGAATTCTCGCATATCTGTAGTTTCTTGGCATCATCAAGCGGTAGAAAAAGTACCCCCTGGTTGGCGGGTTGTTGCTCATGCTTGGGATGATGGAGTCATTGAAGCTGTGGAGCATGAACACCATCCTTGGGCAATTGGTGTGCAATGGCATCCTGAGCTTTCAATTCTCGATCCCAATCATCAAAGAGTTTTTCTAGCTCTCGTTCAGGCTGCACATACAATACACTTCTGGGATGACCCTAACCTCGCAACCGGGTCAGAGCCAGGGTGATCCCCCCAATTAATCGGTGCTGAAAATTTTTTCTGCAATTGCAATTATCTCCCCTATTTCTCCCCTATTTATCTTTAAACTCAAATCACAATAGCAGAGAACACCATCTAATACAGGCGGACACTCTCTGTCTTATTAGAACTTATCCCACTAACAATATTTGTGTCACAAAGCTTAAGCTTATCGAGAACTGACAACGAAAAATTAAGCTTTTTAAGCACATTTTACGAAAAGATGTAGAGATTTTTAGAATTATGGGATAAATTCACAGATTTTGCCGTTTACACACACAAGCGTGTCTGAAAAGCTTACATGGCTCGCGTCTGTGATGTACTTCATCGCTGTCGAAACCTAATTATTAGTTTTTCAATTTTTTGGAGGAGAGGATAATGTTGAAGTTCACCTGTTTGATGATTGTCGGGGCAGTATTGTCGATTAGTGCACCAGCTGTAGCTGAAAGTCGTGCGGTTAATATCAGTATTGGCAGTATTGGTGGTTCCTTAGATAATGCTGCTTTGCGAACAGTTCGCCAGGTTATCGGCTTTGCAGTCGGCACTAGTACCGTCGATAAATTCATTGTATATAGTCCCAAGACCGGATCTATTCCCATCGAAGGAGGTTTATCTGCTTGTGCTGAAGCTGGCTTCGGCATAAGCAATACAACATTTAATGTTTTTATCCAGCAGTTGCGTTCAATTAATCCCAAACCAGGGACTTTCTACAATGTAGAACTTACTGCAACCTGCAAACAGAAATAAGACATTTGCACTCAAGCGCCGTAGGATGGGCTGAGGTAGGAAGCCCATCCATCGAGTTACACGTATGCCTAAGAGAATTTTATCAATGAGTTTTACCAAGCGGTTTTTCATGTTCTTTTTAGATTTAGTAACTAACTCTAACCCTCGTTCATATAATTCCTCAAAAAATTTTTGTGAAATATATCCTGAAGCTCAAAATGCGTAAGCACATACTGAACTCTTTGTTTCCAGTTGTCTTACTCGCCGCTTATATAGGGATTGGGACACATCCAGCCCAGGCAAACTGTCCAGGTTTTAGTCGGGAGCCAGAACAACTGAACCCTGAAGTACAGCAACGTGCAAACCAACTCAAAAATGATCCCAATCAATTCTTTGGAAAAAAGATTTTAGATATGATTACAAATCGCCGCATCACCTTGACTCCAGATTTTGATCGTTTAACGGGAATCGAGAAACAACAAGTTCTCAATACTTTAGAATTAAACGGTTCAACCTACGAAGTTTACGCAGCTGATGAACGGCTGGTTTCGGCACAATATGATGGCTGTACTCGTACTTACTTGAAGACTGAGCGCGATCGCTATGGTTGGTATCTCAATCGCCCTCCGGTAGCAATGCCACTGCCGATGTTACGCGATGCTTTACGTAATTGGGGGCAACTCACTTGGCGCAAAGTTAACCAGAGTATACATCCCGAAGATGAGCGTAGAGCGCGCTTCAAGTTTTGGGAAACAGTTGGCTATGACAAATACAACCAAGGCTGGTGGATTGGTTGGGTGCCGGAAGGGGGCTACTTTGAAGTCACAGTTCGTAATGCTGATGGTGTTACCCAACTCAAGCCTTATTTAGGAACTGCGTTTCATCAATATCGCTATGTAGTAATAGCGAATGATGGTACCCCTCTGTACGATACTCAAACAGAATTAGGTAATCCGTGGCTGTCGGTTCTAGGAAAAACCTCTTCTCCTGCGGGATGGAATGTCAGCCCTTGCCATTATCAGAATCCTTTCCTGTGCGTCTACCGCAACAAACTTGATGTGGGAAGCGTCGAACTTCAACGCCTGATGTATACTGACTATCCCATTCTGCAAACCCAATTTGAACAACTTGGGTTAGCCCCAGGGCTATTCACCTATAGCAATCCTAATGATAAAGCTAAGGTACTAACTGCATTAAAAGCTGTAATCGCAGATTACTACCAAACGATTACAAAAGAACGTACTTCGACTTATGGCACAACCTACAAAGTTCAGGTGCAACAACCAGAAGAAGTCAAAATTGGTGATTTGCCAGGGTTAAAGTATGGCTTTAAGAGTATAGACCGCTCAGGACAGGTGCGCGAGAAGTATGTGAGCTATATGGCATTTAATGGGAATTTGTACATTATGACTACAGGCTATGAGCCAGCGGCAAAAAGTAACACATTCAAACAGCTTGCCAGCCTCGAGCAGTTTGAACCTCATTTAAAGACGATTATGGAAAATCTGAAGTTGTCTGAAACTGATCGTTAATGTCCTTCTAAGTTAAGTACTGCACTCATCAGCAGTGTATATTTTTTGCAGTTAACTAGTGATGCTCAAAAATTCAGATCAACTGTCGGCGAACCGGGAGGTATAAGATGGCGAAGGATTTACTAGGCATATGACATTCTATTCATTGATGAAGCTAGTATCTTACCCACTTGCTCAAATCGAAAACCTGCAAGTCACATCCGCGGGGTATGGACACAGATGCAAAACTCTCTACCAATTCAGTGCTAAGGGTGGGGCTATGGCTACCCACCTTGTTTACTCAATTACATGCCCAGAGGTATTGTCAGATCCAGCCTGATCCCCCCAATTATTTGGTGCTGAAAATTTTTTCTGCAATTGCAATTATCTCCCCTATTTCTCCCCTATTTATCTTTAAATTCAAATCACAAGAGCAGAGAACACTATCCAAAACAGGCGGACACTCTCTGTCGGATTAATAAGTTAACAAAAATAGAATTGCAGGAGCTTAAATTGTCTTATAATTTCTCTCGCCGCCAAATTCTCAAGACCGCTGGCTTTATTACTGGCGCTGCTTCAGTAGGGAGTACACCGCTACTAAGCAATTTTATTACTGGTTCTAATACTGATAGTTCCGCACAAGCTGAAGAACCTAACAAGCTTGCAGCCCCGCAGATGGTTATTAATAGTCGAATGCTATATTTCGGCTGGATTCCGGAAGATTCTACCGCTGTGAAGTCCTTAGTCCCAAATCGTTTCACACCAAACTACAGGGGCGCAGTCTTCATGAACCAATATGTAGTCGATACTGATGAGCAGACTTCCGGCTTTGGTGCGTACTCGCTGACTTATCTTGGTGCCGATCTCCAAAACCTCGATGCCCCTGGCGGTGTAAATCCCGGTAGATGGTGGACTCACTACTTTAACTCCAGTTCTACCGTAATCAAATATGTTTTAGAGCGTGGCGTTCCTGCAACACCGGGACGTACAACTCTGAGCCTTAATGGCAATACCTTAATAGCTACAACTGAATCTAACGGTATTCCCATCATTCGCACTACTGCTAGGGTCAGTAACACCATTGCTAATGTGGCTAGTGGTCAATTGCGATACATCACTAAAAAAGCCAATGGTTCATTCTCTAGTGGTGTTTATCCTTATGTTGCAGAGATCGTTACCCCTTGGCAAATTGTTGATTTGGAGTTCCTTCAACCAAGCCATCCTGTCTATGCTTTACGACCAAGACGACCGCTTGAAATTACCTTTGGCTTCTATGCTCCCCGTTCTTCCTTCTGTTATCCCGGTGGCGAACAAGTACTTTAACTGTAACAAATGATCCTGCTGACTGAGTCAACCTTTGCGTTACAGCACTTCCGGTAGCTATGAGGTACATCCTAAAAGCTGAAAGCCATGATAGGAGAGGGCTAAGGAGAAAACTATATCGCATAATAGCCGGAAGCGCTGTAAAGAAACTCTGACTTTACCGCTAGCGATCGCTCAAGGGAGATAAAAGCAACTTACTCAATGAGCGATTATTGTCAAAAAAGCCTTGGTAAATGCCTTAACCTTCGCTAATCAGCTGTAACAAGGCTTCCGTTGATATCTTGCCACTAATATCAGCACCTTCCAACAGGCTATCCGCCAAATCTCGCTTGTGGTGGTGCAATTGCACAATTTTTTCTTCAATAGTATCCTTTGCTACTAGACGGTAAATCGTAACAGGGCGTTGTTGCCCAATGCGATGGGCACGGTCTGAGGCTTGGTCTTCCACTGCGGGATTCCACCAGGGGTCTGTATGAATCACATAATCAGCCGCAGTCAGATTCAGTCCTGTCCCTCCTGCCTTGAGACTAATCAGAAATACATCTCCTGAACCAGCTTGGAAAGCATCCACCCGTTTTTTGCGCTCTGCCACTGAAGTGCTGCCATCTAGATATTGATAATTAATACCTTGCTGTTCGAGATAATCTCTAATAATGTGCAAATGGTCAACAAACTGACTAAACACCAACGCCTTATGGCGATTTTCCAGAAGTTCACCCAGCACCTCACCAAAAAGTTGCAACTTAGAACTGGGTAATTCAGTATCAGGCATAACGAGGCTGGGATTACAGCAAGCGCGACGCAGTTTCATAATCTCAGCCAGAACTTGCAAATGTTTCTTTCCTGCATCTGCATCAGTTTCGGTAAGTTTAGATATGGCTTGACGGCGCAACGCTTCATAGAATGCCTTTTCCTCTCGACTTAACTCTACATGCAACAGAATTTCGGTACGAGATGGTAACTCTTCTAATACTTGACTTTTTGTCCGTCGCAACAAAAATGGTTGAATCAGTTTTTTGAGTTTATTACGTGCAAGTTTATCCTGGTATTTTTCAATGGGGGTAGCAAAGCGTTGATTGAAGCTTTCAAAAGAACCCAATAACCCAGGATTAATAAAACGGAATAAATTCCACAACTCACCCAGGTGATTCTCAATCGGAGTCCCAGTAGTCAGCAACTTAAAGTTAGATTTGAGGTTCATGGCTGCCTGAGAACGTTTAGTGGTCATATTTTTAATCGCCTGGGCTTCATCCAGGACAATCGTTTGCCACTGTACACCAGAAAGCATTTGCGCTACTTCTTCCTGCTGTAATAAACCATAGCTGCATACCAACATATCCAATGGTTGTAAACCATCTAACAATTTTTGGCGGTTAGCACCAGAAAATTGAATAATATTCAGAGTTGGGGAAAACTTCTGCGCTTCACTCACCCAATTCATGCACACGGAAGTCGGCGCAATAATTAGAGTTGGCCCCTCATGAGCGTTTCTGAGAATAACCGCCAATGCCTGCAAGGTCTTACCGAGTCCCATTTGGTCTGCCAAACAAGCACCTACACCCCAATGTGCCAGCCGCGCCAGCCAACAAAAACCCTCTATTTGGTAGTCACGTAGTTCTGCAAGAAGTGTAGATGGCAATTCTGGTTGGAGATTCTGCACCTCCTTAAGTCGCTCTCTATGTGCCTTCCAATGTTTATCTGCTTTTACCTTACCTACCTCATCGACAAAATCTTCTAACCCTAATGTTGCCAAGGGATGAAAACGAATACCTTTACTATGTTTTTCTGAAAACATCCGTAATTCGTCGAGGCGTTTGCGAAAAGCTTGAGTTAAAGCCAGAAATTGACCATCACCAAGGGGGATAAAACGGCTGGGGGTTTTCTCTAATAGTTCTAGTAGTTGCTGCATATCCAGCACTAGGTCGTTATTCAATTTCAACTCCCCAGTTGCTGCAAACCAGTCTTGCTGACGTTGAATTGATAAATTAAAGTCTTTCAAGTCCGCATTGTGGCTAACACGCAGTTTTTCTCCTTGTGGCCATTCTATGACTACGCTACTTTCCAGTGCTTGCAGTTCTAGCAGCAATTCTAAACAGTCCTCTGGGTCAGCTATAACCCATTCACCATCTTGTTCTTCAGTTCGCGTCAAGGTGGGGCAGGCTTTGATGGCAGCTTTAGCAAGCTGTTTCTCTTCAGGTAGATTCCGTCTGGTTTGCAGACGTTTCCCGTCAATCTCGGCAATTACTGTTTCACCACCTGTACCAGGACGGTAGTAGGGGCCACCTTGGGCAAAGGGGCGCGACAAAAGGCTGATTTTCAAGCCAGTATTGGCAGGTAAAAGGTGAATATGGGGTAGAGTCTGGGCAGGTACTTCTTCTGCACCTTCGAGTCCGCCACCAATGTCAGAATGTACGGTAACGATGCCAGACACGGCATTAATCGCTGCCAAAACTTGCTTCTCGGCGAAGGCAGGTACATTTAATTTATTATCTTTACCAATAATCTCCGCAATGCGTCTGTGTTCGGCAGTAATTTCAATGACTTTGATGCGGGTTGGGGTTTCTTTAATATGCAGAATATTTTGTGATTCTGGTAACTTGGGAGAAAATTCCAAGGTGAGACGATCTTGTTTCCCTTTTTTAACCAGTAGTTCCGGTTCTCCCTTGACAATTTCTACACGGATAGTAGGTGTATCTTCCCAAAAAACCAACGGGTGTCCAATTAAAGCAGAGATGGCTTTTTCTCCGAAGGTATAATCAACTTTGCCGTAATAGCCTTCACTATATACCTCAATACAACTACATACCCGCATATCTTGGGGTGTGATGTAATCAAACTCAGATAATGCACTATTCAGACGCTTGAGGGCTATGGGGCGACCTTTACTCCATTCTCCTTTGGCATTTACTTTTTGTTCTCGTGGTTGTAAGACACATCTGCTGGGATAGAAGGTTATGAACCATGCTAAACGCAGTTCCGATTCTGGTTTTAGGGATGTTTGTGGTCTTGATTGGAGATTTGCCAGGGCATTAAGGCACATTTCCCAAGCTTCTTGGGGTCGAATTAAGTCTACGATGGTTTGGATATTGCTATCTTCTCGCAGTGCGGGAGCAAGTTTATTATAGTTACTGCTAGGTTTGAGCCGGGATAGGAGTTCTGCGGTTTCCATTGCCAACCAGTGATAACCGGAGGCGAGCGATCGCCGATACAATGGTTCTAGTAAATTAGGTAAGCGTTTTTTAGCACTTTCTGCATCCATCCAGTAAAGACATAGCGAACAAAACAATGTTTGTAAGCTATTTTCTTCTTCCACGGAAGAAATATGACCACTGACTACAAATTGTTTTTGGGTAATATCGCCAAGCTGAACTTGCAGTACCATGTTCAGTCTGCCATAAGTGAACCTGAGCCAATGATCCCCTTGACGGGACATCAAACTGGTATACTCTTCTGCTTCTTTGAGGCGTTGCACTGAACCATCTTTTAACAATGCGAGGATAAAAAATAAGCCCCCAATTGTATTGAAATATATTTGCCGTTTGCCTGTAGCCTTTTTGATCGCTTTCAGGGCATCTGTATAATATTTTATGGCTTGTTCATTTTCACCCCGCAGAAAACTTAACCAACCCCAAAAAACGCCGGCGTTATTTTGATATTCATTTGATACACGCTCCAGACTTTCTTGTGCTTCTTGGGTACAACCCTGTAACAACAGTTGTTCTGTCAAAATCAGATGTAGATAATCTGAGCAATGTTTCTCACTGTTAGAGCATTCTTCTTCTAGCAGCGTCAACGCATCTTCCTGGGGACTAAGGGTTTTAGTACCCCAAGGTTTATTATTTTCATCTAAAGCACCAGTTTTACTAAGACAACTTACGAGGGAATTTTTGTCTATCGGTGCATAAATTACCGAAAATAACTGAATAATTTTTTGTAAGGAAGGATGTAACTCGAAGTATATATGAGCGAGTTTTGTTTGCAGTTTTGTCGTATCATTAGCCAAATTAATCATACTATTAATTCAGTTCTTTAAATAATTCCATTAATTTACGTTTACGTCCATGAGCCGCTTCTAATTTCGAGCGATAAGCAGACCATTCAGCTTTTTGCCTTAGTTAGAGATACGCAGCTTTGACTTTTTTTAGCCAATTAACCGCAACATCATAACGGTCAGCTTTTCCTTGTTCCATAATTGGTTCTGCCCGTCTGCGAGCGTTATCAATTACCCAATCTGGACGATGGGAAACTGCTGCATCCATGACTCGATGAACCAATTCTGAAGCATAGTAAGTATCTCTTTCTACTGTTTTAATTGCATCATCAATTAATCCTTTATGGAGGAAAATATCGACTTGAGCTTCTCCTATTCCCCAATCTGGCTGATTTTGCAGTGTTTGCAGTAAATCTTGTTTGAGCGTCAACCAAGTTTCTCCTGCATAGTCTTGAATCTTACCATAGTCTCGAAACGCAAGAAGCTCAAGGATGGAAGGGGTTACGCCTGAAGTTGCGGACTGATGCTGGAGTTTGAAGACGCTTGCCCTCAAAAGTTTGCTCAACTGGTGACAGATGCGCCAACTGCTTGGGTGTATTGTGACAAGCTGCAATGCAAATCAGCCACAGATGCTAATGACCAGCTTTGATCCCGTGATTGCAAAAGTCAACGGGAGCAAGTTGAATGGCAGTTTCATAAGTAGCAAGTGCTTGTTGATAAGTTGCGAATGCTTCTGTATACTGCTTGTTGGTTAAGTATAGTTCGGCTAATCTTTCAATAATCATTCCGTGATAACTGATATCAATTGCATCACTGTGGTATCGAGAAAAGGCACTATCATAGGCGATCGCTTGCTTTAAAGCCTTAATAGCCTCTGTATACTGCTGTTGAGATAACTGTAGCTCGGACAGCTTTTCGAGAGCGAAACCCTTGCGCTTAAGAGTTTTGAGGTCATTAGGAGCAAACTTGAGTGCAGTATCATAGATAGCGCTCGCCCCATACCAGATCTGGATGATCGCCCCTATTTTCATGAGGCCCTTGTTGCCGTTTTATAATGAAAGGATGCAAAAGCTTACCATCACCCGACCTGACGATTGGCATCTGCATCTCCGCGACGGTGCAGCACTGAAAGCGGTTCTGCCCTACACGGTGCGTCAGTTTGCCCGCGCGATCATCATGCCGAACTTGAAGCCCCCTATTCGCTCGGTGGCAGATGCGGCTTGCTATCGCGATCGCATCCTCGCCGCCATTCCAGAGGGACAACAGTTTGAGCCATTGATGACGCTCTACCTCACCGACAACACCAGCCCCGACGACATTCTCCGGGCAAAAGAATCCCAGTTTATCAAAGCGGTCAAGTACTACCCAGCCGGTGCAACGACTAACTCAGACTCCGGTGTGACGGATATTCGGAAGGGTGATCGCGTCTTTGAAGCGATGCAGCAGGTGGACATGCCGTTATTACTGCACGGGGAAGTGACCGATAACGATGTTGATACGTTCGATCGCGAGAAGGTGTTTATCGAGCGACATTTAATCCCCCTCAAGCAGCGATTTCCCAACCTGCGGGTGGTGCTTGAGCATATCACCACCTCCGATGCGGTGCAGTATGTCCTGTCTGCCAACACCATCGCGGCAACAATTACGCCACAACATTTGTTGTTTAACCGTAATGCCCTGTTCAAAGGCGGCCTTCGCCCCCATTTTTATTGCCTGCCCATTTTGAAACGGGAGGAGCATCGTCAGGCTTTGTTGCAAGCGGCAACATCGCTTAATCCGAAGTTTTTTCTAGGTACCGATAGCGCTCCCCATACCCGCACCAGCAAAGAAAGTTCCTGTGGTTGCGCGGGATGCTTTTCGGCTCTGCACGCCCTTGAGTTGTATGCCGAAGCATTTGAAAGCGTGAAAGCCCTGGATAAACTGGAGGCGTTCGCTAGCTTCTATGGCCCAGATTTTTATCAACTGCCGCGTAATACCGAGCGAATTACCTTGTCCAAAACGACTTGGCGCGTTCCTGATGAAGTTCCATTTATGGAATCTGGGCTTGTACCTTTGGGGGCGGGGCAGGAAATGACATGGCAAATTGTATGACATTTGCATTGTGCATCAGCCGAATGGCACGCTTGAAAAGGGAAAATCGTTGAGGCAGCAGGGGTGCAGAGGAGCAAAGGAGCAGGGGAGAAAGAAGAAATTTTAGGCATTGCGTTCAGATATTTAGAAATTCCCCTCTGCCCCCCTGCTCTATCAGACCAGACAGATAGCAATGCTTCTACGTGATTGAGATTTGCTAAAGCTTGTATGTATAACTTTTCGTACTTCTCCACAATCGGAGCATAGTAGTCTCGTAATGACAACAGGGGAGCAAGAAAGGTTTCAGGAGGAGGCTGTAATTGTGATTGACTATCCATAAACTTTTAATTTCACCAAAACCGCTATCCCTTGTACCATGACTACATTTTTTTGTTGATCCTGATGCAACTAGCTCGTCAAATCTGCTGCTAGCTAAATATGTACAACATCACGGGATCAATACATCGATAATAGCAATGAAATCGTTTTCATTGCTAAAAACACATCCAAGATGCTTTTAGAATAACTACTTGGAAGGCATCTTGTTTGCTCTAAAAGTGTTCTCAGATTATTTTGCCAAATTGACATCACTCTTGTAAGTCATAGCTCTGGGTTTTCTCTTCTTGAGAGGGACTACTGATTTCTTGGGTGGTTGGGGAGGGCGGCATTTCTCGCAATATAGAGGTCGAACTCCAAAGGTTTCTCGTTGTGTGGGTTGCTCACACTGCTTACATACGAAGTTGAAAACGCGAGTGTGAATTTCCCGCTTATGCGCTCTGACGGTGTACTCTCGGACTTCAATAGTTTTGCTGGGCATCGGTTCTTTCTTTGGTGTTCTATTTATAAGGATAGTTTCTAGATAGAAATATATTCATACACCATTTGATTGAAACAGGGGCAATCTGATGGTTTTTGGCCGGGGACTAAGCAGAGGCGATGCTGCTGTCAGGAGTGCGGGTACGCGATCGCACCGCACTCCTGACAGCAGCAATTGGAGGCATCTTTAACAGCAGTGGCAACTGCTTTTAGTCTTTGAAGTAGCGAGTTCGACTTATATAAATGAAACTAGAGTCCAATAACCCTTAGT
This sequence comes from Nostoc sp. ChiQUE02, assembly GCF_034531305.2. Lineage (NCBI taxonomy): Bacteria > Bacillati > Cyanobacteriota > Cyanophyceae > Nostocales > Nostocaceae > Nostoc > Nostoc sp. ChiQUE02. The sequence continues at coordinate 34,094 of NZ_JAVRBN020000042.1, forward strand.
TAGTCCTAATTAAGAAGATAGTCTTTAATCTTGTTTTGATGAGAGCGCAAAATTTTCAAAGCAAGATGTTCAGTTTTACGAATTGTTTCTCGACTAAGATTTAGGCGTTTTGCAACTTGACTCAAAGTCAGTTGCTGATTATCTTCCAATCCAAAACGTAGAGTCAATACTTCTCGTTGCCTTGGCTTAAGCAATGCCAGCAACTCGCTCAAGTCCTGGTGTAAAAGCTCTTGAGTTATTTGCTCATCTAGGGAAATACCATCCATCGGTAAAATATCAGCTAGTTCAGTTTCGCGCTCATCCCCGACTCGCATTTCTAGCGAGACTGGAGTCCGGGAAACGTGAAGGTATTCCCGTATTTGATTGGGCAATAGATTCAACGATTCGGCAATTTCTGCTACAACTGGAGGACGACCCAAAGATTGAGATAGTTGCTGCTGTATTCTCCTGATTTTGTTTAACTTTTCGTTGATATGAATTGGTAAACGAATAGTGCGAGACTTATCTGCTACAGCACGTGTTATTGACTGGGTAATCCACCAATAAGTATAGGTTGATAGTTTGTAGCCTTTGTTAGGGTCAAACTTTTCGATTCCTCGTTGCAATCCCAGTGCCCCTTCTTGGAGCAAGTCGAGAAAATCTAAATTGTGATTTTGGTACTTTTTAGCGATCGCTACCACCAATCGTAGGTTAGCTGTCACCATTTTATGTTTAGCTTTTTGACCTTGTTGAATGATTGACTGTACTTCAGCTTCGCTTTGCCCAAGCGAGGTAGCTAATTCTCTTGTGATTGGTTGTCGGTTTAGTTCAAGTGCGAGACTTGAGCGCTGTTCTTCAATCGCCATCATCTGCTGCACAAGCCTAGCGTTTGTAATTTCTTGCTCAGGAGTTAGCAGAGGGTAGCGTCCGATTTCTTTGAGGTAGGAGCGAACTAAGTCGGTAGTTTGGCTGGGCATACTTTCAATTAATTGTGACGAATACTTTTATTTTTCGTTTGAATAGAAATTTTTATTTCAAGGATTAGCTAGCAAATTAAATCTTAACCCCAATGTTTATCTTTGGGAAAAAAGTTTATAACTATAATACTTGAAATCTTCAAATAGATAAATACTAAAATTTGCTTTATTTTATAACCAAGCTTTAAAAAAACAAAGAAAGTTGGCTAAATTAAATTAGAGAAATGCTACGCTAATTTTAGAGTGAAGTCCTCTCTTAAAGGGAGAAGATGTTCAAATTCGCTTCACATTTGAACAAGGCTTAAGAACGCTTTGCGTAAATCAATTGAAAAATACAATTACTTAGTTGAGGAATAATCATGGATATGCAACCTCTACTCACCTTGGCAATCGTAGTCATCTTTTGGGCATTTGTGACTCTCGTTATGTTCCAGTTCATTAACGGACTATTTGTATCGGCTGCTTACACTAGTAATCTGGTTTCGGTTAGTAATGGAAATATAGCTACTTCTACAATCCCACCAGTATCAGAAATAATCACGCCACAAACTCTGACTTTTGAAAAATTATCAGATCCTTGGATGTTAGAGGATGAAATTGTTCATCGTACAAGTAATGAAAGGGAAAGAGAAAGTTCCATCCTTTCCCCTTTACCCCTGCCCTTTTACCCGACTTCTGTAAGAAGTCCATTGAGATTACTGCCTCCAATTAAAGAAATTTCACCACAACCAAAACGTACTACTCGTTCCAATAAAGCTAACAATTCTGCCAACAAGTCACCGAAAACTAAAAAGGCTGATGTAAATTCTTCAGGCAAACGCAAGCCAGTTAGACCGCGTAAAGCTGGCTAATTCGCTTTTTAAGCCTCGGCTGATCACCTAAGAATAAATGTCGGAAGGTTCAAAAGTTCAAATGAGGCAATTACTTGCCTCATTTATTAATAAGAGAAAGGCTTCGCCATAGCAAGAGTGAAAAAATAATATTGTGAGTGATGCAATGGTACAGCAACTTTTCACTCAAGGTTCTTTATTCGATTTGCAAACAGTAATCGATTATGGGCAGTCAGTTATTAATGTTGCCCAAGAGCTTGCAAAAGTTTTAACAGATAATCGCCCTCTCTCTACAAAAACTGTTTCTTCCCAGATGAATCGCTACTTTCTAGGCACTGCCGCGTCTGGTGCATGGCAATGGAAAGATGCTTACGAAGCTGTGGAAGTGGCGCAAATATTATATCTGCGTCAAAAAGGTTATAAACTTTTATTAGAGTCGCCGCTAACAGTATTATTGGAATTGCAGAAGTTAGTAGCCCTCTGCCCAACGCAAACACGGCGCAGTGAAGAGTCAGTAAAGCTTCAGCAGTTCTCCACCCCTCTGCCGCTTGCTTATCTGGTAGCCAAAGCAGGATTTGTACAAGCTACTGATTTGGTGCTGGAGCCATCTGCCGGAACTGGCTTAATAGCCCAATTTGGAAAACTACAAGGCGCAAGTCTGATGCTCAACGAGCTTGCACCCGATAGAAGTAAGATTCTGCGGCGATTATTCCCTGGCACTCCACTATTCTCAGTAAACGCGGAGCAGATTAACGATTACCTAGCTGGTAAAACTCAGCCCTCAGTTGTACTGATGAATCCACCGTTTTCGTCATCCCCGAAAATCAACAGTCGCAACCCCGACGCAACAAAGAGCCACATCAACTCGGCATTGCAAAGACTGGCTGACGGTGGACGATTGGTAACAATCACAGCCAACTGGTTCTCTCCCAATAATCCTACTTGGCGAGAGACTTTTGTTAAGTGGCACTCGGAAGCACGAGTTTTAATGTCGGTCGGGGTTAACGGCAAGGTGTACTCAAAACATGGTACACAAATCGACACTAGAATCACAGTAATTGACAAGGTTCCGGCTGATAATCACAGGCAAATCCCCTGTATTTCCGAAACTTTGGACTTACCCGAACTGCTAGCGTTGATTGAGCAATTACCTAAGCGATCTTCGTGGAAACGCTCAGAAGAAGTCAAAGCTGCTGCGAAGGCAAAAGTTGTTCAATTGCCAAAACGTACTACAGTTGCACAACCAGAAACAGTTTCCTTTCTTCCAGACGACGTAATAGTGCTGGAATATGAGGTTATCGAGTGGACGGCTAGTGAGGGTTTTAAAGATACCCTATACGAAACCTATCGCCCACAGCGAATCCGAATCAAGGACGCTTTACCTCATCCCTCGCTTCTTTGTGAAAGTGCAGCTCTAGCGCTTGTCTCGCCACCACCACCAACTTACAAACCGCATCTCCCGCGAAACATTGTCTTACAAGGATTGTTATCTGAAGCACAACTTGAAAGCGTTATTTACGCAGGTCAGGCGCACTGTGAATTCCTGTCTGGGTCTTATATTGTGGATGATTCTTGGGATAATGTGACTGTAGCGGCAACTGGCGAAGAAAATGCTGTAAAATTTCGCCGTGGCTGGTTTCTTGGCGATGGGACGGGTGCGGGGAAAGGAAGACAATGTGCAGGAATCATCCTCGACAACTGGTGTCAGGAACGAAGAAAAGCAATATGGGTATCAAAGAGTGCTGCTCTTATTGAGGACGCACGTAGGGACTGGTGTGCTTTAGGAGGTGATGCAAAAGACATTATCGACCTCTCAAATATCAAGCTTGGCGACCCCATCCCTTTCATCCAAGGCATTCTGTTCTGCACGTACTCTACTCTACGTTCTCAAAAGAATGGTAAAAGTCGGCTCAAGCAAATTGTTGAATGGGCTGGCATTGATTTTGAGGAAGCAATCGCTTATGACGAGTGCCACAGTATGGGCAATGCAATGGCGCAAGAGGGCAAACTGGGCATGGTTGCAGCATCCCAGCAAGGTATTGTTGGGCTGCGGTTGCAAAACGCACTGCCATCAGCACGGGTTATCTATGTTTCTGCAACTGGTGCAACTAAAGTCTCAAATCTCTCATACGCCAATCGCCTGGGACTTTGGCAGACTGGAGATTTTCCGTTTACCTCCCGTGAGGATTTTGTGGAATCCATTGAGGGCGGTGGTATCGCTGCGATGGAAATCGTAGCCAGGGATCTCAAGGCTTTGGGGCTGTATCTGGCGCGGAGCCTTTCATTCGAGGGAGTTGAGTATCAAACTCTCGAAATTGAGTTAACGCCGAGGCAGAAACGGAGCTATAACAGCTATTCCGATGCTTTTCAAGTTATTCACCATAATTTAGACAAAGCCCTGGAAGCTTGTAATATCTCTGGTTCCAAAACTTACAACCGTGCTGCAAAGATGTCTGCTAAGTCGCAGTTTGAAAGCCATAAACAGAGATTCTTCAATCATCTGCTGACCGGGATGAAATGCCCTACCCTGATCAAAGCGATTGAGCAGGATTTAGTCCAAGGTCTTGCTGTTGTCATTCAAATAGTTTCGACTAATGAAGAACTTTTGAAACGACGACTTGATGAAGTTACGGCTTCCGAATGGAAGGATCTCAATCTTGACTTGACCCCACGGGAATACGTTATGGATTACCTGATGAGTGCTTTCCCCATTCATCTGCATTCCATTCATTCTGGCGAGGATGGAGAAGAAAGATCCGAGCCAGTCTTTGACGCTGATGGCTCTCCAGTTATTTCCCAAGAAGCTGTAGCCTTGAGAGATGCGTTAGTCGATAAGTTAGCAAGCCTTGATCCCATCCCCGGCGCATTAGAACAATTGCTGTGGCATTTTGGTCACAAGCAAGTGGCTGAAGTCACAGGTCGCAGTAAACGAGTTCTGAAAGATGAATCTGGACGTTTGTTTGTGGATTCTAGAGGCAGTGGGGCGAATATTGCTGAAACTGCTGCGTTTATGCAGGGAGACAAACAAATCCTCATCTTCAGTGACGCTGGTGGCACAGGCAGAAGTTATCATGCTGACCTCAACGCTGTGAATAGGAGACGGCGATCGCACTACCTGCTTGAAGCCGGCTGGAGAGCAGACAACGCAATTCAGGGATTAGGGCGATCGCACAGAACCAACCAAGCATCTGCGCCCGTGTTCAGACCTGTAACCACTAACGTCATCGGTGAACGTCGATTCATCAGCACTATTGCTAGACGGCTGGATAGCTTGGGCGCACTCACTCGTGGACAGAGGCAAACTGGAGGTAACGGAATATTTTCAAACAAAGATAACCTTGAGTCAAACTACGCCGAATATGCACTGTATGAACTGTTCAAGCAGATATTCCAAGGGCGGTTTGCCCAAGTGCCTTTGGGAACTTTTGAGCAGATGACGGGACTTAGCTTAACCTCTCATGAAGGCGGGATGAAAATCGACTTGCCCCCATTGCGGCAATTCCTCAATCGGCTGCTGGCTCTACGCATCGATATGCAAAACATCATTTTCGAGAGGTTTGAACTACTCTTGAGTCAGCAGATTGAAGCAGCGATCGCGGCGGGGGTCTATGAGATGGGTGTTGAAACGCTTAGGGCTGACAGGTTTACTATCGAAAGCCAAGAAGCTGTGTACACTCATCCCACCACTGGTAGCGTCACCAACTACCTCAAAATTGAGCGAGTTCAGAAGAACAACATCAGAACGGCTCAAGAGATGGTTGAATTTGCTGCCAAGTACCAAGGGCAATTCATGGTGAATGAGAAAGGTCGTGCGGCGATAACAATTCCAACGCATAGTCTATTCGACTCTGAGGGTGGAGTTGTCCCAAGAATTTTGCTGATTCGCCCACAGAAAGAAACTCGCATATCAGTCCAAGACTTGGAATCTTCCACTTGGCGGCAGGTTTCGGCTGACACCTTTGCTGCTACTTGGTCTATTGAAGTAGACGCACTGCCCAAGTTGACTACCGATTACCTGCATTTGGTAACTGGTATTCTCCTACCCATCTGGAAAATACTACCACAGCAAAATAGTCGAGTATTCCGACTGCAAACCAGCGATGGACAAAAGATACTCGGTCGGGTGGTGAATGGTAATGATATTAAGTCGGTGGCTGAACAACTCGGTCTGAAGGATAAGCTGTTAAGCCCACAGGAGTTAGTCTCTTTAGTGCTAAACGAAGGCTATTCCCAGCAGTTACCGGGTGGCGTTACTTTACGGCGTTCTTATATTGCCACAGAACCTCGCATAGAACTGGTTAATGCTATCTCACTGGCAGAGCGACTCTTAGCTGTTGGATGTTTCACCGAGATCATCAACTGGCAAAAGCGTGTGTTCATTCCGGTTTCAGACAAAGCGCCAGCTATTCTCGCGGCTGTGATTGAAATCTTGGGATAAGTCAAAAGCTGATGTATCTAATAAATACATCAGCTTATTTTTCGCTCAAACACGAGTGTGATTTTATTGTCCGAAATGAAGGTAAGCGGACGATTTTTCGAGGTAATCTACAGACGAGTGAGGAGATATTTCCGCTTTCAGAAGAACGTGCCAGTGAGCTAGAAGTTATGATTTTAGAGAGGGAACGATTACTTCACAGGAAACATGAGCCATCACATAATGGACACTATATTAGCAGTCACAATATTGAGTTGAACTGAAGTAGCAAAACAAATTCTGTAAATGTACTAAATGGCACACCCGCTTTTATTAAATTAGAATTACCTTTGAAACCGCAATAATAATTCTTCACGGTCAGCCTGTAAAAGTAAGCCAAGATATTCTTCCCTAGATAACTGCATTAACTGAGGAATAATTGCCTCTAACTCACTATCTAAATTTCCAAAACGTACTTTTAAAAGCGTCGAAATTGTTTCTCTTCTTTCGATTTCCACACCTTCTTGTTGCCAACTTGTTACAATTTGCATAACTTCCTCCCGTTCATCTAATCCCATTCTACTAATCACCGTTTGAAAAACCTGCTTCTCAGTATCATCAAGCCGCAAATAAGTATCAACAAACCCCGAAATTAATTGCATCCGTGCTGGATCTAACTTTAAAGTTGTCAGTAACCGCAAACATTCCGCCTTCACCTGCGGACGTTCTGACACTGCAATATTCATCTTCGCCATCAGCGCCGCTGCCACTGGATTGTATTGAGTTAGAAAATCCCGCCAGCTTAGGCGATTTAATTGAATTGCTGCAAACTGAAATTCCAGTACCTTTAAATCGGGAAACGTGACACGATAATTTTGAGATTCAGCACGTTTTGGTTCATCGAAGGAGAAAATTACAACTGGATAAATTGGTAAATCATATTTTTCATGCAAGCGTGCAAAATACTTAAACATCCGCTTGGCAAATTCTGACTCAGTATAAGACTGATTTTCAACGTGAATTAAAAAATAAGTTTCCTGTTGCTGATAACGCACCTGCGCTAGCAAATCAATTTCTTTCTTTTCGCCAGATGTGACATCAGTAAATACATCTTGGGGTAAAAACTGGATAGAATCGCGGTCTATTTGGCTGGCTACTTGAGGCAGGAATAAATCGAGAAACTCAACAAAAAATGTAGATATTAATTCTTTGAAAAGCCTGTCATGGTCAATCATTCTAGCAACTCCTCCAACACGGGGCAGATATAGCGTAGCTGACACCAGGGGCAAAATAGTACAAATTTACCTAAAATCGAGGTTTGTAGTATGCCAATGACAAAACTAAAGCCCTTATTCTTTCGTTACAGGCTTGTCTAACAAGGAGCAAGCATGACTTGAATAATTTATCTAAAAGTGATAGCTAAAACGCTTATAAACTAATGCTTTCCGCCTATCTTTCTCTTAGTGTCAGCTACGCTATATTTACCCCAAATTGCAGTTTTTCAGACAACAATCAGGTTCCCAGGTATTTATCACAGAACGATCCCTTCTCTGCGAGACGCTACGCGTAGCTTGCTTCCACGAAGTGGTACGGTGAGCTTTCCTGCGGAACGCTGCGCGAACGCTAACACCAAACTTTTCGGTCTACTGAAATTTGTACAACTTATTTTTACATGATGGCTTAATCAAATAAATACTCTTGGATGTCATTGTGCTGACGACGGAGAATACTTATCGCCTTGACTTGGATTTGACGAATCCTCTCTCGGCTTAGGTTTAGCTCTTTACCAATTTGAGCGAGATTAAAATGCTGATCGTTCTCCAGACCAAAGCTTAAAGTCAACACTTGACGTTGAATTGGTGTCAGTGGTTCTAATAATTTAGCTACGTCTTGCGATAGAAGTTCTTGGGTAAGGAGTTTTTCTGGTGAAACACCAACGTCTGTTAAAATTTCGCCCAATTCTGTTTCTTGCTCATCTCCGACTTTTTTATTTAAAGAAATGGCTGTACGAGAGGCACTGAGATATTCTCGAAGCTTATCGGGGCTGATGTTTAATGATGCAGCTATTTCTTCAGCAGTGGCATGGCGACCGAGTTTTAGAAAGCTTTCTCGCTGCACCTTCTTAATTTTATTAAGAATTTCGGTTAGATGAACAGGCAATCTAATAGTGCGGGATTGTTCTGCAATTGCTCTGGTTATAGCTTGGCTAATCCACCAGTATGCATAGGTCGAGAGCTTATAGCCCAGGTTGGGGTCAAACTTTTCTATACCCCTCTGTAAACCGATTGCTCCTTCTTGGATCAAATCTAAGAATTCCAAATTGCGGTTTTGATATTTTTTGGCAACAGATACTACCAGTCGCAAGTTAGCTGTCACCATTTTCTGTTTAGCTTTTTGACCAAGGTGTAGCGCTGCTCGGATTTGTGTTTCAGTTTTTTCAACAGCATTGGCTAATTCTTTCATTGTTGGTTCCCGGTCTAGCTGTTGGGTTAGTTCATTTTTAGATTGCTCAATAGCAATCATTTGTTGTACCTGTCTACCATAAGCAATTTCTTCGTCTGGTTTCAATAAAGGATACTGACCAATTTCCTGCAAATAGATGCGAACCATGTCTGAACTGAGGCTGGACATACAAACTTTTCGGCTTTTTTTTAACCTGGGGATTTAAAAGTATAAATCAAATAATTCGATAAACTTTTTTATTTTTAATAATCAAAATTCATCACTAATAGATTACATCTCACCAATGCAGCCCTGTCTGAAGCAAGCGTTGCTGTAACCTTGTGTACCGCCGTTGGTCATCAGTAGAACGCACCGCTAGAGATATCGCTTTTTTTGCGCCAACTACGATCGCTAACTTCTTGGCACGAGTTATACCAGTGTAAAACAGGTTCCGGGTCAACATCATATAGTGCTGCATATAAATTGGCAGAATCACCACCGGATACTCTGAACCCTGGCTTTTATGTATAGTAACGCTCCAGGCTAAAGTAATTTCATTCAGGTCAGCATAGTCGTAAATCACAGTACGCTCTCCATACTGCACAATTACTTCTTGTTCAACAGTATCAATGTCGGTGATAATTCCCAAATCTCCATTGAAGACTTCACGCTGGTAATCATTCATTTGTTGAATGACGCGATCGCCAACTCGCAGTATCATCCCACCTCTATTAATTTCCACCTTGTCGGGGGTAGGTGGATTAATCAACTGCTGCAATACAGTATTAAGGTTGCGAGTCCCTACCAAGCCCCGCGACATTGGACAAAGTACTTGCACATCAGTAGCAGGATTAAAACCCAGCCGTGGAATCAAATCGCTAATCAACTCGCAGATTGCCTGTACACCATGTTCGGGCTGATGTCCGCCGCCGTGCCAAATACAGTCAGACACAGGATTGTCGGAGATTGGCTCGATTGTGGGATAAATTCCTCGATTAATCTGGTGGGCGGCGGTGATAATTGCGCTCTGTTGAGCTTGGCGAAATACCTGGGTCAACCGTACTACGGGAACTCGCCCAGAATTAATCAAATCAGCGAGTATTTGACCTGGGCCCACAGATGGTAACTGGTCAATGTCACCCACCAACAACAGTAGAGCGCCAGATAGTACTGCTTTAATTAAGGAGTAAGCCAGAAATAAATCAAGCATACTGGCTTCATCAGCGATAATTGCCGTGTGGGGTAAAGGATTTTCGCTATCACGCTTGAAACCCCTTGAGCGCGGGTCAAATTCTAACAAGCGATGAATAGTTTTAGCCTCCAACCCAGTTATTTCACCCAAACGTTGAGCAGCGCGTCCAGTGGGTGCAGCTAGGGCTATGGATTTACCCATTGCTTTCCACAGGCTGACAATCGTGTGAGTTGTGAAGGTTTTTCCAACGCCAGGGCCACCAGTGAGGATCATGATTTTGGAGTAGGCTGCTGTTTCTACAGCTTGGCGTTGCTGTTCTGAAAGCTGAATTTTACGGCTGGCTGTAAAGCGGTTAATCCAATCACGCACACGCTCAATGTCAGTATCAACAGGCTTTTCTAAGCGTTGGCGGATCAGTTGAGCTAAATTCTGTTCCGTATGAAAGTAAGTCGGTTTGTAGCAAAGTAGGGTTTTATTCTCATCCCACTCTCTAATCAGTTCATCTGTTAGAGCCATGTCTTTGATGATTTGTGCAATTGCTTCTTCTGTGGGCTGATGAGATTCGGTTGTCAGCAGTTTGATTACCGACTCAATCAGTTCGCTTTGTGGCAGGTAACAGTGACCATCTTCGGCAGCTTCACTTAGGCAATGGATAATCCCCGCACGGTAACGAAATTCTGAGTCTGGTGCAATTCCTATATTTCTCGCAATCTTGTCAGCAGTCAGAAAGCCAATACCGTAGATGTCAGCTGCTAGCTGGTAGGGGTTTTTGGTAACAGTAGCGTTCGTCGAAGACGTGCCGAAGGTATCGCCTCATCTTTATATTGCTTGTAAATCTTCACAGCATAAGTGGTAGAAACGCCATGCCCCTGGAGAAATACCATCACTTCTTTGATGGCTTTTTGAGTTGACCAGGCGTTTTTAATGAGAGTGATCCGCTTTTTGGCAATACCCTGGACTTCAATCAGTCGTTCAATCTGATTTTCGATGATGTCGAGCGTTTCTAAACCGAAGTGAGCGACGATACGCTTGGCTGTTACTGGCCCAACACCTTTAATCAGCCCACTACCCAAATATTTTTCAATTCCAGTGAGAGTAGCTGGTTTGGTTTCTTTGTAGTTGACTACTTGGAACTGGGGGCCAAATTGTGGATGGTCACGCCAGAAACCAGTTAGTTGTAAAGTCTGCCCTGGCTGGATGTTAGCAAAGCTGCCAACAATTGTTGTGAGTTCGGTGCTACGGGGACGGGTCAGCCTTGCCACAGTGTAACCCGATTCAGCAGAGTAAAAAGTTAGGCGTTCTACGACTCCGGTGATTGTTTCGTGTTGAGGAAAGGCACTTACTTGTTGAGGGGAAAGATTAGGGGGAGTGGACATTGCCTGTTAGAAGAGGCCGCACATTATTATAATACTGGAAGTCAGTTAATTATAGTACATAAATACTATATGACACACCCAGCATTAGTGTCATCTAAAACTCACCCTAATTTCCCTTCATCACTCTTATATGTCATAGTTCTAGGCTTCCTTTTCTTAAGTGGAACTACTGATTTTTTGGGTGCTGGAGGAGGGCGGTAGCTTTCGCAGTAAAGCGATGCTGGTTATACCTATTATCAACGAGGTGAGCAAAAACGTTTAGAACAAAGTATATGACACCTTGACTTGGTAACTCACTTTGTCCGGGATAACTATATTACAAATTACAAAAACTGCTTACTACATCAGGGTTTTAATCTCATCGAGCTTTTCCTGAAGGACTTGGCGTAGTTTAATAAGTCGTGTCTGTTCCAATATTTTTAAATTTATTGACTGGATATCCTTAATAGTTTTGTCCATCTGTTTGTTCTGCTTGGCTTCAGAATTAGAAGCACTATACTGCTCTAGGGTTTGCTTAACTAGTGTTTTAGTTTGGCTCAATGATAGTTTTTCTTCGATGACTCGATGAGTTACCTGAGTACGAATCATCAGAGCTTTAGATTCTTCAATCTTCATCTGTTCAGAGGATAACTTATTGAGTTCTCTTACTTTGCTGGTTTCTAACCCTTCAGAGCGAATGACATTTTTGAGGTCTTCTGTCACTTTAAGAAGAGGAAAGATATTGTTATTAATCGATACCGGATTGAGTTGTAGTCCTAACAAAACTGAGACAATCTCATGTTCCTCATGTTCCTTGAAATCAGATGTTTCTAGCCATTCTTGTTGTGTCATCAAATCAGAATCTTTAATCAGTGCGAGATATTGAAGCTTCTTGCTACGGACTAGTCGGTTAATGAAAGCATTCAAAAACTTTGGAATCTCGTCTTCTCTTCCGCTCAGATCCGGATATTTATAAATAATTAATCGAATAAGAGCAGTTGCTAAGTCAAGGTCATGAAGTTTTTGTGAGTGAATACTACTTACCAGTTGACCCTCAAAAACTACGACTTCATCTGAAGTTTCTTCTTTAGGTAGAAAGACAGCTTTCAGTTTTGTCATTCCAGCAAGTGGAGCTGACCTCCATCTGAGTTCTCCATCAAATATTTTGTAGCGTCCATCAATTTGTGGAATAAGCACTATTGGGTTTTGCTGACCTTGCCGACGCAGACTCTCTGCTCGTTCTTGGATTACTAATTGAGGAAACGTTTGTCTCGGTTGAGCCGGATCGGGATCTATAAGATTTACTGCAATTTCATGTATCCCTCCTTGAGTAGCCAGTTGATTAGTGAGTTGCTCAATTTGTTGCTCTAATGTAATTTTTTCTTCTGAACTAAATACATTTGTTCGCAGCTGTATAATTTCTACTTCGAGTTTCTCTATCTGACTTTTAAGTTGGTGAATTTGCTGAGACTGACCTGCTTGGCCAAACAGTTGACTAATTTCTACAGGTTTTTTACTTGGCATTACAGTTCCTCTGTCATCAATTTAATTAAGCTAGTCACAATAGGTTTAAAGTCTTCACTAGCATCATAACCAGGTCGATATAAATTTAAGGGTAATCCAGAACCACTAGCTTTAAGGTAGTAATTAGATTCTCGAATGTAGGGAAAGCATCGGATTCCCATCTGTTTAATTAGAAAGGGAAGAGTTCTCTCAGGCTCAATATCAGTTCTGAGGTTGCCCTTTTTGTCTAAACCTAAAATATCTCGATGTGCCCCAACGCCATATAAATCTACTCGTGTAGGTACAAACCCTAATATTTCAGGTTGAGGTTTCAATCTCAAATCGTCTACTTTACTATAGAACCAATCTAAAAAACCTGCGAAAGCTCCTGTATCTTTATATTCTGGTTTGATAGGAACAAGCACATGTGTAGAAGCTGCTAGTGCAATCAAACCCATAGGCTCTAAGGAAGCAGGAGTATCAAAGATAATCAAATCGCTATTTAAGGGAAAATCTTCTAATCTATCTTTCAGTGTGTAGTGACGGCGATTATAGTTATATATTTCTGCAATGCTTTCTTCGAGAAATTTTCCTCCTTGAATAGCCGTAACCGTGGAAAGATGTTCTGTCCAAAGTGGAACAAGTGGGTAGTCACCTGTAAATGTTTTTTTGAAGACAGCAGCTAGAGACTGCTCCATTGATGCTGGTGCAAGCCTTGCAAAAATACATAGTGAGCCGTTTTGATCGAGTTCTATTAGGGTAACTTTGTAACCTTTGGCACCTACAGCATATGCTAAATGGGTTGCTACCGTGGTTTTACCTGACCCGCCTGCATTACTAGCAATTGTTAGCCGGATCTGCTTTTTAACTGTTTTCTTTTTCATTACAATGTCTTTTAAAACTCACATCTTTCTTAGTTTTATTTATTACCAACAACTGAGTTAATTCAAAAAAATCGTGATTTCATAAAAAGGTTGTTTTACATAACAAGGCTCCTCAAATCTTTGATAGTGGCAACTTGATACATAATATACGGATCGTTTATGAAACTAACATTAGTTTCATAACCTTGTATATGACTAAGGTTAATTTCTTCTGCTCTAAGATTCGCTAATTACTACTGTTCTAGCACCTACCGGTAGCCCATCAATAACATCTTTGAAGTGTAACTGTGGGAAGATATCAGAAAAAAAAGGAACATAGCATTGGACTAGCCAATTATAAAGGTTAAACTTTTCCACTCCCATTTGTAGATCAGTTGCCCCTTCTTGATTCAAATCCAGCAGTTATAGGTTATTCCAGCAATATTTTTTAGCTACTCCAACTTTCCCTTCTTTACACACTGCACCCCTGCGAATGTCTCGAATGATGCAGGTTTAATTGAGATATTAACTCTCAACATCGCTTATTTCCAGTCAAACCCGTCGCTATCCCCAAAATCACGATCATGCTAGACCACGCTTATCACCTTGAACATCTTACAGAGGCATTAAAGTATAAATCAAACAGCCAACTATCTAAATTAATTTCTGCTGTATTGATAAAAAAGATTTCAAAAATTCCTCATGGGGGCTATATGGGGGCTATATATACCCCAACAATATCTTAGGACTTTTGGGACATTTTGACCCCTATATAGGATGTATATAGGTGCTAAGTGGGGTACATCTGACTTTTTGATATTGTGTACCCCACTTAGCCCCCAAGGGTTTATGATAAACTCTTGAGTCTGGATCAAAAAGGGATAGTTATTTTATTCTTCTTTCTCTTGCCCTTGCAGATCACTTAAACAGATAATTTTCACTTTCTCAAAGTGTATTACCTTTGTCTTTATGTCAAACATTCACACGTTGCAAAAAATTTTTCCTGCGGGTTTTGATAACGGTTACGGAAGTCTCAAACTTTTAGTCGAAGGGTTTGAAGTAGTTCGTGTGCCGAGCTATATAACCAATGCCGAGATGGAAGATGTGCCAGGGCGTGTAGTTTTTAACGGTAGTGCTTATACAGTTGGAGAATCTGCTTACCGGACAGGGAATTATTTTGACCGCAACACAGACAATAATGAAAATAAAGTCAATAATGCATTGTTGACTTTATTGGGTGCATTGGCACATCTCCCACACCGTAAGGCTTGGCACTTAAAATTAGTCGTCAGCTTACATGATGTTGGTCTGGCTGAAGAATTGCAAAAAGTACTCAATGGAGAATATCAGCCAATACTTGCTGGCAAACAATCAGACGTGAAGGTAGAAGTCATCAAAGTTGTGCTAGAGGGGATGGGTGCATTGTTTGGGCATCCACTACCCAAAAAGTTAACCATTTTAGACTTTGGCAATGGTACGACCCTGTATTCTCGTTACAACCGGGGTCAGCGAGAAGTTCACACTGCCTACCCCATCGGTGTAGAAGTTCTCATCGATGATATCTCCCAAAAAATGAAACATTTAAATGGTGGAAAAATTGGGGATGCTTCCAAGATTCGGTTCTGTCTGGAAATGGGGCATACTAGGTACAGCCGTGACATCGATATTAAAGATATATACAGCGCTTGCTTGAAAGATTGGTATGAAAAATACTTAAAGAAAGTGGTGAATCTGACACTGGATGCCAAGCACCAAGGGGATGAAATCTGGGCGATTGGTGGAGGCTGTCTGTTACCAGGATTTAAAAAATTGTTAGAGAAGAACGGTTTCAAGATTCTCGACAATCCAGTAGAAGCCAATGTCTTTGGGCTTTTAGAGATGGCAAAGACCATCAGCAGCAAGAATTCAGCATCTACATCTATTAAGTGATCGCAATGGCAGACAAACTTGACTTAACTCCAGAAAAAGTTCGGATCAAAGATAGCTACCGAGAGCGGATATTTGCCGAATCACAGCAACTAGGTAAAAGTTACCTGGAGACGCTTTATTTTATTATTGATTGCTATTTTGCTTTCAGAAAGGGTGCATTTCCCACACAACAAGTAGCTTTCACCCCGATTAATACAGAAGATAATAAACTCTTTTCAAGGACTGCAACTTCATTTACAGAGGAGGAAGAAGAAAATTCTGATGGAGAAACATTCAGCCTTGATTTTGATTTGTAACCGTCAAATGAAATTGACAACGGTAAAGAAGGGGAATTAGCCTTAAAGGTGGAAAGGGGAATGGCACGCTTGTTTTGCGTAAATTCCTGGTCTTCCTGGATGAAAGGGTATAGGGTATAGCGTGTGGGGCGTAGGAAAGGAAGAAGATGTTGTCCTATTTGATGCACTAAAATTCAATTTTCTTAACACTACATCCAACGCCTACCCCCAACAAGATAGCCCTTTGCGACTGTAACCGATATCTTGTAATCTATTTTGTAAGCCTGACAATCTTATAAAGAAATATCATCATTCAAATCTTCTAACTTTAGCAAAAGATTTACAATGAGAAGAGAAAAAATTTTCGGCATATTTCTTGGCTCTGCACTATTAATTGGTTCTTTACCTTGTGTAGCAGTTGCACAGACTGATCCTAGCGCAGTTCCATCTAAAATTAATGGTAGTACCGCCCAATCCAAAACAGTAGTTGCACGTATTTGGCATGGTCAAACATTCACCAATAAAGCAGACGAATATTATAAATATTTAACTGAAGCTGGAATCAAAAAAATTCAATCGATTCCTGGTAATCTTGGAGCGCAAGTATTTCGTCGTACTAATGGCACAATTACAGAGTTCACTGTCATCTCTTATTGGGAGTCACGCAATGCTATTCGTGCCTTTGCTGGAAATGACATAGAAGTTGATGTTAACGGCTAGAGTCAAGGGAATCCAGTAGTTGAAATGACCACGCCTAACGGAACTATCAATCTCTCCGAGGGAACGAATAAAAACGATTTGTGAGTCTTGGGGCAGTCGAACCCCCGGTAGGCTAGACGAGAAGCGGAATTCTCACAAGTCGGGTAGGGCAGACCGTAATTGGTCAGAGGTGTTCAGAAAATACAAACTCCAGAAGAGAAAACACCTTCTCTGCGGTCAGTAAGTTGTTAGAAAAGCCTCTACTATGGGAAAACTTGAACTAAAAGGTTGTGTTAAAGACTTCAGAGTGTTCGTTAACAAAACAAATTATCTCAGACAGAAAATAGTCATGAATCTTTTCTTAAAACTTGATAAAAAAACACAATTCAAGGCTCTATTTTTGCTAGCATTTATTTCTTTTGTCTGGATTATATTGCCACCATTTTTATATAATTTATTCCCTTTAAATTTTAGTAATGAAAGTTGGGATACATCATCAGTAGGACTGGCTTCAGTTGGCATGATGACTCGTGGTCAGCAGAGATACTTTTTAGAGCATAATGGCATTTTTAGTAAGTCGATTCATGAAATAGATATTGCTCTTAAAGAACAAATGTTAAACTCGTCAAAAAACTATAACTATTCTATAAAAATAACCCCAATCTCTGCATTCAATTATGCAAATCCCCGACGAGAGTATGTAAAAAAGGGATGGTTCGTAAAAATACCAGTAATAGGTTATGTTAGTGGTGTATTTATTGTACCTAATACTAAAAATTCTAAAAATAAACTAACAACTTTCGCAATTATATGTCAAAACAAATTACCAGGCACTATCCACTTAAGCGATCCTATTTATCAAAATGGTATTATTACTTGTGGTTCGGGAACTATAAAATTGCAGAAACCCAAACAACTTGCCACTAGAATTCCTCAAAAATATCAGCAGAATCGGGCTAGCATTTAATAATGATAATCGGAGAAATGACACAGATAAAATCTCCAGTTCACTGGTGGATTTTCAAGGACAAAATCCACGATTAGATCAATTCGTATGCGAACACAAACGAGATTTTAGTTTGGCAGATACAGTACTCTCACTTGCCCGAAGTTGGAAGTTTTAAAACCAGACGAATAGCTCAAGCGCAAGACTCTAATAACTTTCCAAACATTTTTTTACGGGTGGTTTGGTGCAGGAAATTTCCACTCTGTAATTCCGTCCTGTGTTCCACTAAACAAAGTCTTGCCATCCCTACTAAATACCATTGCCCCTGACCAGTTGCTAACATCGGGCAGAGTTGCTTCCATATTTCCTGTTACCAGATTCCAAACCCGATATGGTTTATATCCTCCACCAGCAATTAAAGATTGCCCATCAGGACTAAAGGCGATGGTGATCTGTGGAAAATAAAAGCCCCCAAAATCCTGCAACAATTTTTCTGTTGTCAGGTTCCACACTTTTACCTGCTTGGCACTACCACTAGCGAGCAACTGACCGTCACGACTAATGGCTAAAGCAGATACTGCACCATAATGTCCAGTCAAAGTGGTGCGCTTTCGTCCAGTTGCCAGATCCCATACAGTGATGCGATTGCTCCAATCGCCACTAACCAAAGTCTTGCCATCGGGACTCAGCGCCAAAGTGATTACAGCATTCGGTGTTTGTGCCAATGTGCTTGTTAATTTTCCAGTCGCCAAATTCCATATCTTAATGGTGTTGTCGGAACTGGCACTCACAATTGTTTGCTGATTGGGTGTGATCACCAGTGCATTAACAACTTCAGAATGCCCTTTGAGCGTAAATTTGAGTTTTCCCGTCGCTAAATTCCACACCTTAATGGTCTTATCTAAACTCCCACTCACCAAAGTCTGACCATCAGAAGAAAGCGCAAGGTCATAAATATCATTTGCGTGTCCTTTGAGAGTTAATTGCGGCTGCTGACTTGGCAGATGCCAGACGCTAAAGCTTTTGCCACCGCCGCCCACTAGGGTGTGACCATCAGAAGAAAGGGCGATCGCTTCTGCTACTCCACTTAACTTCTGCACTACTGTCAAATCGCAATACTGGGAATGAGGCTGCGACAACTTGCAGATATTCGTTGCTCGGTAACTGCTCCTGAAATATGCTCCGACTTGTATCACAAAAATCACAATCACTACACCACGCAGCAACCATATCTGTTTTTTGCTTAACCAGTTGTCTAACATCAGCTCTTTTCTCTTTTCGGTAGGTAGTTGAATTGATCGCAAACAGGGTTGATGGTGTGGGGTGTAGGGAAAGACTGTTTGCCCCATACCTTATAAGTACGAGCTATTATATTCATGTATGTCTCAGAAAAATATGTATTTCCAGATACATAGTACTGCCTTATAGTGTCTCGTAGAGAGAAATACAGTGTCCGTTTTGTTACCCCTGATTTTAATTATAGGGTGTTGCAGATTTAGAAGATATCGGCGGTTGGCATGGTAAAAGCCTTGAAGCCTGACCAAGCAAAAGCAGCGTTCGCCTGATTGAGAGTGTGATCCCTTTCCGTAGACCCCAGTCCATTTAACCAAGGGAGAAAATGAAGTGATTGTGCGAGTAACAGGGTTAACCGTAAAACAAGTACAGCAATTACAGGCACAGCTGTCTCAAGAAAATTAATCTCAGTAGACATTCATGTATTTTCTGTTGCTGGTGGCGGGTAACAACACTCCAAATCCACCTATAAACATCAATAATCCAATGGGCGAAATCCTTACCACAATAACCTCCATCGACCCATATCTGAATCAAACGACCAAAGCGATCGCGTAAGTTCCCTTTACGGATAATGATTTTTAAAAATTATCAATCAGAATACATGCGTCAGTCGTCAGAATACAGGAAAGGTATTCTGACCGAAAAAGTGGATAGCGACGTGGAAAGCGAGTCCGTGATAGCAAAGCGTAGCGAGTATTTTCGAGTCGCGTCAAGATTGCTGACCGGAGAAGACAGGAAACGTCTCCGGCTTTGCTCCTGAATTGGTGAATAGCTGAATTCTTCTTCAACACATTCATTGTGTTCAGTCCATGCAATAATACTCGCTCGTAATTGTGGAAAAACATCTGTTGGTAGCCACAGACAATCTCTGAGCCTGGACGCAAAAAAGACTGCGTGTTCACCAGTACCACAAGAATTTCTAAAATAGTGCCACTAAAGGCAACACTTGTAAAAGTACTTCTAGAATTGGTTCGCGGTTACGCTCGGTTGCTGGTGCATATTGTCGTGCGTCTTGTGGTGTCATCTGTATCCTTCTACCTTACGCTACCAGAAAATCACATCTTCACGAGCAGAATCAGTAGCTAAGTCAGCCTTAGATAACTTAGTCAATAATATATAATTTCTTTTTTCATTATGTGTAGAGATCGCGTGCTAAAGTATTGTTTATTTTAAGTTATTTCAGAGTATGTCAACCTACGACTTTAGAGTTTTGAAATAACTATCTATCTGAAGGCGAGGTATGACAACAAGCTTTAGTCGGCGTGAATTTATCTTGTTTGGTTCAGCAGCGTTTGCTACTAGCTTAGTGGTGCAAGCTTGCAGTAATAAACCGACGACACCAACAGCGACAACAACGGGTGGTACTGAAGAGTTTAAAATAGCGATCGCTCTCCCTGGAATGATTACTGACAAAGGCTGGAATCAATCTGGTTATGAAGGAATTAATCTAGCAAAACAAAAGCTAGGTGCAGAAACCGCCTATGTAGAAAAAGTAGCACAAGCAGATCAAACAGAAGTATTAACAGATTTTGCTCGTAAAGGCTACAATCTCATCTTCGCACATGGCGGACAATTTGATACCGCAATTGAACAAGTTGCCTCACAGTTCCCCAACACATTTTTTGTGGGTGTGAATGGTAATCTTAAGGCTGAGAATATTGCTTCTTTACGAATAGATCACCTACAAGCTAGTTATTTATGTGGCATTATCGGTGCTTCTGTCACTAAATCTAATAAATTATCTTATATTACTGGAGAGAAGTTCCCCGCTACCGAGGGAGAACTCCGGGGATTTGAATTAGGAGCAAAGTCTGTTAAACCAAATATCCAAATTACCTCTACTTTTACAGGTGATTGGAATGATGTTGCCAAAGCCAAGGAAGCGACGCTTGCATTAATTTCTTCTGGGGCTGATGTCATCTATCAATGGTTAGATAACGCCTCAGCAGCAGTCTTACAAACAGCAGGTGAAAAAGGAGTATATGCTTTTGGTAACACTAAGGATCAATTAGATGTTGCACCAAAAGCTGTTTTAACCAGCGCTGTAAAACGCTTAGATTTAGCGATAGTTTACATAGCAGAATTAGCTAAACAAAAACAACTCAAGGGACAAATATATACAATTGGTTTAGAAAGACCAGATATATTATTTTTAGGTAAGTTTGGGGCAATTGTGCCGGAAGTGGTTAAGCAAAAGGTATTGAATGCAAAGCAAAAGATTGTTAATAAAAAAATCGTTTTTGAAGATTGTAAAGAGGCTGGTAAGGATACGCGCTGCGTGAAGCAAGCAACAACATAGGTTTGGTAGACTAGATTAAAAAACAAGAATAATTGTCTTTGTAGAGACGGCGATTTATCGCGTCTGTCTAATGTGCAACGAGTTACCGCGTCTGTCTAATGGTTTTGTATTTTAGACGCGATGAATCGCGTCTCTACAATGGGGGCAAGGCGAGGGGTGTTAGGGATTTTTGCAAGAGGTTTACTAAAGTCCTCACTACGAGCTATCAGTTTTGTGAATATGAACTATTTACGCTTAAACAATATTACCAAACGCTTTGGGTCTTTTATTGCTAATGACAATATCAATCTCTCTGTTGCATCTGGAACTATTCACGCAATACTAGGCGAAAATGGCGCAGGTAAGAGTACTTTAATGAATATTATTAGTGGACTCTATCAACCTGATGCTGGGGAGATTTATCTCCAAGAAAAACCAATAAAAATTACTTCACCAAATGAGGCAATTAAATTAGGTATTGGTATGATTTACCAACACTTCATGCTTATACCTCAATTGACTGTCACAGAAAATATCATCTTAGGGATGGAGAAAACTTGGCGGCTAAATTTACAAGATAAACAGCAACAAATTGCCGCATTATCCCAAGCTTATGGATTAGAAATTGACCCCACTGCCAAAGTTGAAAATTTATCTGTTGGGGCACAACAACGGGTAGAAATTCTCAAAGTTCTCTACCGGAGAGCAAAGTTGTTGATTCTTGATGAACCTACAGCAGTTTTGACACGGACAGAAGTAGAATCATTAATTGCTATCTTGCGACAATTGGCAGCCGCAGGTAACACAATCATTTTTATCAGTCATAAATTAGAAGAGGTAATGAATCTCTGTGATTCAGTAACAGTTCTGCGCCAGGGAAAGGTAGTAGCAACAATATTAACTTCAGCAGCGACACCTCAGCAGTTAGCAACATTAATGGTAGGACGTGAGGTAAGTTTACAGTTAAATAAAAGTCCTACATTACCAGGAGAAATCATTCTATCGGTGCAAAATTTACAAGTTGCTGATGAAAGAAATATTCCTGCTGTAAATAATGTATCTTTTGAACTGCGGGCGGGAGAAATTTTAGGAATTGCTGGTGTCGCTGGGAATGGACAGCGAGAATTAGCTGATGCCATTGCTTTTGTGCGGACTATTAAGCAGGGTAAAATTGAGTTTACGCCCAAGCATTCCTCAGTGGGCTACATTCCAGAAGATAGGCAGACAATGGGATTGGTGTTACAATTTAGCATCGCCCAAAATTTGATTTTAAAAGCTTTTAAATATCTGCCATTTTGTCGCCGTTTTTTGTTACAACCAGAAGCGATCGCTAATCGTGCCCAAGCTGCAATGCAAGAGTTTGACATTCGGGCGAATGGGATTTATATCAAGGTAAGTCAGCTTTCGGGAGGAAATCAACAAAAAGTGGTGTTAGCGCGAGAACTGGCGCTAACACCAGCTTTAATTATCGCTATGCAACCCACAAGAGGGTTAGATGTAGGGGCGACAGTAGCCGTCCAGTCTCGAATCTTAACAGAACGCGATCGCGGTGCCGCAATTTTATATATTTCTACTGAGTTAGAAGAAGTGATGGCAATGAGCGATCGCATTGCCATAATCTACAGAGGTGAGTTTGTGGCTATTTTGGATGCAGCTACGGCGAAGGTGGAAGAAATTGGTTTGTTGATGGCTGGTGGGGTTAATCAATGATCCCAACTAATCGTATGAAATTACTGTCACCAATCCTATCACCCCTAATTGCGATCACCTCCGCCCTTATCGTCGGTGCTATCCTCATACTAATTGCTGGGGCAAATCCCATCACCGCATACAGCATTTTATTTCAAGAATCTATCTCTACCTACTTTGGATTTGGTAACACCCTCACCAAAATGACACCGCTATTGTTCGCTAGTTTGGGCGTGTTAGTAGCATTGCGGGCTGGGCAATTTAATATCGGTGGAGAAGGACAAATTTATCTGGGTGCATTGGGAAGTACTTTAATTGGGTTATATGTGCAAGGATTACCTGCGGTGATTCATATCCCCTTAGCACTTTTGGCAGGATTTTTCTTTGGTGCAGTTTGGGGTTGGATTCCTGGTTATCTCAAAGCCATGCGCGGAGTGAATGAGGTAATTACTACATTATTGCTCAACTATATCGCGGTGAATTTAGTTAGCTACCTCGTACAAAACCCATTAATGGCCACAGGTGCGCCTAGTCCTTATTCGCCATTAATTGCTAAAACATCGCGTTTGCCGATTCTCTTACCGCAAAGCCTTGCCCATGCTGGGATTTTATTCGGTTTAATTGCCGCAGGTATTTTATGGGTATTGTTAGTGCGATCGCCGCTAGGTTATCAAATTACAGCAGTGGGATTTAACCCGATTGCTGCCCGTTATGCCCACATATCTGTTGAACGTACCATTATGCTGGTGATGGCTTTTTCAGGTGGTTTAGCTGGGTTGGCTGGGAGTTGTGAGGTGATGGGGTTGAAATATCGGCTATTTGAACAAGTTTCACCAGGTTACGGATTTGATGCCATTGCGATCGCTTTTTTAAGTCGTGGTAGTGTTGTCGGTGTAGTCTTAACTTCTTTGTTTTTTGCAGCGCTTCGCAGTGGTGCAAATGTGATGCAGCGTAGTGCAGGTGTACCGGTAACAGTAGTTTACGCGATTCAGGGGTTTATGGTGTTATTTATTGCTATCAGTCTCGCAGTCGAAAGAGAAATAAGAGTAAAAACGCAGAGGGACGCGGAGGTTTAACGCAGAGGAACACAAAGAAAACTCTGCGATACTTTGCGCTTCCCTCTGCGTTTAAAAATAACTCCATGAATAATTTCAACTTCTTCTCCGATTACTTAATCGCTACCTTACGCCTAGCCGTCCCCCTAGCATTTGCAGCCCTTGGAGGATTGTACTCGGAACGAGCGGGCGTCTTAAATATCGCCTTAGAAGGAATGTTGCTTATAGGTGCTTTTACTGCTGCTGCTGCCACTTTCTACATAGGTAATCCCTGGCTTGGTATCCTCGCTTCCTTAATTGCAGGTGGATTAGTCGGACTACTCCATGCTGTTTTGTGTGTAACTTTGCGTGTCGATCAATTGGTATCTGGGCTAGCAATTAATCTCGTTGCAGCTGGATTAACATCGTTTTTAGCCCGGTTAGTGTTTAGTGGCAGTAGTACGCAGCAGTTACCTGGAATTGGGGCAATTACTATTCCTGGTTTAGCCAATATTCTCCTAATCGGGCCGCTACTATTTCAGTCAGATTTTTTAGTATACTTATTATTTATCTTAGTCATTTTAACTACATACATTTTATTTAAAACTAGCTTTGGATTGACATTGCGGGCAGTGGGAGAATCTCCGAAAGCTGCTGACACAGCAGGTATTTCTGTAGCATTTGTTCGTTATATCGCTGTGGTGATTAGTGGCTGTCTTGCGAGTTTAGGAGGTGCTTATTTAACTCTCGTACAAGTAAGATTTTTTGCAGAGGGGATGAGTGCTGGTAAAGGATTTATTGCGATCGCAGCATTAATTTTTGGCAGATGGCATCCTATAGGTAGTGCTTTAGCTTGTTTGCTATTTGGGGCTACAGAAGCTTTACAACTGCGAATTCAGGCATTAGGGGCAAATATCCCTTACCAATTTTTAGTCATGCTACCTTATGCGATCGCTTTATTGGCATTAGTGGGATTAGCGGGAAAATCTACACCTCCTAAAGCTTTAGGTACTCCCTACTTTGGAGAAAATCGCCAGTCAGACTAAAAAAACGTTCCTTCGACGAACTCAAAAACAGCACTAAATAAGATTGAATCCTTATGTACTAATATTTGTTAATGCTTGGCAATAAATCAATATCAGATGTAATCCTCATCCCCCGCTCCCTATCCCCACCTTATGAGTACATTGAAGATGGGGACTTCCGCGACACGTTAAAATCTAGGGTTTACTGCTTACGCATCTCAAGAATTATTTCTAATCAACTGCAACAAGATGTGCCTGCGTGTTTGCTTGTCTTTCAGCTACACCCAAGATTATTTGCTCAATACGGTCTAGTCGGTTAGGGAAAGGTGCGTCGGTCATTTTCAAGAGTGTTTAACTTCTATAATTTTACTTCGTATAACCGGGTTTAAGATTTGTAGCGCTCAAACTCAAGTGGTAAGGGTCTACTATCAATAATTCATTCATTTGCCGATAAACCAAGTTTGGCACGAAATTCTTTGTTGTATTTTGCGGGAAGAATTCAGTCCTTCTGAATTCAGAAGGACTGAATAGTTAAAGAATCAGGAGAACATTTGATGAATAAATATACCAATCATTCTAGATTCCTGATAAATTCTGGCTTCTGACTCCTGGGTGCTGAATTCTTACAATCTATCTTTGTAAGTCTACTTTTTGTGTTTGAGATTTAGCTAATATTTCATCAATTTGAGTATTAACATCTTCAAAACTTTGTAATATCTGTGGAGTTAGTTTATTAGTCTTTACCTGACCAGATTGCAAGTTTAAAATTACCTCTCCATTTTTCTGCGAAATAGTTAAATTTCTCTGCTGGGTATTGAAAGCCAAGTCATAAATCTTTCCTTGAACTTGAGTACCATTTTCATCAGACTTACCCCAGACCATGCCAATCCTTTGAGCAATTTGAGTCAACCGACTGATTCTTTCAAGCTCAAATGTATCTTGATTCATTACTGTCAACGCTTCGGCTGATAATTGCTCACCAGCTTTAAACCCATTTGCCACTTCTACAATGCGTTTTTTGTAATTCTCCGACTTCCCTAACTTATCTGCGGCATTATACCAATTTCTCAAGTCATCAATAGTAACTGATTGAGTTTGGACTGTTTGGTTGGGTGCGGCTCTATTTTGTGGTTCAGGAAACGGGACTATAAAACCCTCCACATAATCCCCCAATGGCTCTAGATGTAGTCCCCACACCTGCTGTTTTTCCGTGAATAATTCTGGTAATGCTTTGGGTGAGTGCTTTTCCATGTCAGCCCATTGCTGTTGATAAACGGGGTCAGCAATCATATCAGGTGTGATTTGATACTGCTTACCGACTCGAAAGGCGACTTGTTTCCCAATGCCTGTAGCTAGAGCTATATCACCCTGTTTAAATCCATACTGTTTGTAAGGTTGATAAGCTCTAGTGGTGTGAGTTCGACCATATCCTCTCATCGCATCAATGCAAGTATCCACGGGTAAAACATTGGTGTCACCATGCATCATTAA